>NZ_SOAU01000001.1:2798854-3128281 GCF_004364865.1 Ilumatobacter fluminis
CTCGTCGTCGGTGCTCGCCTCGCCGAGCGTCTCGACGGTCGTCTGCGCGGGGTCGGTGTCGACCTCGGCGAGGTCGGTGCCGTCCCCCGAACTGCACGCGGCGAGTGTCGCGACAACGACGACGAGCGGTGCGATGCGAGAACGAGCGGTCACGGCGCCATGGTCGCACGTCGCGTGCGATGCTGGCCGTCATGGCCCCCACCTCGTCCGCCACTCCCCCTCGGATCATCCTCGACTGCGACCCCGGACACGACGACGTCGTCGCCATCATCGTGGCGCACCGACACACGAACCTCGCCGGCATCACGACGGTACATGGCAACGCCCCGCTCGACCGGACGACGTACAACGCGTGCGTGATGCGTGACCTGCTCGATGTCGGCTGCGGCGTGCACTCCGGCGCCGAACGGCCGCTCGTCGCCCCGCCGAAGTTCGGTGCGTTCGTGCACGGAGAGAGCGGGCTCGACGGCGCCGATCTGCCCGAGCCCCAGGCGGGCGCCGACTCGACCGACGCCGTCGGCTTCATCATCGAGACGTGCCGTTTCGAGGAGGGGCTGTGGCTCGTGCCGACCGGTCCCCTGACCAACATCGCGCTAGCACTGCGCGCCGCCCCCGACCTGGCCGATCGGATCGCCGGCATCTCGCTGATGGGCGGCGGCACGTTCGGCAACCGCACCCCGATGGCCGAGTTCAACATCTGGGCCGACCCCGAGGCGGCCGAGATCGTGTTCGGGTGTGGTGCACCGATCACGATGGCGGGCCTCGACGTGACCCACCAGTTCGTCCTGCTCCACGAGCGAATCGATCAGGTCGCGGCGATCGGCAGCGACTTCACGACGCTGATGAGCGACCTGTTCCGCTTCTTCACCGACAACTACATCAGCCGCCACGACCACATGCCCGGCGCTGCATTGCACGATCCGTTGGCCGTGCTGGCGGTCACGCACCCCGACCTGTTCGAGCACACCGAGCGCCACGTCACGGTCGAGACCCGCGGCGCCTACACGACCGGCATGACGGTGATCGACCGGCGCGACATCAGCGAGCGCGGCGAGCCCAACGCCCGTGTGCTCGATCGGGTCGACGCCGACGCCGCTTGGCAGATCGTGCTCGACGCTCTCGCCTCGGTCGGCTGACAGGACCGAGCGAGCCCGTCTCGGTCGGGTCGGCCGGTCGATCAGGTCGTTCAGGTCGGTCAGGTGTCTGCGGTCGCCGTCGCGACCCACAGGTCGTCGCCGTAGCGGGTGACCAGCCCGTGGGCGTTCGTCTCGAGTGCGAAGTCGTGGTCGCCGGACAGGTAGCGCCACGCGTGCGCACCCTCGCGGACGTAGCGCTGGCGGCTGGGGACGACGACCAGGTCGGGGAACCGCAGCCACGCCGCGGTGAGTTCGGCCGACTCCCCCACGTCGAGGCCGAGCCGTCGGATCGGGAGGGTGTTGGTCGCCGGTGTCCACCCGAGGTCCGCATCGACGCAGCCGGCCAGGTCAGGACGGGCGACGCCATCGACCGACCACGCGCCGTCGTCGACGCGCATGACGACCGTGATGCTGCGATGCCCGACGATCTCGACGTCGACCGAGCGTGTGCGCCACTGCGGGTCGGTGGTCACCGAGAAGCGAATGTGTGCGGGTCGCCCCTCGAACGGCAACACGGTCGTCCCCGCCAACGTCGCACCGGCCCCGCCGACGTCGAGCGAGCAGTGTTCCGCACTCCCGAGTTCGTCCGACGTCCACAGCACTGTCCCACCGGCCATGCGTGCACGCTACGGCAGCGACGGGTTCCTCGTCAGGACGTGTGCGTTCGGTCCCACAGCAGGCCGACACCGACCATGACGACCACGGCGATGGCGAACCACACGGCGCGTGGCCACGCGACGACGAGTGGTCCAACCGCCACGATCGCAGCCAATCCGGCGAACCACAGCAGTGCGTGGAGCGTGCCGCGCCCGGTCGCCGGCGACACCGAGTCGACCCCGTCATGCGTCCGGCGACGGCTCCTCCACGCCCACCAGCCGCCGACCTCACCGGCACCGAGCGCCGCCCCGTGAGCAGCAGGCGGATCGTCGTCGCCGAGCGTGACGCGAGCGTCGTTGCCTCGACGCCCGGTCCGCCTCTCGTCCATGTCGACGACAATGACACCAACGGCACCCCGACACAAGTTGCTCACGACTGCTCGGCTCGTCGTGATCAGGTCTCGGTGCGGCGTCTCGACCTCGCCGGGAACTCGTCGCTCGTTCGCGCGCCCTCCGACGGCACGGGGAACAACCCGCTGGCCACGACCGTCGCCGGCAACGCCGCGTGACGCAATCACCGTGGTCATCGACCGTGCCTGGGAGGATGGTGCCGTCGTGTCGCCCAGGACTCGGCTTCGACGGCATCGAGGAGGGCTGCATGCCGACCACATTCGAACCCGCTGACGCCGGCCGCGATCGGGCGGTGCTGACCGAGCTCAACGTCGCCTACCTCGACTGGCTCGACGCCAGCATCCAGCAGACCTTCGGCCTCGATCTGCCGGCGCTGCTGAATCAACCGATCGTCGAGTACGTCGAAGCCACGCTCGGTGCACTGTGCGCGGCGGAGCCACCAGAGGGTGTCTTCTACCTCGTACGACGCGACGGGGCGGCCGTCGGCATGGGCGGCGTGCGCCGGACGACCGACGAGGCAGCGGAGATGAAGCGGGTCTTCGTGCGCCCGAGTCAACGAGGCACCGGGCTCGGCGCGGACATCGTGCGACGTCTGGTCTCCGATGCGAGGTCGTTCGGGTACACGAGCATGCGACTCGACTCCGGCCCGTTCATGACCGCTGCGCATCGGCTCTACGAGGCCGAGGGCTTCCGCGATCGGCCGATCTACGCCGGTGCCGAAGTACCGAGCGAGCTCCACCACGACTGGCGTTTCATGGAACTCGACCTGCGGTCACCATGATCGACGTCCGCACGGCCCTGGGTCTGCGGCAGGTCCGCGAGCGGCTGGTCACACCCGTCGCCGATCCTGGCGCTCGGCCGGTGTTGCCGAGGTGTGGGTGGGCACGGTTCGGAGGGTGACTCGATCCGTTAGCGTCGCTCGGCGTGGTCGACTCGTTTCCTCGTCAGTACGCACGCACCCAACGACTCACGCTCGGTGAGCCGCGCGACCTGAGTGTCACGCCCGACGGGCAGCGGGTCGTGTTCGCCCGCTCGCGTGGCGGCGCCGATCCGGTGAACTGCCTCTGGGTGGCCGACGTGGAGACCGGCGAGGAACGCCTGGTCGCCGACCCGGTCACCCTGATGGCCGCCATCGCCGCCGACGACGCCGACCTCCCACCCGAGGAACGGGCGCGCCGCGAGCGGTTGCGCGAAGGCGCCGGTGGCATCACCGGATACGAACTCGATCGAGCCGCCGAGCGGGCCGTGTTCGTGCTCGCCGGCAACCTGTTCACCGCCGAACTCGACGGCGAGTGCCGTCGCCTCGACGTGCCCGGCCCGGTGTTCGACCCGCACGTGTCCCCCGACGGGACGCGGATCGCGTACGTCCGTGGACGGGAGCTGTGGGTCACCGACCTGCACGGCGACGCACACCTCGTCGCCGGTCCGGCCGACGGCGCTGCCGACACCGTGTCGTGGGGCAGCGCCGACTTCGTCGCCGCGGAGGAGATGAACCGCTATCGGGGGTTCTGGTGGAGCCCCGACGGCTCGGCGATCGCGGCCTGCCGCGTCGACGACGCACCGGTGCAGGTGTGGCACATCTCGAACCCGGCCGACCCGGGCTCGACACCCCGGCCGGTTCGCTATCCCGCGGCAGGCACACCGAACCCGGAGGTCACCCTGCACGTGTGCGTGCTGGGGTCGGGCGATCGTGTCGCCGTCGACTGGGACCGCCAGGCGTTCGAGTACCTCGCCAAGGTCGCCTGGAACGGCCACGGCCTCGCCCTCACCGTGCTCTCGCGCGATCAGCGCGACCTGCAGGTACTCACTGCCGACCCGTCGACCGGCGCCACCACGACGGTGTTCACCGACCACGACGACGCCTGGGTCGAACTGGTGCCCGGCACCGGCGCGCTGATCGCTCCCGACACGCCGGTGATGTGCACGGAGGCCGACGGCGCCCGCCGTCTGTCGCTCGGCGACGACCTGGTCTCGCCGGCCGACGTCCAGATCCGCTCGGTCGTGCAGGCCGACGCCGACCGAGTCGTGGTGACCGGCAATCCGCTCGACGACGCCAGCCAGCTGCACGTCTACCGCTGGACCCGCGCCGACGGCTTCGAGGCGCTCACCGACGGGCTCGCCGTGAACCAGGCGGCGGTCGGCGGCGACACCATCCTGTTCCGGACGGCGACCGTCGACGAGCCCGGCGCCCGGTGGCGTCTCCCGAACGGTCACACGCTCACCTCCCACGCCGAGCGTCCGCTGGTGCGACCGAACGTCCGCGTCGCCGCCCACACGGCCGACGTGCCGACCACCGCCGTCCTGCTCCCCCACGACCACGACGGCTCGCCACTCCCGGTCCTCCTCGACCCGTACGGCGGACCGCACGCACAGCGTGTCCTGCGCTCGCACAACGCGTTCTGCGCGTCGCAGTGGTTCGCCGATCAGGGCTTCGCCGTCGTCGTCGCCGACGGGCGCGGCACACCGGGCCGCGGCTCCGCCTACGAGCGGTCGGTGTTCCTCGACCTCGCCACCGGCGTCCTCGACGACCAGGTCACCGCACTCCACGCGGCCGCGGAGCAGCACCCCGAACTCGACCTCACGCGAGTGGCGATGCGCGGTTGGAGCTTCGGCGGATACCTGTCGGCGCTCGCCGTCATGAAGCGGCCCGACGTGTTCCACGCCGGGATCGCCGGCGCACCGGTCACCGAGTGGCGCCTCTACGACACCTGCTACACCGAGCGCTACCTCGGCGACCCGAACGAGCGGCCCGAGGTGTACGACGCCAACTCGCTGCTGCCCCTGGCACCCGAACTGACGAGGCCGCTACTGCTGATCCACGGCCTCGCCGACGACAACGTGGTGGCGGCGCACACCCTGCAGCTCAGCGCAGCGCTGCTCGCCGCCGGCAAGCCACACGAAGTCCTGCCGCTCGTCGGGGTCACCCACATGACGCCGCAGGAGATCGTGGCCGAGAACCTGCTGCTCCACCAGCTCGACTTCCTGCGGCGCAGCCTCGGCATCACCAGCGGGTGACGGCCGCGACGGCCCGGTCTACTAGGTTCGTCGGCGGTGAACGATCGACTGACGGAGCTGTACAAGGGCGTGGCCGTCCACGCCACTGCCAACTACGAGCACACCGCCGCGCTCGAGTTGCTCGCGCTCGTGATGGCGGCCGACCACAACCTCGACGAGGCCGAGATCGAGGCCATCAAGGACATCACCGACGACTGGCGAGACGGTGACTTCACCTTCGACAAGTACCTCGGACCGGCCGTCGAGCGAGCCCAGCAGGCGATCGCCGACGGCGAAGTGGTCGAGCTGATCGACGACATCGATCGCCGCATCAGCAGCCGTGTGCTGCGGCGGGCCCTGTTCTCGGCTGCCCGTGAGGTGGCCGGCATCGACGACGACGTCAGCCCCGAAGAGGGCACGATCCTCGCCGAAGTCGCCGTTCGCTTCGGCTGAGCGTCGCCCGACCGGGCGTCACGACTCCCGCATCAGCGACGACCCGAACGACCGCAACCGGTCGACCGACTCCGGCTCGAGCGGCTCCCGCCGCGCCGCCAGCGCCGCCTTGATCGTGCGGAACGTCTCGGCCTCGTAGCCACACGGGCCGCACTCGTCGACGTGGACGGTCAGCGCCTCGACCACCACCGGATCGTCGATCTCGTCGTCGAGGAACTGCTGGAGGAGCCGCGCCACCTCGGGGCAAGCGAGCTGCTCCCCCGGTTGGATCGAGGGCCAGCGACCGCCGGTCATCCGACGGACGTACATACGGATCATGACGACCTCCCGGTGTCACCGAACGCAGGCGCCGCACCGGCGTCGCGGAGTTGATCGCGGAGCTTCTTGCGCGCCCGGTGCAGGCGCGACATGACGGTGCCGATCGGCACGTCGAGCACTTCGGCGGCCTCGGCATAGGCGAGGCCGTCGATGTCGACCAGTTCGACCACCTGGGCGAACGGTTCGGTCAGCGTTGCCAACGCGTCCTCGAGCGCAGCGTCGAGTTCGAAGTCGATGAACCGGTCGGGACGCAGTGCGTCGGCATCCTCCGGCTCGGCGACGACGCGTTCGAGCTGGGTGTCGGGGTCGCGCAGCAGCTCGGGACGTCGACGACGGTTGCGGTTGATGTTGGTGTTCCGCAGGATCGTGAGGAGCCAGGCACGCGGAAACCGGCCGTCGAAACGGTCGATCGCCTTGTACGCCCTGACCAGGGTGTCCTGCACGAGGTCCTCGGCGTCGGCCCGGTTTCGGGTCAGCGACCGGGCGACGCGCAGCATCACCTCGATCTCGGGCAGCACGTACTGCTCGAACTTGGCGTCGGCCGACAACTCGTCCATCAGCGCGCCACGCCGCCCCTCGTCGATCGAAGGCGACACGTCGATGTGGTCCGTCGGCGCATGGAGCAAGCTTGGCACGTGTCGGGAACCCGCCGGGAACGCCGTCGCTTCCCGTCGACGGTCAACGGAGCGCGATGGCGAACGCCACGATCAGAGCGAGGCCGCTGAAGCAGACGGTGGCCAGACCGACCACCCTCGCCGCGAGCGGATGGACCGGGCTCTCGCCGGAGCGCAGCGGCCCGTGCAGATCGTCGTAGTGCATCCCGGTCCAGATCAACAGCACGGCCCCGAGCACGACCTGGAGGATGCCGATCGCCGCGACGGCGACGTGGAGTTCTTGGGCGCTGTAGCGGGCGAGCAGGACGCCCGCGACCATCGACGCGATCGCGGTCCGTTCCCACGCCAGCGCCGTGCGCTCCTGTTGCAACCCGGCGTCGAACACCTGGCTGGGGCGGTCCTGTCGAGCCATGACGTCGCGACGATCAGAGGGTGTCGATCACGAAGAAGACGGCGGCCGCGACGGCGACGAGCGCCACACCGACGGCCATCGTGGCGGGCAACTTCGAGGGCGGCAGCGGCTCGTCGAGGCGCATCGCCCGTTCGTTGAGCGCCCACCGCCGGTAGGCCGTCGCTGCGGTGGCGAAGCTGAGTGCCAGCAGGCCGATCCCCAGGAATTCTTCGCCCGGGAAGTCGTCGAGGATGGTGACCGCACCCAGACCGCCGGCGGCCAGGGCGAGTGACGTCCGGATCCATGCGAGGAACGTCCGCTCGTTGGCGAGCGTGAAGCGGTAGTCGGGGTCGCTCCCGACTTGACGGGGATCGCCGGGGAACCACCGTTGCTTGTTCAACTCGAGACCTCGGCCAGCGCTGCGACGAACCGGTCGTTCTCGGCAGGTGTGCCGATCGTGACGCGAATGCCTTCGCCCGAGAAGGGCCGTACGACGACGCCGCTCCGCTCGAGACCGAGCGCGATCTCGTCGGTGCGATCGCCCAGCGCGAGCCAGACGAAGTTCGCCTGATGGGCGGGCAGTGACCATCCCGCTGCCCGAAGTGCCGACTCGACACGGGACCGCTCGGCGAGCAGCCCGTCGACCGATCGGCGGATCTCGTCGTCGTGCTCGATCGCCGCCAACGCGGCGGCTTGGGCCAACGCATTCACGGCGAAGGGCACGAGGGTCTTGTCGATCGTGGCGATCACGTCGGGATGGCCCACGGCGTAGCCGACACGCACCCCGGCGAGACCGTGCGCCTTCGACATCGTGCGGGTGACGAGCGCGTTCGGGAAGTCGGGCAGCAGCTCGCTCACCGGGTCGCCGAACGATGGATCGAGGAACTCGCGATAGGCCTCGTCGATGCAGACGATGACGCTTCGCGGGATCCGCTCGAGCGCGGTGCGCAGCTCGGCGGTCGTGCAGGCCACACCGGTCGGGTTGTTCGGTGTTGCGAGGACGACGAGCTTGGTCCGTTCGGTCACGGCATCGACGACGCCGTCGAGGTCGAAACCGAGGTCGTCGCGCAGCGGGACCGTGACGGCAGTGCCGGCCATCTCCTGGGTGTAGACGGGGTAGACCTCGAACGAGCGCCACGGGTACACGACCTCGTCGCCCGGATCGACGTAGCTCAGCCATAGCTGTTGCAGCAGGCCCACCGTGCCGTTGCCGACCGTGACCTGCTCGACGGTGACACCGAGGCGGTCGGCCAGCGCCTGGCGAACGGCGGTGGCGCGGTGATCGGCGTAGCGGTTGGCGCCCGACGCGGCGGCGGTGATCGCCTCGACGATCGCAGGAAGCGGCTCGGCCGGGTTCTCGTTGGAGGCGAGCTTGATCGCGTCGGTGATGCCGTGTTCGGCCTCGGCCTGCTTCGCACCCTTGCCCGGCCGGTACGCCGGCAACCCGGCGATGACGGGGCGGGGTCGTCCGATCTCGGTGTCACTCACATCGACCGAACGTAGCGCTCCTGGCCGACGGCCGTGCGGTTCGTGGGGAGCGCCACGATCTCGCGAGACTCCGGCCATGAAGACTGCGATCACCGAGATGTTCGGCGTCGACGTTCCGATCCTCGCCTTCAGTCACTGCCGCGACGTCGTCGCCGCCGTGTCGAAGGCGGGCGGTATGGGCGTGCTGGGCGCCGTCGCCCACAGCGACAGCCAGCTCGAGATCGATCTCGCGTGGATCGAGGACGAGATCGGCGATCGGCCCTACGGCGTCGACCTGATCGTTCCGGCCAAGTACGCAGGCGACGATGCAGGTGGCATGGACCTGGCCGACCTCGTGGCGATGATCCCCGACGAGCACCGGGCGTTCGTCGACGACATCCTCCGGCGCTACGAGGTTCCCGAGCTGCCCGACGACGAGCGCAGCGGGCGCGGCCTGCTCGGCTCCGACGGCGCCGCCCCGTTCTCCGCGAACCGTGCCGACCCGCAGCTCGAGATCGCGCTCGCCCATCGCCCGGCCCTGGTGGTCAACGCGCTCGGGCCGCCGCCGGCCCACATGATCGAGCGGGTGCGGGAGGAGGGCCGCAAGGTCGGCGCCCTGGCCGGTGCGGCCCAGCACGCCGAGCGGCACGTGAACGCCGGCGTCGACGTGATCATCGCGCAGGGATCCGAGGCGGGTGGCCACACGGGCGAGATCGGCACCATGGTCCTGATCCCCGAGATCGTCGACGCCGTCGGCGACGCGGCCGCGGTGCTCGGTGCCGGCGGCATCGGTCGGGGCCGCCAGATGGCGGCCGCGATGGCCCTCGGCGCGCAGGGCGTGTGGTGTGGATCGGTGTGGCTGACCACCGACGAGGCGGAGACGCACCCGGCGGTGAAGGAGAAGTTCCTGGCCGCGACCTCGGCCGACACGGTGCGCTCCCGGTCGCGCACGGGCAAGCACGCCCGCCAGCTGGTGACCGCATGGACCGAGGAGTGGGACCGAGCCGACACCCCCGATCCGCTCGGGATGCCGCTCCAGCCGATGCTGGTCGACGACGCCATCCGGCGCATTGACCGCGCCGCCCACCACGAGGGCACCGGCGCCAATCGTCTGGCGAACTACTTCGTGGGCCAGGTCGTCGGCACGATGAACGAGTCGAAGCCGGCCGCCCGTGTCGTCTACGAGATGATCGAGGAGTTCATCGAATCGGTCGAACGCCTCAACACCCAACTCGCCGACTGACGTCCCCCGCTTGCGGCGGTCGACGGCGACGACGCTGTGTGGCCACGCATCTCGCGCTCTGGACCTCGGAGCCGCCCGATACGTGCCGAACTGCTCGGGGAAGTTGTCCTCGTGTCGACAGGCGATATCGGGCGGGCGAGTCAGCCGCCGGGTGCCGTGTCGCTGCGGATCGGTTCAGTTCTAGCCTGGGCCTGGTGGAGGCATCTTGGGCAGCTCTCGTTCCTGAGCTGTCCTGCTCCGACCTCGACGTCTCGATGCACTTCTGGACCGGCGTCCTCGGGTTCTCCTGTCGATTCCGACGAGAGGAGGACCGCTTCGCTTACCTCGAACTCGGCGATGCACAGGTGATGCTGGAAGAGCGTCACCAGTCATCGTGGGAAACCGCTTTGCTCGAGCGACCGTTCGGTCGAGGGATCAACCTGCAGATCGAGGTCGATGACGTCGAGCGCCTCCACGCGCGCGTCACCGAAGCAGGTCTTCCGCTCTTCCGGGATCTCCTGCGGACTGAGTACCGAGAAGACGACACGGTCCACGTCGCGTACGAGTTTCTCGTACAAGACCCGGATGGCTACCTCTTGCGCTTCGTTCAGAACCCAGACGCCACCTGACGCTCGCTGTCATGACGAGCAGGGAGGCGGACCGGCCCAGGTTCTGCGACGCGGGCGTCGGACAGTCAGGATCGCCCGACACCTCTCCATGCTGTTTCCAAAGCACACGTCTCGGAACCGGTACGGCGAACGGTACGTCTGCTCGTCGCAGTGACCACTGCCCACAATGCGCCACCTAGCACCCGGGCGGCGAGACCGCTCCGCTTGACGTGCGGGCCGGTGCAGAGCGAGGTCGGCGTATTGTCCCGCGGCCTCAGCCACGCATATCGACACCTGAAGCCGCATGGTTCACCCGATCGGGATCCGGCAATCTCGAGTGGTATGGCGTCCTCGGCCGGCGGCCACCGTCGGTGATCGCCCGTGGCCGCCCGTCAGTCGGGCAGCTTCGGGGTCTCGAAGCCGCCTCGCTGGTGCACCAGCGAGGCACGGGTCAGCGCGGCGTGTCCGAACCGTCGGCGGAGGTCGTCGACGGTCGAGTCGAGACCGCTCGTGTCCTTCCGACCGAACGGCAACACGAGCTGCTCGACACCCTCGCTGCCGTTCCGCAGGTTCCCGACCGACAGCCCGATCAGGGTGAGACCTCGCTGCTCGATCATCGAGCGGTGCTCGCGCAAGACCGACATCGCCACGGCGGCGACCGGCTCGGTCGCCGATGTCGGGTGCGGGAGCGATCGGGCGCGGGTGGCGCGCTCGAAGTCGCCGAAGCGGAACCGCACCGTCACCGTGCGGCCGACCCGCTCGGCGGTGCGCATCCGCCGGGTGACACGGTCGACGATGCCGAGCAGGAGTGCCTCGATCGTGTCGAACGACTTCGGACCCCGGCCGAGCGCCTGCTGCGAGCCGATCGATCCGCGCCGTCGCCCGGTGTCGACCCGGCGAGGGTCGCGGTGGTTCGCCAGCGCGTGGAGATGGCGACCTGCCGCAGCGCCGACCATCGCGACGAGGTGCTCCTCGGCGACGGCGGCGACGTCGGCGACCGTGACCAGCCCGCGGTCGTTGAGCTTGCGCTCGGTGATCGGCCCGACGCCCCACAGCTTGCCGACGGGTAGCGGATGGAGGAACTCCGTTTCGCGGGCCGGGTCGACGACGAGCAACCCATCGGGCTTGGCGACGCCACTCGCCACCTTGGCCAGGAACTTGGTGCGTGCGACACCGACCGTGATCGGCAGACCGACCTCCGCAGCCACGCGCTGGCGCAGCCGGGCGGCGATTTCGGCCGGCGTGCCGGCGGTGCGCAGCAGTCCCCGCACGTCGAGGAACGCCTCGTCGATCGACATGCCCTCGACCAGCGGCGTGGTGTCGTCGAAGATCTCGAAGACCCGCCGGCTCGCCTCGGTGTACGCATCGAAACGCGGCGACACCACGATCGCGTCGGGACAGAGCCGCCGGGCCCGGTGCTCGGGCATCGGCGTGTACACCCCACGGCGCTTGGCCTCGTAGCTGGCGGCGAGCACGATGCCGCCACCGACGATCACCGGCTTGCCGAGCAGCTCGGGACGATCGCGTTGCTCGACCGAGGCGTAGAACGAATCCAGGTCGGCGTGCAGGATCGACGCCGACCCCTCCGACGCCACGGTGACCGTCGATCCGTTCATACGAACACATGTTCGCATCGGGCGGCCCGCGTGTCCAGAGCCGACATACTGGGCCGGGCATGACCACCGAGACCGACGCCGAGCTCGCGACCCGACTCGCGGTCGAAACGGGCCGCCAACTGGTCGAGCTGCGCGACGAACTCTTCTCGATGGGTGCCGCGTACTGGGAGGTCATGGACTCGGGCGACGCGCTCGGTCACCGGTTCATCGCCGACGAACTGAGCCGGCTCCGTCCCGACGATCCCGTGCTCGACGAGGAGGGACGCGAAGACCCACGCCGGTTCGGCGCCGACCGCGTCTGGATCATCGACCCCCTCGACGGCACACGCGAGTACGGCGAGCCCGGCCGACACGACTGGGCCGTACACGTCGCCCTCTGGGAACACGGCCGTTTCGGCGCCGGCGCCGTCTCGCTCCCGGCCGCCGGGCTGGTCTTCGCGACCGACCCGGCGCCGCCGATGCCCGACACCGGCCGCGACAAGCCTCGCATCATCACGTCGCGGTACCGGGCCCCGTACGCCGCCGTGCTGGTGGCGAACGCGCTCGAGGCCGACGCCGTCCGACTCGGGTCGGCCGGCGCCAAGGCGATGGCGGTCGTGCTGGGCGAGGCCGATCTCTACGTGCACGACGGCGGCATGTACCAGTGGGACTCAGCGGCACCCGTCGCCGTGGCCCGAGCCGCCGGGTTCTTCACGAGCCGGATCGACGGCAGCCCACTGGTGTACAACGAACGCGATCCGTGGCTCCCCGACCTACTGATCTGCCGACCCGAGCTGGCCGAGCCGGCTCTGCGAGCATTGTGGGGCGACGACTTCCGTCTGCCCGCCTGACGCCCACTCCCCCACACCCAGCCACATGTCGACACCCACCATCCGTCACGAGATTTCCGACCACGTCGCCACCGTGTGGCTCCACCGGCCGCACCGCCACAACGCCTGGACCGGCCGCATGCACACCGAGTTCCGGGCGACGATGGCCGAGCTCGAAGCCGACGACGACGTGCGGGTCGTCGTCGTCACCGGGACGCCTCCGGCATTCTGCGTCGGCGGCGACAGCGACGCCCTCGCCGGCCACGCCGACAAGGGCGGCTACGACACCGGCCTCCCTGCCGAACCGGCACGGCCCGGCGTCGGCGTCCGGCCGGAGTTCGACGACGACTTCGCCTGGATGCTCGGCTTCCGGACCCCGATCATCGCCGCCGTCAACGGCGCCGTCGCCGGCGTCGGTTTGGCACTCGTGTTGTTCTGCGATCTCCGGTTCGGTGCGGCGAACGCCAAGTTCACGACCGCCGCACCGAAGCTCGGCCTGCCGGCCGAGTACGGGCTGAGCTGGATCCTCCCCCGTGTCGTCGGCGTCACCCGGGCGAACGATCTGCTGCTCTCGGGTCGGATCGTCACCGTGGCCGACACCGAGTCGTGGGGACTGTGGAACGGCGTTGCCGACGACGGCGAGGGAGCACTGGCCGCGGCGCTCGACTACGCCCGCCTGCTCGTCACCACGACGGGCCCGACCGCCGTCTCGGTCACCAAGGCGCAGATCGCCCACGACCTGCACCGCCACGACTCGGCCGCATCGGTCGCCGACTCGAAGCGTCTGCTCGACGAGGCGATGCGCACCGCCGAGTACCGCGAAGGCGTCGCCGCCCTGCGAGACAAGCGTCCTCCCCGCTTCTGACCGCACCCACGATCTCGGTGGATCCGGTTGCGGCATGCGCAACCAACGCCGCCGAGAACCCGCGACCCGGCACACCGACCCCGATCTCGGTGATTTCTGTTGCGGCATGCGCAACCAACACCACCGAGAACCCGCGACCCGGCACACCGCACCCAGGATCTCGGTGATTTCTGTTGCGGCATGCGCAACCGACGCCACCGAGAAGTCGGGCGGGTTCGGGAAGGGTCCGGGCTGCGCGCCGGTTGAATGGGAACATGTCAGCCTCGACCGACCGCGACTGGGGTGCCTTCACGGAGACGCCGCCCTGGGTGATCGACCCCGACGACGTCAAGTGGTTGCCCGTCGTCGAGGGCCTCCGATTGGCTGCGAACGAGCGTGTGCCCGAGCTGACACGGCAGCGACGCTTCCCGCCGGGCTGGCGGATCGCCACCGTCAGCGGCCGGCTGATCCAGGCGCTCGCCCCGTGGTTCGCCAAGCGCAAGCTGCGCCGCTACGGCAGCCAGGAAGCCTCACGAGCCGACCTGTCGCACCGGCTTCGGGTCGCCGCCGAGCACCTCGGACCGAGCTACATCAAGCTCGGTCAGATCATCTCGTCCGGCGAGGGCCTGTTCCCGGCCGAACTCGTCGACGAGTTCAAGAAGTGCCGCGACCAGGTCCCCGCCGAGCCGTTCGAAGTGGTGCGGCGCACGATCGCAGAAGACTTCGGCGACGCCGCCGACGAGATCTTCGAGTACATCGACCCCGAACCGCTCGCAGCAGCGTCGATCGCCCAGGTCCACGCCGCGCGCCTCCGCACCGGCGAGGACGTCGTGGTGAAGGTGCAGCGCCCGACCGTCGGCGAGTTCGTCCACCGCGACCTGTCGACCATGGCCTGGCTCGCCCCGCACCTCGTCGGCCGCATCCCGGTCTCGGCGCTCGCCAACCCACCGGCGCTCGTCGAACTGTTCGCCGAGACGATCGTCGAGGAACTCGACTTCCGGCTCGAGGCCGCCAACATGCTCGACATTGCCCGCGTGCTCCACGATCTCGAGCAGACCGAGTACGTCGTCCCTCGCCCGCACCCCGAGTGGGTCACACGCCGCGTGCTGGTCATGGAGCGGCTGGCGGGATTCAACTTCGACGACGTCGCCGGGATGAAGGACGCCGGCATCGACACCGAGGCCGTGGTCCGAACCGGGATGATCGCCTTCATGGAGGGCGCCATGATCCACGGGATCTTCCACGGCGACCTGCACGGCGGCAACCTGTTCGTCCTCCCCGACGGCCGCACCGCACTGCTCGACTTCGGCATCGTCGCCCGACTCTCCCGCGAGCGACGCATGGCGTTCCTGCGGCTGATGCTCGGCGCGACCACGAACGACCTGAACAGCCAGATGGCGGCGCTGCGCGATCTCGGCGCCCTTCCGCCCGACACCGACCTCGCCGCCGTCATCCGCGACATCGGACTCGATCAGCCCACCATCGACCCGACGACGCTGACCGGCGAGGAGATGGTGAAGGAGGTGCAGCGCGTCGTCAAGGCGCTCCTGAGCTACGGCGCCAAGCTTCCCAAAGAGCTCATGCTCTACGTCAAGAACATGGTGTTCCTCGACGGTGCGATCGCACGCCTTGCCCCCGACCTCGATTTGCTGGCCGAGATCACCAGCATCTCGATGTACTTCGCCACCCGCCACGGCGAGCGACTGGCGACCGAGCTCGGCATCGACGCCGCCGCCGTCGAGTTCGACTTCGAGGGCGTGAAGGCCGGCTTCGGTGTGGAGAACCACGTGAGCAGCCTCACGTATCGCGAGCTCCAAGAGCGCCGCGAGCTGATCCAGAAGCGAATGCGTTCGACCCGCCCCTGACGGCGAGACACCGCACCGCAACCGGCCCGACCCGGGCCCGCCGCCATTGCCCCCGGACACCCAGGCGGTTAAATCCACCAGGCGTCCACCCCCGGACACCCAGGCGATTAAATCCACCAGGCGTCCACCCCCGGACACCCAGGCGATTAAATCCACCAGGAGTCCGGCTCGGGGGGCGGTCGAGGGTCATGTCGTGGCCGGTAGGGTCGGGCGCCGTGCGTCTCGTCATCGCCCGCTGCTCGGTCGACTACGCCGGCCGTCTCGCCGCCCACCTGCCCGAAGCCAACCGGCTGATCATGGTCAAGGCCGACGGCTGCGTCGCCATCCACGCCGACGGCGGCGCCTACAAGCCGCTGAACTGGATGAACGCCCCGAACAAGCTGGTCGAGATCACCGACGATGATCCGGTCCAGTGGGTGGTCACCAATCCGAAGAACGAGACCCTCACGATCACCCTCCACGAGGTGATCTCCGACACCGCCCACGAGCTGGGTGACGACCCGGGGCTGCAGAAGGACGGCGTCGAGGCGCACCTCCAAGAGCTCCTGGCCGCGACGCCGGAGTCGATCGAGGACGGCCTCACGCTGGTGCGACGCGAGTACCCGACGGCGATCGGGCCGATCGACCTGGTCTGCAAGGACCCGGAGGGAACCACCGTGGCGGTCGAGGTCAAGCGTCGTGGCGAGATCGACGGCGTCGAACAGCTGGCCCGATACATCGAGCGACTCGAGCTCGACTCGTCGCTCGGCGACATACGTGGCGTGTTCGTCGCCCAGTCGATCAAGCCCCAGGCGAAGGTGCTGGCCGAGAGCCGCGGCTTCACGTGGGTCGAGGTCGACTACGACCAGCTTCGCGGCATGGCCCCCGACGAACTCCGCCTGTTCTGAACGGCGGGCGCCGAACGCTGCGTCCGAAGCCCGCCAGCACGGCGTACGTCCGCTCCGTACGTTCGGGGGCATGGTCACCACGATTCGCGCCCTCCCCCTCGACCGAACGACCGCCGACCGTCTCCGTCGCAGCGGCGGAGTCGTGGTCGAGGCGGATGTCTCGCCCGGCTTCCCGTGTCGCCAGTGCCTGCGCGACGCCGACGTCGGGGATGCGCTCGTCCTCGTCTCCTACGACCCGTTCCCCGACGACGCGGACTCCCCGTACCGGGGCCGTGGCCCGATCTATCTGCATCGAGACGACTGCAGTGCCAAGGTCGATTCCGACGCGTTTCCCCGGCAGCTGACGACACGACGGCTCTCCCTCCGAGGGTTCGACGCCGGAAGCATGATGCGGTGGAGCACCGTCGTCGACGGAGCCGATCTGGCCGAGGCGCTGGGCGCCGGCTTCCGCGCCGACGGTGTCGATCGCATCCACATCCACAATGCCGGCCCCGGATGTTTCGCTGCCGTTTCGCTGCGTCCCGCGGCTCGGTGACCGATCTCGGTGTGGGAGTGATTCCTACTCGGGGTGCGACGAGAACGTGCGTGTTACGTTCGGCGGCATGTCACAAGTCGTACGTGGAGTCGTGGCGCGGGCCAAGGGCGAGCCGGTCACCATCGAGAACATCGTCGTCCCCGACCCGGGCCCGGGTGAGGCCGTCGTCAAGATCCAAGCCTGCGGCGTCTGCCACACCGACCTGCACTACCGCGAGGGCGGGATCAACGACGAGTTCCCGTTCCTGCTCGGCCACGAGGCAGCCGGCACGGTCGAAGCCGTCGGTGAGGGCGTCACGAACGTCGCACCCGGCGACTACGTCATCCTCAACTGGCGTGCCGTGTGCGGCGACTGCCGTGCGTGCCTGAAGGGCAAGCCGCAGTATTGCTTCAACACCCACAACGCCGAGCAGAAGATGACCCTGGAAGACGGCACCGAGCTGTCGCCGGCACTCGGCATCGGCGCCTTCATCGAGAAGACGCTCGTCCACTCCGGCCAGTGCACGCCGGTCGACCCGGAAGCCCCCGCCACCGCCGCCGGCCTGCTCGGCTGTGGTGTGATGGCCGGCATCGGCGCGGCGATCAACACCGGCGGTGTCGGCCGTGGCGACTCGGTCGCCGTGTTCGGCTGCGGCGGCGTGGGCGACGCTGCGATCGCCGGCGCCCACCTCGCCGGCGCCTCGAAGATCATCGCCGTCGACCTCGACGACCAGAAGCTGGAGTGGGCGAAGGACTTCGGGGCGACCCACACCTGCAACGCCGGCTCGACCGACCCGGTCGAGTACATCCGGTCCGTCACCGACGGCAACGGCGCCGACGTCTGCATCGAAGCGGTCGGCAATCCGAAGGTCTACGAGCAGGCGTTCTTCGCCCGCGACCTCGCCGGCACCGTCGTGCTCGTCGGCGTCCCGAACCCCGAGATGAAGATCGAGCTGCCGTTCATCGAGGTGTTCGGTCGCGGCGGAGCGCTCAAGTCGTCGTGGTACGGCGACTGCCTGCCGAGCCGTGACTTCCCGATGCTGATCGATCTCTACCAGCAGGGTCGGCTCGACCTCGACCGGTTCGTCAGTGAGACGATCTCGATCGACGACGTCGAGGAGGCGTTCCACAAGATGGAAGCCGGCGACGTCCTCCGCAGTGTCGTGGTGCTGCCATGAGGGGTGACGTCTGATGCCGGTCGAACTGGTCACGACCGACGGCGTCTTCGCGCTCGACGGCGGCGAGTGGGAGGTCACGAACAACATCTGGCTCGTCGGTGACGACCGCGAGGTGATCGTCTTCGACGCCGCCCACGATCATCAACCGATCGTCGACGGCATCAACGGCCGCACGGTGAAGGCGATCGTCCTCACCCACGGCCACAACGACCACATCAACGCGGCCGTCCCGCTGCGCGACGCGGTCGACGCGCCGATCCTGATCCACCCCGACGACCGCATGCTGTGGGACGTCGTGTGGCCGGATCACTCCCCCGACGGCGAGATCACGCCAGGTTCGACGATCGACGTGGCCGGGCACCACCTGGGCGTCGTGCACACGCCGGGTCACTCCCCCGGCTGCTGCTGCTTCCACGACGTCGACGCCGGGATGGTCTTCTCCGGCGACACCTTGTTCTGCGGTGGGCCGGGAGCCACGGGCCGCAGCTACAGCGACGAGCCGACCATCCTGCGGTCGATCATCTCGAAGCTGCTGTCGCTGCCGCCCGAGACCGTGGTGCACACGGGTCACGGCGACTCGACCACCGTCGGCGCCGAACACGACACCGTGATGGCGAGAGCCGCCGAACTCGGCCTCACCTGACTCTCGAAGGCGTGAACAAACTGCGGAACTATTCCGCAGTTTGTTCACGCCTTCGCTGTGGGGTCGGGTCAGCAGGAGTCGCCGGGGAGCTGGGGCTTGACGGCGAGCTGGTAGGTGGTGCCGTCCTGCTCGAAGAAGGTGAGCTGGTTGGCGTCGACGAACAGATCGGCGACCTGGTCGGCCGGGATCTCGACACAGTCGCTCGCCGCAGCGAGGTCGACGCCGTCGACCGACCACTCGACGATCGTCGGTTCGATCTCGTAGCCACTGACGTCGTCGATCGGGAACGATCGAACCAGGTACGTCTCTGCCTCGAACGCCTCGGTCTCCGAGGTGCCGAGCGTCATCATCGCCGCATCGACGAACGCCTGCAGTTCGGCACGGTCGCCGGTCTCCTCGGTCATCCCGGGGCCGCCGCCGAGGCCGAGTGCATAGGCGCGATGCACATACGTCTCGCCATTGGCGCTGATCGTCACGACGGTGTCGGACGCATCGGCGACGTTGGTGTCGGCGTCGTACTCCCGATCCTGGAGCAGGCCGTGTTCGTCGGCGAGCGCCAACAGCTCCTGGATACCGGCCTCGCCGATATCGGCGAGCTGGACATTCGGGAGCAGCGGTCCGGGGTAGATCTCGATCTGCGGACCGAGCGAGAACTCGCGGGCGTCGCCGGTGACGAGCAGTGACGGCAACTGGGCGAACGTCGCCTCCATCGTCATGAAGCCGCCCTCGTAGGCGATCGACACGACGACCTCGTCGGCGCCGGTCGGGTGTTCGTAGCCGTCGGCCACTGTCGTGGGAGGAGCCGTGGGCGAGGCCGTCGTCGCGGGCGTCGTCGGCGGGACCGTCGTGTCGACGACGGTGTCGATCGGCTCGTCGGCGGCGGGTTCGCTGTCGTCGCCACACGCGGCGAGTGTGAACGCCAGTGCGGCGGGGACGATGAGTGCGGTTGCACGGGTGGGGTGGATTCGTCGCATAGGAGTTGGACGTACCCGGAGTCGGATCGGTTCCCACATGATGGTCGAGTCTGTCGGTCGGGTCTGTGCAAGATCAAACGTTCGTGTCGATCGTCGCGGAACGGTCGTCACGCCGGAGCGGCTCACCTAGATTCGACGGTATGCGAGCGGTGAACGGCGTCGTCCAGCACTACGCGTGGGGTGACCCCACCTTCATCCCGGAGCTGATCGGCACCGAGCCCGACGGGCGCCCGTGGGCCGAGCTGTGGCTCGGCACACACCCCAACGGACCGACGACGTTCGCCGACGGATCGCCGCTCGTCGACCTGACCGGTGAGCTGCCGTACCTCCTCAAGGTGCTGGCCGCCGGTGGGCCGCTCTCGCTCCAGACCCACCCGAACAGCGAACAGGCTCGAGCCGGGTTCGAACGGGGCGACTACCCCGACCCCAACCCGAAGCCGGAGCTGCTGTGTGCGCTCACACCGTTCGAGGCGTTCTGCGGGATCCGGCCGGTCGACGCGACGACCGACCTCCTCCGCGGCATCGGTGCCGACGCCCTCGCCGACGTCGTCACCGGCGACGGTCCGGGCGCCGCACTCGACGGCCTCTACCGCGGCACGATCGACCCGGCCCCGACGATCGAAGCATGTCGAGCCTCGTCGAGCGACCGGATCGAGGTGCGATGGGCACGTCGACTCGACGCGATGTACCCGGGCGAGGCCAGCGTGGCGGCGTCGCTGCTCCTCAACCTGGTCGAACTCGAACCCGGGGAGTGCGTCCGGCTCGACGCCGGCAACCTGCACGGCTACCTGAGCGGTGCCGGTATCGAGCTGATGGGCAACAGCGACAACGTGATCCGCGGTGGCCTCACGGTGAAGCACGTCGACATCGACGACCTCCTGGCCGTGGTCGACCCGACCCCACTCGACGATCCGGTGCTCCCTCGCGGCGACGAGTACGAGCTCCCGGCCGCAGGCGTCACCCTTCGTCGGCTCGCGGCAGGCACCACCCACACCGCCACCGGACACGAGCTCGCCGTCGACCTGGCGGGCGGCACCTGGTACCTCGCCCCCGGCGACACCAGCACCGTCACCGCCGACACGTTCGTCGTCGTGCCGCTCTGACGAGCACCCGTCTCGACATGCCGGCCGGAGACCGGGGCCCTCAGTGCCAGAGGGCGTCGTCGAGGACCCGTGCGACGGGCCAGGCGCCGCGGCTCGTGTTCGACACGACCGTGGCGGTGAGATCCCGGTCGGGGTCGTGCAACGAACGGAACGAGATGCCCGCGTCCATCCCCTCCAGCGCGAGCACGCCCGACGTCGGCGCGAACCACAGACCCAGCCCGTACCGGTCGCCCGACGGCGTCGTCGACCGCGGCGTCGTCATCGAGGCGACCAGCTCGGCGGGCACCACCGCGCCCCGCACGACCGCCCGCCACAGTCGGTCGACGTCGTCGACCGACGAGGTGAGACCGCCGTCGCCGGCACCGAGGAGCGGGAGGTGCAGCGCGTTCGTCCGCAGACCGGTCTCATCGAGGTAGCCCACCGCGACCCCGCCGGGCAGCGCGTCGTTGCGCTCGAACCGCGTCGCGGTGAGTCCGGCCGGTTCGCACACACGGCGGTCGACGAGCTCGGCGAACGACGCCCCGGCCGCCCGCTCCGCGATCAGCGCCAGGACGACGAAGCCGCTGTTGTTGTAGGCGAAGCGCTCCCCCGGCTCGGAGACCTGAGCGAACCCGTCGAGCACCTCTCGGTAGGCCTCGACCGACTCGAGTCGGTGCACGGGCACCGTCATGATGTAGTCGGAGACGTCGCCGAGCTGTTCCTCGTCGAGATAGTCGCCGATACCGGACCGGTGCGACAGCAGGTGCTCGACCGTCACTCGGTCGTCGATCGCCGCGAGATCGTCACCGAGCAGCGTCCGCACGGGCTGGTCGAGCGCGAGCACCCCGTCCGCGACGAGCGACAGCACGACGAGCGCGGTGACCCCCTTCGTGCCGCTCGCCAGTTGGAAGCGGGTGTCGACCGTGTTGGCGATCGCCCAGCGTCGGTCCGCGAGGCCACCCGCCGTCGCTCCGACCCGGACACCGCGCTGGTGGACCGCCACCACGGCGGCGAGGCGATCCCGTTCGACCACCGCACCGGCCTCGGTAGCGAGCGATGCGGCGTCGGCCATGACTCAGCCGGTGAGGGCGGCGTGCATCGCCGTCGTGGCGGCGACGAGTGCCTCGCCCTGCTCGTCGCTCAGGACGGCGAACGCCGGCTCGAGGATGTCGTCGGTGATCTGTTCGGCACGCTCGAGAGCCGCACGGTCGGCGTCGGTGACGGCGGGCGGCTCCTCGTAGCCGAACATCGCGAGGTCGTCCGGCCGCTTGATCGCGTGGGCCACTCGAGTCGACACGCCGACCGCGGCGATGGCGGCGAGGTGAGCGCTGCCGCGTAGCTCGCGCAGCACCATGGCCTGGTGGATCGCCGCACCGGCGGTGTCACTCGGCACGGGCTCGGCGCGCACGCCGGCGAACAGGGTCAGCGCGCCGCCGTCGACGGCGTCGATCACCGCAGTGGCAGCCTCCACGTAGGCGTCGAGTCCGTCGATGCCCTCGAACGCCTTCCGACCGACCTCGTGGCAGCACTCGATATAGGCCCGGGCGGCGTCACGCGGCGGAACCTTCTCCTTGCCGGTGTTCCACATCTTGGCGAGCAGGTCGGGGTTGAAGTAGCCGAACGCACTCTGGACGACGCCGGCCTCGACGTCGCCCAGGACGCCGCCACGCCCGAGGAAGTAGAAGCGGAACCCGTCGAGACCGAGTTCCTTGCCGCGCTCGAGCGTGGCCGGATGGAAGTAGAACACCGCACCGATGTCGCCGGTGGGTTGTTTGATGGCTTGCAGCACCTCGCGTGGCGTCATGCCCGAGATGTTGGCAGCCCGACGCCTGCCACCCGCTGTCGGAGCCGTCAGTTCGACGCGGTCTTGCGGATCTCGACGATCTTCTCGGTCGAGTGGTTCGCGTCGTCGCCCTGTTCCTCGAGCAGCGCCGACCGGTCCTTGGCCGCCTCCCGAGCGGCCTTCTCGGTGTCGGCCTTGTCGATCGCGGCCTCGATGCCGTGCTCGTTGATGAACTCGGCCCACTCGACGAGCGCGTCGACCATCTCGTCTTCGGGGACGACGGCGATGTTTCGGCCCTTGACGAACAGGTGGCCACGCTTGTTGCCCGCCGCGATGCCGAGATCGGCCTCGCGCGCCTCACCCGGACCGTTGACGACGCACCCCATGACGGCGACCTGCAACGGCAGCTTGCGCTCGCCGAATGCCTCCATCGCCTTGTTCGCGACCTCGATCACGTCGACCTCGGCCCGTCCGCACGACGGGCAGGCGATCAGATCGACGTTCTTGCGTTCACGCAGGCCGAGCGCCTCGAGGAGCTGTCGGCCGGCTTTGGCCTCCTCGACCGGGTCGGCGGTGAGCGAGTAGCGGATCGTGTCGCCGATGCCCTCCATGAGCAGGGTGGCGATCCCGGCTGTCGCCTTGACCAGACCGGCCGGCGGCGGGCCGGCCTCGGTGACGCCGAGGTGGAGCGGGTAGTCGGTGACGTCGGCGAGTTGGCGGTACGCCTCGACCATGAGCGGCACGCTCGACGCCTTCACCGAGATCTTGATCAGATCGAAGTCGACGTCGTGGAAGTAGGCGATCTCCTGCTGCGCCGACTCGACCATCGCCTCGGGCGTCGCGCCGCCGTACTTCTCGTAGAGCTTCGGGTCGAGCGAACCGGCGTTGACACCGATGCGGATCGGCAGGTTGCGATCGCGGGCTTCGCTCGCCACGGCCTTGATGTGCTCGGGCTTGCGGATGTTGCCCGGGTTCAGGCGGAGTCCGTGCACACCGGCTTCCATGGCGGCGAGCGCCATCTTGTACTGGTGGTGGATGTCGGCGATGACCGGGATCGGCGAGCGCGGGACGATCTGGGCGAGGCCTTCGGCCGCCTCGAGCTCGTTGCAGGTACAGCGCACGATGTCGCAGCCGGACGCCGCCAGGGCGTAGATCTGCTGCAGGGTGCCCTCGACGTCGGCGGTCTTGGTCGTCGTCATCGACTGGACGGTGACCGGGGCCATTCCCCCGACGGGCACGTCGCCCACCGAGATCTGTCGCGTCGTCCGTCGCTCGGTCTTCCACTCGTTGACGTCCATGCAGGTTCCACGCTATCCCGGGCCACCCCGGGTCAGGTGTCGCAGGTGACGCGAGTCGGGTCAGGTGTCGCAGGTGACGGCGAGTCGGGTCAGGTGTCGCAGGTGACGGCGAGTCGGGTCAGGTGTCGCAGGTGACGGCGAGGAACGAGCCGTTACCGGAGATCACCTGACCCGGGGCGGGTGCGCGAACCCGAGCACTCGAGCCACTTGGTCAACCCCAGGATCCCGGAGTCAGGTGACCGCCGGTAACGGGTTCGGCTGCGCCTCACCCGTCACCTCTGGCACCTGACCCGCGGACCTGACCCGCTTGCTCGGCTACAACGGGTTGAACGTGTCGAGGTAGAGGCCGGCGGTGAAGAGGCCGAGGAGGAGGACCATGACGGCCATCGCGAACGGCATCAGCTTGGCGACGTCGGCGTAGTAGCGCTTGCCGCTTCGACCCTCGCGGATGCGCTCGTAGGTGGCGATCGCAGCGTGCCCACCGTCGAGCGGGAGCAGCGGGAACATGTTGAACACGCCGACGAACACGTTGAGGACCGCGAACAGATACATGATGCCGATGATGCCCTCGCTCTCACCGACGTCGTCGCTGATGGCGGTGACGCCGACGAGCGTCGTCGGGCGGGTCTCGAGGTCGTCGTTGGTGCCGGCGAGGTGGGTGAAGATGTTGATCGGGTTGAGCACCTTGACGGCACCCTTGGTCATCTCCCACGACACCGGGATGATGTCGGTGACGGCGTTGGCCGCCGCCGACGGGATGTTGTGCTCGATCGTTTCGTAGTACCCGCCCGAGGCGACCCCGACGTACGGCTTGCCGAACAGTGGCGAGTCCTCGTCGGTGTTGGCCCCCAGCCCGACCGGGATGACGATCATCTCACCGTCGCGCAGTACCTCGAACGCCACGATGTCGGCGGGCTCGTTCGACTGGACGATGCGACCCAGGTCGGCCGAGCCGGTGACGGTCTCGCCGTCGATCGACACCACGATGTCGCCCTCGAGCAGCCCGGCCTCCATGGCCGGCGTGCCCGCGACGACCTGTGCGATCTCGGCACCGTCGCGTTGTTCGAGTTCGCCGTCGATCGCGTAGACGCCGAACAGGAGCACGATCGCGATGAGCATGTGCATGAGCGAGCCCGCCGAGATGACGAGCATGCGGCGCGGATAGCTCTTCGACCGGTAGGTGCGGTCTTCGTCTTCGGGGTCGACCTCGTCCATCGAGTTCATGCCGATGATCCGCACGAACGCTCCGGCGGGGATCGCCCGGATGCCGTACTCGGTCTCACCGCGGCGGAAGCTCCAGAGGCGTGGTCCGAAACCGACGAAGAACTGGGTCGCCTTCATGCCCGTCCAACGGGCCGTGACGAAGTGGCCGACCTCGTGCAGGAAGATCGCGATCAGCAGCCCGACGGCGAACACGAACCACCAGATGCTGAACAGCGCCAGCGACCCGATCAGCCCGACGACCAGGGCGATCCCGAGCGCTCCACGCCACCCGCCGACGAGTTCGTCGTCGTCCTTCTCGACGACCGAACCGCCGGCCATGACCTCGCTCGCGAGTCGTCCGTGCTGGCGCGGCGCCGGTGCCTCGGGAGGAGGCAGCGGTGGCGGTGGGGGCAGCTGCTGGTCGGTCGTCATGTTCGAGACATCGCTCCGATCGCCGCCTCGGCCCGCCGTCGGGCCGCTGCGTCGGCGTCGATCACGTCGCCCACGGTATCCGGCACGGCACCGTCATGGGTGTCGAGGACCGCAGCGGCGACGTCGGCGATCTCCGACCATCTCAGCCGGTTCTCAAGGAATGCGTCGACCGCGACCTCGTTGGCGGCGCTCAACCACGCCGGCGCGGTACCTCCGACGCGTCCCGCCTCGTAGGCGAGGCCGAGGCACCGGAAGGTCGTCGTGTCGGGCGGTTCGAAGTCGAGTCGGGACAGCGTCGTCCAGTCGATCCGGCCGAACGGCGTCCCGATCCGGTCGGGATATCCGAGCGCGTACCCGATCGGCAGCTTCATGTCGGGCATCGACAGTTGCGCGATGGTGGAACCGTCGGTGAACTCGACCATCGAGTGGACGACCGACTGCGGGTGCACCACCACGTCGATGTCGTCGTAGTCGACGCCGAACAGCTCGTGCGCCTCGATCACCTCGAGACCCTTGTTCATGAGGGTGCTCGAGTCGATCGTGATCTTCGGCCCCATCGCCCACGTGGGATGAGCGAGCGCCTGGTCGCGTGTCACGTCGGCGAGTTCGTCGAGCGTGCGACCACGGAACGGCCCACCGCTCGCGGTGAGGACGATCCGGCCGACCTCGCGATGGCCGTGCTCGAAGCCGACCGAGGAACGCAGGCACTGGTGGATCGCGCAGTGCTCCGAGTCGACGGGCACCAGCTCGGCACCCGGCGTCGCCCGGAGCGGTTGCACGACCGGTCCGGCGGCGATCAGGCTCTCCTTGTTGGCGAGGCCGAGTCGTTTGCCGGCTCGCAGGGTCTCGATGGTGACCGGGAGCCCGGCGAACCCGACCACACCGTTGATGACGACGTCGGCGGGTTCGATGAGTGCCGTCGGGTCGGAGGACACCTCGATCGACGTGTCGGCCAGTGCGGCAGTCACCTCGGCCCGTGCGGCCTCATCGCCGACCACGACGACCTGCGGGCGGAACTCGAGCGCCTGCTCGATCACCGTCGACGCCGATGCGCCGACGCTGAGCGCCACGACCTCGTAACGGTCGGCACCTTCGGCCCGCACGACGTCGAGCGTCTGCGTTCCGATCGAGCCGGACGAGCCGGCGATCGCCACCCGGACGGGTGTCATGAGAACCGTCGCCCGGTCAGGACGGGACGAACTCGGTCCATGGCTCGAGCACCAGCGTCAGGTAGTAGACGCCCGGCAACACGAACAGGAACCCGTCGAACCGGTCGAGCACACCACCGTGGCCCTTGACGATCGTGCCGAAGTCCTTCACGTCGAGGTTGCGCTTGAACATGCTCTCGACCAGGTCGCCCATCGGGGCGAGGATGGCGATGACGAGGGCCAGCATGAACAGGTCCCAGGTCGACGACCAGGTGTCGCTGCTGTCGGAGATGCCGACGAACATGAGCACCATGATCGTGAAGAAGGCGCCTCCGACGAGGCCCTCGACCGTCTTGTTGGGGCTGATCCAACGCCGCAGCGGCGTCCGACCGGCCGCCGATCCGATGAACAGCGCACCGACGTCGTTGGCCACGACACCGAGGGCGAGGAGGAACAAGGTGTCGGTCCCGCGGTGCTCGGCGCGGCCCATCTCGAACGACGACAGGGCGCTGAAGTCGCGGGTCGAGAGTCGGAGGATGAGGATCGCGAAGGAACCGAGCAGGCCGATCCAGATGATGCCGAGCGTCGTGATCGACGCATTCGGCATCGGACCGGCTTCGACGCTGCGGGCTCCGACGAAGCTCGCCGAGGTGGCCATGAATCCGAACGCCAGCACCAGCGGCAGGGTGCCGACCCCGAGCCAGTACGACGCGATCGGCGCGGCGACACAGGTGAGCACACCCGGCACCAGCGCCGGACGGTACCCCTTCTCGGCAACCTTGTCGTAGAACTCGACCGCGGCGAGACCGAGCACCAGCACGATCAGTGCTGCCGCAGCACGCGTGTCCCACATGAGCGCTCCGACGAACGCTGCGGCGAGGACGAGTCCGACGGCGATCGCAGTCGGCATGTCGCGACCCGACGACGGGGGCGCGCCTGCGGACGGGCGAGCAGCAGCGGGCGGTGGGCCGCCACGACGTCGGCGCCCCGTATCGGGTGGGCGCCTCGGCATGCCCGACGGGTCGGTGCCGATCGTGATGCGGCTCGGCTCGGGAGCGATCGCCTCGGACTCCCCCGTCACGCGGCGGTTCTGTCCGGAGACGGGCGGTTCGACGGCCGGCTGACGGCCGGTGTCGCGGGCGTCGGTGACCCGACGCTGCGCCGTCACCTCGCCGGACGGATCGGCGGCCGGCGTGTCGGGCAGCGGTGTGTCGTCTTTCCAGACCGGCGCGTCGGACGAGAACGACGACCACACGTCGAGTTCCTCGTCGTGTTCGGCTGCTTCGGTGCCACCCGTCGCGTCGAAACGCGGGATCTCGCCCGTCGGGGGCTCGGTCCAGTGCGGCAACGTCCCGGTGTCGCTGTCGCCGAACGAGATCGGTTCGTCAGCGGGCAGCTCGGCCATGTTCTGGGTCGGCTCGGCGTCGTCGAACAGTGACCCGTACTCGCTGAAGTCGTCCTCGTCGCGGCGTCGCTCGCGCCACTGGTCGTCACTCATCGGTGTCCTTTCCCCTGTTGCGTGTTGGCTCGTCGTGCTGATCGGCGCGCCGCTGGTGCGGCAGCCGGCCGATCAGACCTCGAGCAGCTCTGCTTCCTTGCGTCCGAGCGCGGCGTCGATCTTGTCGACGTGCTCGTGGGTGATCTTCTCGAGTTCTTTCTCGGCACGGTCGAGCTCGTCTTCGGAGATCTCGCCGTCGTTCTGGAACCCCTCGAGCGTCTTGCGTGCGTCGCGCCGCAGGTTGCGAACGGCGATGCGTCCGTCCTCGGCCATGTTCTTGACGACCTTGACGTAGTCGCGGCGACGCTCTTCGGTGAGTGGGGGGAAGTTGAGACGGATCACCACACCGTCGTTGTTGGGTGCCACGCCGAGGTCGCTGTCGCGGATCGCCTTCTCGATGGCGCCGAGCGAGTTGCGGTCGTGGGGCTTCACCATCAGCATCCGGGCCTCGGGCACCTGGATGGCAGCGAGCTGCTGCAGCGGCACCGGGGCGCCGTAGTACTCGACGCTGAGTCGCTCGACCAGTGCGGGAGCGGCTCGACCGGTGCGAATGGTGGAGAACTGTGTCTGGACGTGCTCGACGGCCTTGTCCATCTTGTCCATGGCATCGAGCAGGGTTTCTTCGGTCACGAGCCCAGCGTAACCCTGCGATCGCCTCGTGCGGGAGATGCCCCGCATGAAGCGATCGCAGCAGTCGCGATCAGGCCGACGGCGGCGGAGGCGGCGGCGGCGTCGAACCCGGCATCGGTGGCGGCGGCGGGGGCGAGCCCATCTGGGCCGGGGTGCCACCCGGGCCGACGTAGCGAGCGTCGCCGAAGCCGAGGATCAGCATGAAGATGAAGCCGAGGAAGATCAGGCCCACGCCGAAGCCGGTGCCCTTCCCGAAGCTCTTGGCGAGGTCGAGCGCCACGATGATCCAGATGATGAAGTTGACGAACGGGATGAAGAACAGGATCAGCCACCAGCCGGGCCGACCCACGATCTTCAGCAACGTGTACACGTTGTAGAACGGGATGATCGACTTCCATCCCTCTTCGCCGGCCTTCGTGAAGACCTTCCAGAATCCGACGATGCCGAGGACGATCAACGCCAGATAGATGACGATGATGAACCCCGCGCCGGCGGAATCGCTCGATGATGCCAACAGGCTCATTGCACTACCTCCCAAGTCGGGGACGTCCGCCGCCCCCACGACCAGGAAGTGTTGCACGCTGCGGCCGTCCGACCGCGGATAATCGCCGCTACTGGACGATGGTGCCGACCTGACCACCGGTCAGGATCTGGCGGAGTGCTCCCGGCGCCGACATGTCGAACACCACGATCGGGATCCCGTTCTCCTTGCAGAACGTCACGGCGGTGGCATCCATCACCTTGAGTTCTTTGGAGATGACCTCGGAGTAGCCGACCGTCTCGTACTTCTTCGCGTCGGGGTTCGTGCGCGGGTCGGCGTCGTAGACGCCGTCGACGCCGGAGTGGGTGCCTTTGACGAGCGCGTCGGCTTCGATCTCGGCGGCGCGCAGCGCGGCGGCGGTGTCGGTGGTGAAGAACGGGTTGCCGGTACCGGCGGCGAAGATGACGACCCGGCCCTTCTCGAGGTGGCGGACCGCACGACGGCGAATGTACGCCTCGGCGATCCGGGGCATCTCGATCGCCGACTGCACCCGCGTCGGCTGCCCCTTGCGCTCGAGCGCGTCCTGGAGGGCCAGCGCGTTCATCACGGTGCCGAGCATGCCGATGTGATCGGACTGGGTGGCGTCCATGCCCTCGAGCGATCCGGTTCGGCCGCGCCACCAGTTGCCGCCACCGACCACGACCGCGACGTCGACGCCGAGACCCTGGCGGAGCTCGATGATGTCATCGGCGGTGTGGTCGAGCGTCGCTCCGTCGAGGCCCTTGCCGGATGGTCCGGCGAGCGCCTCGCCGGACGGCTTGAACACGATCCGTTTCCATCGAACTTCGGACCCGGACGTCTCAGCACTCACAAGCCCCCAGTCTGTCAGACGCAGCCCCCCACTCCCCCATCACCGAACGAATGGGGTCGGATACGTCTCGTCGCCCGGACGCGAAACGACCGGCCCCGAAGGGCCGGTCGTTTCGGTTCGATCGCTCAGACGTTGCGTCAGCCGATTTCGGTTTGGTGGAAGCGGATGATCGACGCGTCGCCGATGATCTGCTGGACGCTCTGCTTGTCGTCCTTGGCGTACGGCTGCTCGAGGAGGCAGATGTCCTTGAAGAAGCCGTTGAGGCGACCCTCGACGATCTTCGGCACGGCCTGCTCGGGCTTGCCCTCGTTGATCGTGATCTGCTCGAGCGTGGCACGCTCGGCCTCGACCACGTCGGCCGGGACCTCGTCGCGCGTCAGGTACTTCGGACGGGCGAAGGCGATGTGGACGGCGACGTCGTGGGCGAGCTCGTCGGACGCACCCGACATCTCGACCAGGACACCGTTGACGCCACGGCCACCCTGGACGTGCTCGTAGTGACCGATGGTGTTGCCGTCGGCGGCGGCGAACTGGACGACGTCGCCCAGCTCGATCTTCTCCTTGAGCGTGATCTTCAGCTCTTCGAGCTCGGCGGAACGCTCGGCGATCGCGTCGGCGCCCTTGGCCATGACCAGGTCGACGAGGGCATCGGCCTCGTCCTTGAACTGATCGGAGCCGGCGACGAAGTCGGTCTCGCTCTTGAGCTGGACGATCGCGCCGACGTTGCCGTCGACCTTGATCGCCACGAGGCCCTGGTTGTTGTCGCGGTCGTCGCGCTTGGCGCTCGCCGCGAGCCCCTTCTCACGGAGGAACTGCTTGGCGGCTTCCATGTCGCCGTCGTTCTCCTGGAGGGCCTTCTTGCAGTCCATCATGCCGGCGCCGGTGCTCTCGCGCAGGGCCTTCACGTCTTGGGCGGTGAATGACATCGCTGGTGTCCTTCTGGATCGAATTCGGTTGGGGGTCGGGGGTGCGTCAGGCCTGCTCGTCGGCGGCGGGCGCCTCGGCAGCTGCTTCGGGAGCCGAGCCGTCGGGCTGCGGCGTCGCGGTCGCCTGGTCGTCGGCGGCGTCGACCGGCGCGGCCTCGGCGGCGGGCTCATCGGCCGGCTTCGACTTGCTGGCGGCGAGGCGGGCCTCGCGCTCCTGCTGTGCACGCGCCGCGGCGTTGCGGGCGTCGGCCTGCGCCTGGGCGAAGGCGGCCTCTTCCTCGGGGCTGCGCTCGGGCTTGGCGGCGGCCTCGGGCTCACCGGCGGCCTTCGGGCGACGCGAGGCGATGTAGCGGCCCTCTTCGACGGCGGCGGCGATCGTCTCGATCAGGAGGCTGTTGGCGCGAATGGCGTCGTCGTTGCCCGGGATCGGGTACTGCACGACGTCGGGGTCGACGTTGGTGTCGACGACGGCGACGACGGGGATGCCGAGCTTGTTCGCCTCGGTGACGGCGATGTGCTCCTTCTTGGTGTCGACGACGAAGATCGCGTCGGGCGCCTTCTTCATGTCGCGGAGACCGCCGAGGTTGCGCTGGAGCTTGGTGAGCTCACGATCGAGCATCAGCGCTTCCTTCTTGATCATGGCGTCGAACTCACCCGAGGCCTTCATGCGCTCGTACTCGAGCATCTTGTTGACGCGCTTCGAGATCGTCTCGAAGTTGGTGAGCATGCCACCGAGCCAGCGCTCGTTGACGTACGGCATGCCGACCTTGAGGGCGAAGCTCTGGATCGGGTCCTGGGCCTGCTTCTTGGTGCCGACGAAGAGGATCGTGCCACCGTCGGCGACGAGGTCGCGGACGAAGCCGTAAGCCGACTCGACCCGGGTCAGGGTCTGCTCGAGGTCGATGATGTAGATGCCGTTGCGCTCACCGAAGATGAAGCGACGCATCTTGGGGTTCCAACGACGGGTCTGGTGACCGAAGTGGACACCCGCTTCGAGCATCTGGCGCATGCTGATGACAGCCATGGGATTTTCTCCTTGTTGCGGTTCCTGGGCCTTCTCCTGGCGCCGCAGCGACCGCTCTGTCGGAGAAGGTGATGTGTATTCGGGGGTATGGGTCGGACCGGTTCGCACCGGACCGACGCACCAGACTAACGGCCTCGGCCGTGGTTCGCGCCAGGAAACGCCCGGATTTCGGGCGTTTCGCACCGGGGTCGGGCGGGCCCGGGAGGCGCCCCTGGCGACCCGTCGAGCGGCACGAGTCGGACCGCGTAGGCGAGCCGCCCGATCTCGGGTGTCGGATCGACGTAGTCGTCACCGTCGCGGAGCCCGAAATGGGTCGTCGCCCCGGCCGTCCCGACGATGGACCGGGCGGTGACCCGGTCGCCCGCCGACACCCCGATCGACGACAACAGGCCGTACGTGGCGCGCCGACCGTCGGCGTGTTCGACGACGACGTACCGCCGGTCGACGACGGTGCCGGCGAAGGTCACCGTTCCACTCGCCACGGCTCGCACGGGTGTTCCCGGCACGGTGGCGTACTCGATCCCCCGGTTGCCGGCGCACCATGGGCAGCGCGGTGGACGATACGGATCGGAGATCGGGGCGTCGACCGGGGCGAACCAGCAGGCGGCGGCGACCGACGACGCGGGCACGATGCCGCTGAGCAGGCACGATGCGACCAATGCGGCGCCGAGGCGCGCCGCCGGCCGGACGTTGGGGTGGGGACGGATCACGGAACCCTCCAGGTTCGGGCCGCGAGTGCGGCACGGGTGGCGGGTCGTGATCGACCGAGTGGGCGCGATGCGCCGAGTGTCGGGCTCAGCCGACGCCGGCGGCCGTCATGCGCGAACGCAGGTGCAGCACCGACTTGGTGTGGATCTGGGAGACACGGCTCTCGGTGACACCGAGGACCTGCCCGATCTCGGCAAGGGTCAGGCCCTCGTCGTAATACAGCGACAACACGAGCTTCTCCCGCTCGGGGAGCCGCTTGATCTCGTCGCGCATCACGTCGCGCAACTCCTGGTCTTCGATGGCGGCGACGGGATGCTCCATGCCGGCCGAGTCGACCGACTCGGGCTCGTACCCGGCGGCGACGGCCCGGTCGAGCGGCCCGATCGTGGTGGCGGCGATCGAGGCCAGCCACCGGGCGAGCTCTTCCTCGCCGATGCGCAGCTTCTCGGCCAACTCCTCGTCGGTGGGCGAACGACCCAGTTCGTGTTCGAGCTGGGAAATCGCCTTCTCGACCTCGCGGGCACGGCTCCGGACCGAACGCGGTACCCAGTCGAGTTGACGGAGGCCGTCGTAGATGGCGCCACGAATGCGCGGGGCGGCGAACGTCTCGAACTTCACCCCTCGTTCCGGGTCGAACCGGTCGATTGCGTCGATCAGCCCGAACACGCCGGAACTCACCAGGTCGCCCGGGTCGACGCTGTTGGGGAGACCCGCACCGACACGACCGGCAACGAACTTCACGAGCGGCGAGTAGTGGACGATGAGGTGGTCGCGGGACGCGTTGTTCTTGCGGTTGAGCCAACGCGTCCAGTGCATCGCCAAGTCGGGGTCGTCGGGAACGATGCTCATGCTCTCGGATGGCTCTCCTGGTAGGCCGTTCGCAGGCGCTCGCGGCTGACGTGAGTGTAACGCTGGGTCGTTGCGACGTCGGCGTGACCGAGCAGCTCCTGCACGGCGCGCAGATCGGCGCCGCCGTCGAGGAGGTGGGTCGCGAAGCTGTGCCGCAGTGCGTGCGGGTGCGTCGGGGTCGGTGACCGGCGGTCGAGAATGCGTCGGACGTCGCGCGGCGTCAGCCGCTTGCCGCGTTCGTTGACGAACACGGCGGCGCCCACCTCGTCCGGGGCCACCTCGTGTCGGATCGCCAGCCAAGCGACCAACGCGTGTTGCGCCGGCTCACCGAGCGGGACCCGGCGCTCCTTCGAGCCCTTGCCCCACACCGTCAAGAACGCTTCGTCGACGTGGAGTTGGGCGAGGTCGAGCGAGCAGAGCTCGGAGACGCGAACCCCAGCGGCGTACAGCACCTCGAGCACGGCGTCGTCGCGCCGTCGGCGCCACTCGGGTTCGTCGGGTGTCGGCCCCTCGAGCAGTTGCTCGATCTCACGCTCGGCGAGCACACGCGGGAGTCGACCGTTGCCGGCGGACGCGTGCACGCCCACGGTCGGGTCGACCTCGACGATCCCCTCCCCCACGGCCCAGGCGAAGTACCGCCGCAACGACGCCGCCTTGCGGGCGATGCTGCGCCGGGCGAACTCGCGGGTGGACAACGCGGCGATGTATCGCCGCACGGTGGTCCGGGCGACCTGGTCGGGGTGTTCGATCTGGAGCCGTTCGACCCACTCGGCGAACAGGCGGACATCGGTGCGATACGCCGACAGGGTGTTGTCGGACAGCGACGTCTGCGCCCGGACGAAGTCGTCCAAACGCCAGGGATCACCGTCGGCCGCCACGCTGACCAGGGTATTCGACCCGACCACCACGGTGCGTGATGGGAGGCGCGAACCGCGTCGGTACCTCGTGGCGGCGCCCGGCCGGTGGCGGGGTGACGGCTCATGCCGACTCGCCAGGGATCCACTGTTCGGGCGACGACGCGAAATGACTCCGCGTCGGCTCGAACCACCCGCCGACCTCGACCAGCCATCCGTCGTGTTCGAGGCGGGCGGCGGCGAGTGCTGCGACGGTGAGGTCGAGGCCGGTCCGCTGCACCAGGACATCGAGGGTGCACGGCTCGCCTTCGCAGGCCCGGAGCACCTCGGCCTGGGCGCCGACGGGCGTCGGTCGCGGATCGAAGGGGACGACCCCGGCGCGCCGGTGATCGAGCCCGAGCGCGACGAGGACGTCGTCGACGCAGGTGGCGGGCGTGGCACCGTCGACCAGCAGCTTGTTGGTGCCCAACGACGCCCGAACGCGCGGTGAGCCCGGCACCGCCATCACCTCGATGTCACGATCGAGTGCGTCGCGGGCCGTGATCAGGCTGCCGCCACGCTCTCGGCTCTCGACGACGACGAGCACCTCGCACAGGGCCGCGATGATGCGATTGCGTTCGGGGAACCGCCAGGCGTCGGGTGGTGTCCCCGGTGGCCACTCCGAGAGCAGGAGCCCGTGCTCGGCGATCCACCACCAGAGATCGCGGTGACGGCGTGGGTAGACGACGTCGGGGCCCGAGCCGACCACGGCAACCGCTTTGCCCGCCCCCGACGACGACCTCACCCCGCCATGCGCCGCCCCGTCGATCCCCCTGGCCAGCCCGGACACCACGGTGACGTCGTGGTCGGCGAGCGCACACCCGAGCTCGCGTGCAGTGGCCAGACCGGCGGTCGAGGCATTCCGGGTACCGATGATCGCGACGCGTCGTGCGGCGAGGGCATCGAAGCTTCCGAGGCTGAACAGGGTGGTCGGGGCGGCTCCGTCGACCGCCAGGAGGGCCGGATAGTCGTCGCAACCGAGCCAGGTCGCGTGGATGCCCGCCGACTCGAGTCGCTCGGCCTCGGCGACCGGGTCGAACTCACGCGCCGCCACTCGCAGCGACGCGACGAGATCGGGACGAAACCAGCGCTGCAGTCGATGGTCGAGCGGCCGCCCGCTCGACAGCCGTTCGAACGCGTCGACCGGCGTGTGGCATCGCAGCAGCGCGGCGAGCCGGGCCGACCCGACGCCGGGGAGCCGGGTGAGCGAAGCGACCGCGCCGCTGTCGTGCGGGTCTCGGGGTGTGCTCATGCGGCCGCTCCGATCGTGTTGGGGCCGATCACCGTGCGCATCACGAGCGCTGTGGCGACGTGGTCGTCGGCGATCGGACCGTCGACCAGGCCGGCGAGATCGGAGAGTGTCCGAGCGACCCGTCTGATGCGGTGGTAGCCGCGTGCCGAGAGGCGCCCACGTTCGAGTTCGGCTCGCAAGAGCCGTTCGGCGTCGTCGGTGAGCGGTGCGTGCTCGTGGAGCAGCACGTCGTCGAGGTCGGCGTTGAGTCGACCCGCCCGTTCGACGGCGAGCGACCGAGCCCGCTCGACGCGTTCGGCGACCGACGCCGTGGTCTCACCGCGTTCGCCGTCGAGCATGTCGCCGACCTCCGGGCGCCGGACGGCGATCCGCAGATCGAACCGATCGAGGAACGGGCCGGACAACCGGGCCAGGTACCGGGTGCGGACCCGTTCGTCGCAGTGACACTCGACCGGTGCTCCGGCGCCGCACGGACACGGGTTGGTGGCACCGATCAGCTGGAAGCGCGCCGGCATCGCCACCCGGTCTTGTTCGACCCTGCCGACCATCACCTGTCCGGTCTCGATCGCCTCGCGAAGGCCGTCGAGCGCCTTCGGCTGGAACTGGCCCATCTCGTCGAGAAAGAGCACGCCGCCGTGGGCGAGACTGATCTCGCCGGGCCGGTAGCGGTGCGATCCGCCGCCGACCAGCGCTCCGACCGAGCTCGTGTGGTGCGGCGCACGGAAGGGTGGGCGGCGGAGCAGACCGCTCGGCGGCAGGGTGACACCCGCGGCGGAATGGACCATCGTGGCCTGCAGCGCCGTGTCGGCGTCGAGGTCGGGCAACAGCCCCGGCAGACGCCGTGCGAGCATCGTCTTGCCGGCCCCGGGAGCGCCCACGAACAACAGGTGGTGGCCGCCGGCGGCGGCCAGTTCGAGCGCCAGGCGGGCCTCGGCCTGTCCCTTGACGTCGGCGAGATCGTGAACCGGTTCGTGCTCGTCGTCGGGCGGCGGCTCGCCGTCGAGCTCGGGCCAGTCGTCGGCGCGGGTGAGGGCGGCAACGAGCGTCGAGAGATGATCGACGCCGCGCACGACACCGGTACCGACCACCGCAGCCTCGTTGACGGCATCGGTGGGGACCACCCACGTGGCGTCGGGCCGGACGCCGACCATCGGCGCGATGCCGGGTACCCGACGGATGCGGCCGTCGAGACCCAGTTCGCCCGCGAACGCGAACCCGTCGACGGCATCGGGCGGGATCACGTCGAACGCCACGAGGCAGCCGACGGCCACAGCGACGTCGAGGCCGGACCCCACCTTGCGGAACTGCGGCGGTGCCAGATTGACGACGATCTTCTTGTTGGGCCATTCGATCCCGCACGACGTGATCGCGGCCCGAACACGATCCTTGGCCTCTCGGCACGACTCGTCGGGCAACCCGAGCATCGTGAAGCCCGGCAGCCCCTGACCGACGTGGACCTCGACGGTGACGGGGTGGCCTCGTGCTCCGAGGATGGTTGCGCTGGCGATGGTTGCGATCATGTCGACCTCCCGAACGGCGCACGCGCGCCGGTGTGTGTTCGAGAGGGAGGACCGCTCCCACGACGGTGACGGGCACACTACCGAGGGGGTGCCACAGGGTTTCACCGCCGCCGGTCGAGTGACGGTTACGGTCGGGGAATGGCGAGCGACGAGTTGGGCGACTTCACGACACGCGAGTTCGAGGCGCTCGGGAAGCGTCGGACCGTGTACACGCTCGGCACCGGCCCGGCCGTGATCGTCATCGCCGAGATGCCCGGCATCACGCCTGCGGTCGCCGACTTCGCCCGTCGGGTGTCGTCGATCGGGTGCACCGCCGTGATGCCGCACCTATTCGGCGAACCAGGACGCGACCCGACCACGGCGAAGAACCGGCCTGACGTCGGACTGTTCGTCCGCTCGATCGTGCCGGCGTGCGTGTCCAGGGAGTTCCACGTCTTGGCGACGGGCAAGACGTCCCCGGTGGTCGACTGGTTGCGCGAGCTCGCTCGCGACGCTCACGATCGGTGCGGCGGCCCCGGCGTCGGCGCCGTGGGTATGTGTTTCACCGGCGGCTTCGCGCTGGCGATGGCAACCGACGAGCGGATGCTCGCACCGGTTCTCAGCCAGCCGTCGCTGCCGTTCGGCCTCACGAAGCGGCATCGCGACTCGATCGACATCTCCCCGGACGAGCTGGCTGTCGTCAAGCAGCGCTGCGACGCAGGCCTGCAGGTGATCGGGCTGCGCTTCACCGGCGACAAGCTGGTGCCCGGCGAACGATTCGAGTTCCTCCGTCGCGAGCTCGGCGACGCCTTCGTGGCGATCGAACTCGACGACGGTTCGGCGAATCCCGCACCACCGAACCCACCGCACTCCGTGCTCACCGATCACCTGATCGACGAGCCCGGCGAACCGACCCGCGACGCGCTCGACCGGGTACTCGATCTGTTCCGATCCCGCCTGCTCACCGACCGCTGACGGCGCACGCGATCGAGAGCGGCATGACGTGGCGTTCGCGCCTCGGCGTGCCACACTCTGACGACGTGCGATCACACCGTCCACTCGCCGCCGCGCTCGTCGCGCTCGCCCCGCTGATCGTGGCGTCCTGCAGCGGTGACGACGAGCCCCAGGGCGACGCCGTGCGCTTCTGCGCCGAGGCAGCCGAGCACCGCAGCACGATCATCGACCCACCGATCAGCGACGAGTCGAGCCTCGAGGCGACGCTCGACTTCTATCGGGTGATGGGAGAGCTGGCCCCGCTCGCGATCGCTGCCGAATGGAATCAGCTGGTGGTCAACTTCGAGACGGCAGCGTCGCTCGTGCCGGGCGATCCCGATTCGGAGCAACTGGTGGCCGCAACGGCGTACGCGACCGAGCCGGCCGCCTACGCCGTGACGGTGTGGCTGAGCCGCAACTGCGGCGTCGAGATCCCGATCACGACGATCGCCCCACAGGAGTTCGTGCCGGCGGTGACGACCACGGTCGCTCCCCCGCCGAGCACGTCGACCCCCGGGTGAGTCACCCGGGCGCCGTGGCGCCCTTCGGCGTCAGACCATCTCGCCGCGGCGCAGGATCACGCTGTCGACGAGGCCGTAGTCCTTGGCATCTTCGGCGGTGAACCAGCGGTCGCGCTCGGAGTCTTCCTGGATCTTCTCGATCGGCTGGCCCGAGTGCTCGGCGATCAGTTCGGCCATGCGGCGCTTGGTGTAGCGCAGCTGCTCGGCCTGGATCGCAATGTCGGTCGCCTGACCACGCAGGCCGGCGAGCGGCTGGTGCATCATGATCCGGGCGTTGGGCAGGGTGTACCGCTTGCCCGCAGCACCGGCGGTGAGCAGGAACTGGCCCATCGAGGCGGCGAGCCCCAGGCAGACCGTGGCGACGTCGCAGCCGACGAACTGCATCGTGTCGTAGATCGCCATACCGGCGGTGACCGAGCCACCCGGGCTGTTGATGTACAGCCAGATGTCGGCGTTGGGGTCTTCGCCCTCCAGGTACAGCAACTGGGCGCACAACTGGTTGGCGATGTCGTCGTTCACATCGGAGCCGAGCATGACGACCCGGTTCTTGAGCAGGCGGTTGAAGACGTCGCTGCGCGGATCGAACCCGCCCTCGAGTCCGACCGGCTGGGGCATGTGCGCTTCGCTCATGCCCCGAAGGCTACCGCCCCAGGTCCCCGTGCCTCACGGCCGTCCGGGTGGCAGCGCTCGGCCGTTATTCCCGAAATCCGCCCGAAGGGCCGGTGATACCGTCGGAGTCCTCCCGGCGGGCACGGAGCAACATCACAGTGGAACGAGTCATCGCATCGAGGATCCGCTGCCCTGCGGCCAGCGGCCTCAGTCGTGAACGTCTCGATCTGGTCCTGTCACAGATCGAGCGGCACCGGCTGACCGTCGTCCACGCGCCCGCAGGGAGCGGCAAGACGACGGCGCTGGCCCAGTTCGCTCACGGGACGACGATCCCGGTCGCCTGGTACACGGTCGACAGTCTCGACGGCGCCGCATCGACCTTCCTCGCCTACCTGCAACGGTCGATCGAGTCGGCGATCGGTGCCGCACCGGGCGCCGCTTGGCTGCACGCCGATGCCGCCCTCGACGCCCTCGACGCGTTCGAGGGCCCGCTCGCGATCGTCATCGACGACTTCCATCTGATCGCGGGCGGCCAGGCCGGCGACGTCCTCGCCCATCTGGTCGAACGCCTCCCAGCGCACGTGTCGATCGCCGTCGGCACCCGGATCCAGCCGATCCTCGACGACGCACGCCTGCAACTGATGGACGACGTGCTCCACATCGACGCCGATGATCTCCGCTTCCGTACCTGGGAGGCCGAGCAGCTGCTCGACGAGACGTGGGGGTTCGTGCTCCGTCCCGACGACGTCGCCCGGTTGACACGCAGCGTCGGCGGCTGGGCCGCCGGGTTCCAACTGTTCCGACTCGCGGCGAGAGACCGCACACCGGCCGAGCAACGACGGCTGGCGCGCCATGCGTCGACTCGGTCTCGGCTCGCCCGCCGCTATCTCGCTCAGCACGTGTTGGGGTCGCTCACCGACGAACTCCGCACGTTCCTCCTCCACACCTCCGTGCTCGGCGTCGTGACGCCCGACCTCGCCGACGATCTCGTCGGCGGCTCCGGGAGTCGCGCTGCGCTCACCCAACTCGAGGCGTCGGAAGTGTTCGTCACACGCCTCGACGTCGACACCTACCGCTACCACGAGGTGCTGCGGGCCCATCTCGAAGCGGAGCTCGCCGACGAACTGCCGGCCGACGAACTCGAAGCCCGCTACGAGCGAGCGGCCGAGCTGCTCGCGACAGCAGGGTTCTTCGGTGAGGCCATGCGGTGCCACGTCCGATCCGGCCGAGCCGGCGACCCGGCACGACTCGCCCAGCTCATCGACGGCGAGATCGCGCTCCGGAACGCCGGGATGCTCGACGCGCTCGAACCGGCAGAACCGTCGACCGGCGATCCGTGGCTCACCGTGGTCCGCGCCCGGGTCGCCGTGGCCTCCGGGCGCTTCGGCACCGCCTGCGACCTGTACCGACAGGCGGAGCGCTCACTCGAGGAGCACGCCGAGGCCCGAGCCACGTGCCGACGCGAGCGCTCCCAACTCGAAGCGTTCCTCCTTCCCGACGGCGACGGTGGCGACGGATGGATCGGCCTGCTGCGGCTCGGCCTCACCGACGCCCCCGGGCCGGCGGCAGCGGCCCTCGCACAGCTGGGGACGGTCGAGTCGACGGTGGCGAGCGGCGCGCTCGCGCTCCTGTCGGGCGACCTCGCAGCGGCCGCACGTCGCTTCGATGCGGTGTTGCTCGACGACGACCCCGCCGACTGGGCGATCCACACCGGCCGGCTCGGCCGCCAGCTGGTCCGGCTCCTGGCGGGCGACGGGGATGCGGCCGACCTGACCCTCATCGACCGGCTCCTCGTCGGCCTCGACGGCACCTGGTTGGGTCGGCTGGGTGGAGCCGTCGTCGCTGCCGTCGCCGATCCGCCGCGCCCCGACGTGGCGCGACGCCTCGCCGAGCGTTGTGCGGCCGACGGCGACCCGTGGGGAGCGATCATCGCTCACCTCTGCGCCGCCATGGCCGTCGGCGACGACGACGCTCGGCGTCGACACTTCGAGGCCGCGGCCGAGCTCGCCGACCGGCAACACAGTGCCGTCCTCGCGTCGTCGGCGCTCGCAGGCCTCGCGCCGCTCGTGCCCGACCGGTCGGCCGTCGAGCGGCGATCGCGACAGCTCGCTCGCAAGGCCGGTTTGCGACAGCCTCCACTCCTCGTCCTCGTCGGCGCCGACGGGGCGACGGACGAGCGAGCGCCGGAGCACCTCGTCGATGGGCCGTTGCAGCACGGCACGACCACACTGACCGGTGGCTTCCGACTCTCCGACCGGCACGACGCCGTCGACGCGCTGCGGCCGCGCGCCCGGGCCGTCCTGATCCGGCTGGCGGTCGACGCCGGGCGGCCGGTCGACGCGTCGGCTCTCGTCGACGAGCTGTGGCCCGACGACGAAGCCACCGGTCGACGGGGGATCCAAGTGGCCGTGTCGGCGATCCGTCGTGCCCTTCTCGACGACGACGCCCGACGTACCGTCGAACGGATCGACGACGGCTACCTCCTGACCGTGCCGGCCGGCGCCGCATCCGATCTCGATCGCTTCCGCGCTGATGCAGCGATCGCAGCTCGGAGCGGCGTGCCGGCAGCCGAGCGCCTGGCGGCGGCGGAGCGAGCGCTCGAGTCGGTCGGCGGCGAACTGCTGGCGGGTTGCGGCAACCCGGAGTGGCTGATCGCCGCACGCGACCAGTTCTCGCAGCACGTCGCCCGGACCGCTGCAGCGGGAGCTGCAGCAGCGCTCACCCTCGACGACGTTCCGGCTGCGATCCGGCTCGCCGAGCTCGGATTGGAGTACGACCGCTTCCACGACGAGTTGTGGCGGCTCGTCGTGGAGGCGCACGGTCGACGCGGCGACACCATCACGGCCGACCGCCTGCGCCGGCAGTACGCCGACATGCTCGACGAACTCGGCCTCGAACCGGCCACCACGCCGTTCACCTGACCGTCGGGGTCGGTCACGAACCCGGACTGAGCTCGGTCAGTCCTTGGTCTGGAATTCGAGTTCGGTGATGGGGCAGACGGTCACCACCGGGTCGGGGTAGCAGTTGATGACGACGGTCTCGACGCTCACCGCAGCGTCGACGCCGAGTTCGACGGTCTGGAAGCCGTCCTCGTCCTCGATCGTGGCCACGACCTCGTTGACGGAACCGTCGTCGTCGAGGACGCGGAACAGCAGCTCTCGCGGTCGAGGATCGGGACGGATCACCTGGCCGCCGTCTTCTTGTTTGCCCGGGTGCACGAGCACGTGCTCGACATCGGTCGCTTCGACGAAGGTGACCGTGACCGAGGCGTCGCGGTCGGCGGGGTCGGGCTCCCAGTACGTCAGGGTGTTGCTGTCGGTCACATCGGCGGCGTCGGTGGGCGGGAAGGCCGACGACGCCTCGACCCGGTCGGGGTCGATCGGGATGTTGCTGTACGTCGGGCTGACCACCCGCCGCACGCTGTCGTAGCCGTCGGACGCCGTGTCGGTCGCCATGTTGCGGACGCTGGGGATCGCGAACCCGACGCCGATGCCGACGATCGCGAGCAGTGCCAGGAGACGACGGCCCTGGGCGAGCTTGCCGAGGAACTTGCCACGCGCGACCCGGGCCTTGCTCCCGACGGTGCCGTGGGTGCCGCGGTCGGGCCGTTCGCTGGCCTTGAGCGGCTCCTTCTTCTTCCTGGTCGGGACGAGACGCCGCCACCACGAGGCCTTCTTGACCTCGGCCTCGATCAGCGAGTCGCCGCACCGGCGGCAGAACTTGCGGGTGTCGGGGTTGCCCTCGCCGCACGCCCCGCAGATCAGATCGCCCGGCAGGATCGTGCGGCTCGGCGGTTGCTTGACCTTGCGGGGCCGCGCTCGCGCCTCCTGCGGCACGACCGCTTCGGGGGTTCGCGCCCCGGCCGGGCCGTCGGTCGTCGTCGACGGCGCCGAGCGCGGCGTGGCCGTCTCGGCCGGCTCCTGCGCCGTCTCGGTGGCCAGCAGCGCTCGGGCCCGCCGTTGCTCGTCGGTGAGCTCGGCGTCGGCGTCGATCGCCGTCCCCGATCCGGGGCTCCCCGCCGGGCCGGTCGGGTCGGACGGCGATCCGGTCGGTGGCGGAAGGTGGTCACCGGTGATCGCGTGCTTGATCCGTGTCACCAGCCCGTCGCGTTCGGGCGCCGCGAACTCCGTGACGGGCTCGGGTTCGGATCCGTCGTCGATGCGTTCGCCGCTGTGCTCGAGGAACGCCGGGCAACCGCCGCAGAAAAGGTCGTCGTCGTCGTTCTGCGTGCCGCATTCCTTGCAGACGATCATCGGGTGTCCTCCCCTTGGTCGGTCATCGCGTCACGAGCCGTCGTCGGGTGGGTCGCCGGCTGCATCGACCTCGGGCCCGTCCCCACGGGGCCCCTCGGTGGTCGAGCGTAGTTCGTCGGGTTCGGACGTGTCCCCGGTTTCCCCCGCTGCCACCGTCGGCGGCACCGGCGCCGGGCCAGTCTGCGACGTGTCGTCCGCGACCGGCGACGATGATGACGATGGTGTTGGTGCCGGCGGCGGGGGTGGTGGCGGTGGCGGGGGCGGCGGCGAAGCCGATGGCGGCGACGGCGCGGTGCCGGTCGGGTCGTGCTCGATCTCGATGCGGTGCCGAATGTGTGCCGGCTTCGACAACCGGACCATCGTCTCGAGCCGGTCGGCGTCGACGGCGTCCGGGTCGGCCACCCGGAGGCGCACCACCAACTCGGGTTCGTCGCTGCCCGGCAGCTCGGCGTCGGGTGTCGACGACCACCGCACCCCGGCGCCGTCGTCGATCTCCGGACGGGTGCCGGTGTACAGCTCGATCAGATCGGCCAGCCCGCGAGCCGTTCCGCGAGCGTCGTGCAGGCGGTACGCGGAGGCGACGAGTTCTCGGCGGCGCGGCTCGGTCCAGGTCTGGTCGAGTTCGAGGCCGACCCAGGTCGACAGCCACTCCACGAAGTCGAGCGGCGCCAACCTGGCGTCGAGGTAGGCGGCGAAGTTGTCGATCGTCGTCGGCACCGGGGCGACGACGGCGTCGAGCCCCGAGCACCACCGCTGCGCGAGCTCGTCGTCGTGGAAGAGCGCCGGGAGCATGTGGCCGATGCGGCTCCTGACGCCGAGGTCGGGCACCGTGCGGCGGGCGCTCACGGGCCGTGTCCGATCATCGGTCGACCACCTGCACCTGGTGCTCGTACGAGAAGACGAGGCTGTGCGGATCGAGCACGAGCCGCTGCACGCTCTCGCCGCGCTCCCCCGTCACCGGATCGGCTGCGAACAAGCGGGCGTCCTCGATGATGTCGGTGCCGGGTAGCCGTTGCAGTACTGCGTACACCTCGCCGACGTGGACGGGACGGCCGAAGGGCCAGCCGTCGCCGTCGGGTCCGCCGTGGGTCGGGTGGAGGTAGTCGTACAGCGCGCGGAGACAGTCGTCGCGCAGTGGCTCGGTGGCGAAACGTCGTCGGGCACGGACCCGGGCGACGACCGTCACGCCCTGGTAGCGCGGCGGCTCGACGACCACCCGAGCGCCGATCGTGCGCCGTTCGTCGAGGTAGTCGGCGATCCGTTCGAGCGACCCGTCGTCGGGGATCAGCTGCTCGAAGCGGAGCCGTCCCTGCTCGTCGTCGGCGACGGCGGGCACGACGAGCACGCGCACACCGCTCGAGTCGGCGGCCGGCACCGCTCGAACTCGGAGGATCTCGGGTGCCGCGAGGCGGGCCAGTTGCTCGTAGTCCTCCACCGTCACGGCACGGTTCCGGGTGCGGAGCGTGATCGGACCACGCACCTTGGCGTTCTCCAGGTCTTCACCGTCGAGGCCGCCGGCGGCCGAGCGCCGGTTGACGACTCGATTGACGGTCGGGATCGGTGTCCGGAGGATCGTGATCGCACCGGCGGCGACGTTGGCCTTGCGGCCGCCCCCGGTCCGGTACCGCTCGACCCGGATGGTCGCTCCGGTCGGTGGAACAGCGCCGTACTGCTGCACTCCGCCGTCGGCGAGGCGCACCATCGGACCGAACGCGACCTCACCCGACGTCGCGTCGAGCTGGAAGTGACGCGAGTCGGGCTCGGAGTCGGCGAAGTCGGACACCGAACGCCAGTCGACCCAGCCGTCGTCACCGGACACCTCGACGACGACCTCCTGGCCGGGAACGACGGGCGCGTGTTCGAGCCGGAACCGTTGGCCGGGAACGCCATCGGATACACCGAGCGTCTCGTTCACGACGGTCTTGGCGTGTACTGCCGGTGCGGTGCCGCCGACGGTCATCACCTCGAGCGCGAGGATGCGCGGCGACGCGGAGTACTCCGGCTGGGTCTCGAACGCTTCGACCACCCGAGCGCGCAACCACCCGCCGTTCGCGCCGTCGACGACCGACACCTCGTGGTCGTCGGGCAGGTGGATCACGACGTCGCCGGCCCGGTTCAGACCACCGGTCGTGTCGCTCTCGACGTCGCACGGCGACCACCCGTCACCGTTCCACGCCTCCCACGCGAGCGGCGGATTGGTCGGGTCGACGCCGATGCCCTCGATGTCGCACGCGAAGCGCAGCAGGAGCGCGTTCGACGGCGCACTGTCGTCGAGCCCGATCAGGAACCGGTCGCCCGCCACGGGCGTCTCGCTGAAGCAGAAGAAGGGTTGCCCACCGACGAACGCCTCGTCGTGGTGCCGGACCAGGTCGTCGTCGGCCCGTTGGCTGGCCACGTGGTCGACGGTCGTCGGCACGATGGTCAGGGGCCGGGTCGTGGAGAAGTCGATCGGTTCGTCCTCGGGCGTGCGCGCCGTCGCGACCTCGGTGTGCTCGGGGATCCTGAGTGGCTCGGTGGCGGGCGCCGACAGCCAGAAGGTGACGTCGACGTTGGCGGCCGTCGGCGGGAAGAGTTGGACCCCGATGAGTTCGAGGAACTTGACGTAGTGCCGGTCGGGCACACGGTTCAGTCGGTACAGCAGGACGTCGGTCATCGAGGCGAACGTCTCGATCAGGGTGACGCCGGGATCGGACACGTTGTGATCGGTCCATTCCGGGCATCGCTGCTGCACGTAGCGCTTGGCCTCGTCGACGAGGTCTTGGAACGAGCGGTCGTCGAGGCGTGGTGTGGGCAACGACATGTCAGTCCTCTCCGGGGATCGTGTAGAAGGGGAAGACGAGGTTGCGGGCGTCGTTCGTCGACTTGATGCGGTACGAGATGTCGATGTAGACGATGCTCGGCCGGTCGTCGTCGAATCCGACGTCAACGTCGGTGACGTCGATACGCGGTTCCCACTGCTTGAGCGACGTGCGCACCTCGTGCGCGATCAGTCCGGCCGTGGTGGCGTCGGCAGACGCGAACACGTGCTCGTGGATGCGGCAGCCGAATGCCGGCCGCATCGGTCGCTCGCCTGGCGCAGTGCCGAGAACGAGTCGCATGGCCTGCTGGATGTTGTGGTCGTCGGACACCATGGCGACGCCGCCGGCCGCGTCGATGCGTAGCGGGAACGACCACCCGCGTCCGATGAACTGCTGAGCCACGGCCGACCTCACGCGATCTGGACGGTCGCCGCCGTCCCCGTCAGTTGCCCCGGCGCACCGAAGCACACGATGCACGACGAGCCCGTTCGCGCCGCCGGCTTGCCGCCGATCAGCACCGTAGGGCTCCCGCCGGTGATCGTTCCTTTCTGGACCGCCGGCACGGCGAAGGGGTCGCTCACGTGCAGGCCGACGTGCGGTGGTGTGTTCAGGCCGTTGGCGCCCACGACCGCGGCGGGCACCCCACCGATGAGGACGGTCGGCTCGCACCCGAGCGTCACCGGCGCGCTGAACGGGAACGGCGGGCCGGGCTGTGGCGCCCCCGACGCCGGGTTCGGGATCTGGTGCCCCGCGCACGTCGCGGTGATCAGGTCGTTCTGCACTGCTGCCGGTGTTCCCATGATGGTCCTCTCCGCTCGGCTCAGTTGAGCTTCACGATGCCGCCCTTCACTTCGGTCTGGCCGCTGCCTTCGAGCGTGGCGTTGGCGCCGCTCATCTCGAGGTTGCCGTCGGCTTCGATCGTCACCGACGTGCCGGAGATCTTGACGTCGCCACCCTTCAGTTCGATCTCGCGCGCCGCCTCGACGAGCACCTTGGCGTCGCTCTTGACCTCGATCAGTTCGTCGGTCTCCGAGATGGTGATGCGGAAGCCTCCGTTGCTCGACGTCAGCACGATCGAGTCGTCGTCGCTCTGCTCGCTGATCGCGATCTCGTGGCCTTTGGTACTCGTCCACCGACGGGCCTTGATGCCGCCGTCGCTGCCGTCGACGTAGGAGTCGGAGGGCGGTGCGTCGAGGCCGTTGTACAAGCCGCCGAGCACGTACGGGCGACGCATGTCGCCGCGTTCGAACACGACCAGCACCTCGTCGTCGACCTCGGGCGTGTTGAAGAAGCCGCGCAGGCTGCCCGCCCCCGGATAGGCGACACGGGCCCAGTCGCTCTCGTAGTCGTCGCTGAGCCATGGGAACTTCACCTTGACCCGTCCGATCTTCTCCGGATCCTGTGCGTTGGTGACGAGCGCGACGACGGCGCCGAAGATCGGTGGGGCTCCGTTCGCGGTGGCGCCGAGCGACGAGAGCCCGAGCAGCGAGCGTTCCTGATGACCGGCGACCTCGAAGTCGGTGTGGTAGCCCGACTCGTCGAACCGATGGCGTGCGTGCGACACGAAGTACTCGCCGTCGAACGGTCCGGCACCGGAGATCGTCAGCTTGCCGCCGGTGACGATCACCGGATTGCCCTCGGCGGTGCCCTCGGCTTCGGCGAACGAGGAGGCGATCAGCGCGGCGGTCGACTCGGCGAGCGCCTGCGCCTCCTCGGCCGTCGCGATCGGTCGCTCACAGGTGAGGTACGGCTGGCCGCCGAACACGTCGGCGAGGTCGGTCGGCGTCCACCGTGACTCTTCCAACGTCACGCTCGACGTCGCCGCATCGGCTTCGTGGGTGACGGCCTGCTTCCGGGCCATGTCCCAGCCGCGTGCCTCGACGCGCGACACCTGTTGGGCGCCGGTCACTCGGGGCCGGAAACACAGCAGGCCCTGGCCGACCGCCAAGTCGGATGCGCCTCCTCCGAGGAGCCCGCCCGCTGCACTGCCGAGTCCGCCCCCGCCGCTGTCGCCGTCGGCCGCTGTGAACGAGAACTGCCCGTCGCGTACGGCGACCTTGAAGCCGATCTCCTGTGCCCGCCACCGGAGGAACTCCCAATCGGTCGTGTTGATCTGGCTCACGTGGTCGTGCACCGTCGTGGTCGAATCGACCGTGCCGACCGACAGACCGGCGTCGCCGGCGATCCGCCGAGCGAGGTCGCTGTCGGTCACATTGTTGAACGAGCGGGTCTTGCGACCGGACTGCAAACGGTGCGAGGCGTCGTAGCCCCGGATCACCAAGAAGCGGTTGCCGTACTCGTACACCGCTTCGATCGAGGTGATCTCGGCCTTGATGAGCGTCGCTTCGGCCGCCTCGCCGAGTTGACCGGCACGGATGTCGATCGTCTGCCCGATCGAGATGCCGAGTCGCGTCCACAGCTCGGGGTCGTCGAACCGCAGGCGGACGAAGACGGAGTCGGGCAGCACCAGATGGTCGTCGACCCAGACCTCGACGATCTCGCGTCGGATCTCCTCCCGCATCGGCGTGCCGTCGATGCCGACGAACGGGAACTGGGCGCGTACCTGGACGGTCACGCCGAGGCCCGCAGTCGTCGGAGTTCGGTGGCGGCGTCGTCGGCCGACGGCAGGAGCACGACCGTGCCCGGGGCGACCGACAGCGGGTCGTCGATGCCGTTCATGTCGGCGATGACCCGCCAGAGCTTGGCGTCCCCCAGTTCGCGGTAGGCGATACCGGCCAGCGAGTCGCCCTCGACGAGGGACCGCGAGCGCCGACCGGGGGGTCCGCCGGAGGTGGGGTTGGTGGGCACCTGTTCGTCCGGCCGTTCCTTCATGCTGACCGTCACCTCGGCTCGGGCCGGCGTGCCGTCCTTGCGGAACAGTTCGAACGTGGCGTTGACCGTCTCGAGCTTGCCCGTGAACCCGAACTTGCCCCAGACGAACATCACGAGCGGCGGTTCGCGCCGGTTCTCCGGGCTCTTCGGATCGGGGTTGCACCAGTTCTGGAGCTTCGACACCATGTCGCCGACGTCGGATCCGGCCGGCGCCTCCCACTCGTCGAGCAGCGCGGTGAAGCCGAGGGTGCGCGTGCCGGTGTTCGCGAACTGTTCCTGGCCGCCCTGCTCGCTCTCCCGGTTGTTCTGGCCGCCGTACGTCGCCGACTTGTCGAGGGTGAGTTGGGTCGGATTGAAGCGGAAGTTCATCTCGCTGTCGGTCCAGACGGTCGGGACCATCCCGTCCACACCCGCTGCGTTCGCGGCGGCGCCGGCGATCGCTCCGCCGAGGCCGCCGCCACCGCCGCCCGCCATCTTCACCAGCTTGGCCTTCTCCAGCTTCATCGGTACCGACATGGTTCTCTCCTCACGCTCGACGGCTCACAAGTTGGCGGCGTTGCCCGCCATGCCCAGGTCGAAGAAGCCTTCGTGGGCGATCACCAAGGTTTCGGTCAGGACCCCGGTGGCGCCGGCCTCGATCGCCCCGGCCGACCACGTCACGGGGAACACGCCCATCAGGCTCCACGTGACGATCTCCTTGCCGGCGGTGTCCATGACCGAGATCCGGCCGGTCGACCGCTTCACCATCGACTGGTACGAGGCGAACCACGAGGCCAGGCCGATCGACTCGCTGTTCACGGCCCGTGTCAGCGTGACGTTCTCGTACGAGAGTCGGCCCGGCATCTGATGCACATAGCCGTTCTGGCCGCCCTCCTCGTAGGTCTTCACCGAATAGGTTGCCTTGAGGCCTTCGCACTTGGCGAAGGTGCCGAGCGGGCAGTTGTCGACCGCCACCTTGAAGCCCGCCTGCACGGCTGGTTCGGTCATCGTGGCCACCTCGGTTCGTGCCGGTCGTCGGTCGGGGTCGTCAGAGCGCCCGACGTGAGGTGCACTGTGTCGTGCATCGTGTCGTGGGTCGTGTCCATGATCGTTTCGTGGGTCGTGTCGCGCATCGTGCTCACCGGTCGAAGAGGCGTCCGGACCGTTCGCGGTCGGTCAGGAGTTCGGAACGGAGTCGGGTCCGCATGCGTGGATAGAGCTGGCCCGCGAGCGCATCGAGCTCGTCGGCCGACCGCTCGGTCGACGAGGCCACCGACGAGGTGACCGACGACGAGGTGACCCTCGACGTGACCGCGCCCGACGATGTCGAGGGCGTCGGCGTTGCGGCCGACGCCGGTGTCGGGCCGGCTTGCGATGCGGGCTGGCCGCCGTCGGCGAGCCGTTGCGTGCCGGGGCGAGCAGCACTGCCGCCGGCTGCCGGTACGTTCACCGCGATGCCCGCTCCCGTCGCTGCGGTCTGGATGCGGGCGACCATGGCGGCCTGACCCGCCGGGTCGAGATCGCTGCCCGATGCGGTCGGGACCGACCGGCTCGGTCGCGGCGGCAGTGCCGGGGCGGCCAGGCGCTGCTCTCCGCCAGCAGACGCAGGGATCGGGCGCGCCTGCACCGGTGTCGCCTGGCCGCCGACCTCTCGTGCCTCGCGTTCGAGCGCCGCTCCTGCCGACGAACCCTCGTCGGGCAGGTCGGCACCGAGTCGGCGCTGCTGGACGACGTGGGTGAGCTCGTGCGACAGGATCTTGCGTCCTTCGCCCGACTCGGCAGGACCGTGCTCGTCGGGGAGGAAGACCTCACCGCCGGTCGCGAATGCCTTGGCCGAGATCGACCGTGCCGCATCGCTGACCTCCGGGCCCCGGTGCACCCGCACGTCGGCGAGCGACTCACCGAACTGCGGCTCGAGCTCGCTCCGCACCGCAGGCGGCACCGACTCGGGGGCACGCTGCACGTCCCTCCGGACCGGCACGGGGCCGGGCGACGGCGCTGACTGCGCCGACGGCGCGAGAGACGGATCGGCGGGAGCCGAGGTGGAGCGACCAGGGTTCACCGCGGTCAAGGCGGGGGCGGTGGCAGCCAGACGCTGGATCGAGCCCGCCCCGACCGGGACGCTCGACGGCGCTCCGGCCGGTGCCCCCGGTGACGCTGCGGTTCGAGCGGGTGCCGGTGCGGCGGCTGCGGCGCGGCGGTGACTCCTCACCGGGAGCTCGCCCGGTCGCGGCGGCGCAGGCCGGGGGGCCGGCTGAGGAAGTGTCGGTGTCTCGGTCGCGCCGGAGGCGGCGGGGATCGGCGACGACGCGGCGTCGGGTGGGGCCGGGCGATCGACCATGTTCGACGGCCGGGCGGTGAGTGGTGCGCCGATCCGTCGGACGACGCGGGTCGACCCGAAGGTCGGCGCGCCGGGTCGCGCAGCGGCCGTCGGCGCCGGCTCGATGCTCCGGGACGACCCGGTGTCGGACGCGGCACCACCGGTCGCCGCTGCCGGCGGCTCGCCGGTGGGACGGTCCGACCCCGATCCAGACGCCGGTGTCGATGGCGGCGTCGAACTCGATGTCGGCGCCGAGGTGGGCAGTCGTTGGATGTCGCCGACGAGTGGCGAACTCGGCGACGGCGACGGTTCTGCGACCTGCGGGACCGTAGCGACCGGCATGCGACGCGCCGGCAGATCGACCGACCGAACCGGGGCGAGGTCGGCGGCCAGAGGTGCACCGAGTCCCGCTGATGTCGTCGACGGTGTCGTCGCAACGGTCGGTGACACCTGGCCTGCCGGGGACGGCTTCGACGGTGACGATGATGATGGTGATGGCGATGGTGACGATGCCGATGGTTGCGACGGTGACCGGTGCGACGTCGGACGTGTCGTCGGCCGTGGGCTCGATGTAGCGGCGGGTCGTACCGTCGACGCCGGTGATGACGCCGTCGACGACGCCGGGGTCGGCGCCGGTGCGGGCGGGTCGGCGTCAGTGCCGGCGGCGTGCGGGAGCCGCGCGACCGAGTCGGCGGGTCGGAGCGGGACCGCCTCGGTCGCATCGGCGAGCGGAGCGACGGCGAGCGGGCGCTCGTCGCGTCGGGTGCGATGTCCCCGGCCCCGCACGAGCCCACCGACGGAACCGGCCGGTGCCGTGGGAGTGCGGTCGTGCACGAGCGTCGGCGCCGAGACCTGGGTGTGATGCGTCACCGACAGATCGCCGTCGAGGCGCTGCACCGGCGCGGTGAGCTCGAACGACGATGCGGTCGGCTGCAAGGGAGGCAGTGCCCGCCATGCGCCGGTCGGCCTCGGCTGGTCACGCACTGCCGGCGTCGGCGCAGGGGCGGGTTCGGACGTGGAGGGTGCGGTGTCGTGCCGCTCCCGCCGACCGAATGGCCACCACCGCACGACGCGTCACTCCCCCGCCGAGATGCGCTCGTTGATCGAGCCGATCTGATCGATGAACTGGTGTCGGACCCCGTGTTCGAGGTCGAGGATCTGGTCGAGGTCCCAGTGGAAGTGGTAGGCGACGTACGCAACCTCCTCGTACAGGCGATCGGCTGCGTACGTCACGATTCCCCCGGCGCGTCACCTGCCACGTCGACCTGGAAGTCGTGCTGGCACGCGGGACAGGTGACCGCAGCCAGCGTGTGGCCCTCCTGGTTGATGCGTCGGTACAGGTCTTGCAGGAACGCGAGATCGGCGGCGAAGAGCCGCTCGATCACACCGGCGTGGACATCGGCGACGGTGCCGATGCGTTCGACCACTCGGGCGAGCAGCACGATCGACAGGTAGGCCTCGTTCTCCCGCACCCGGGGGTCGCGCAGCGGCAGGATCTCGTCGCGTGCCGTCGCGAGGCGCATGACACCGTCGCGGTGCACCGTGCCGTCCTCGTCGACGAGGCCGCGCGGCAGCACGAACGCGTACTCGGTCTGCAGTGCGTCCACGTTCCGATCGCTGCCGTGGTCGAGCGTCGCCGAGCTCATGTCAGGCCGGTTCCACGCCCTCGTGGACGAGGGTCATCTCTTCGACGAGCACATCGGAGCTGCCCGCCTGCATCCCGTTCACCGCGACCTTCGACGGCCAGCAGTTCGTCAGGTTCCATCGCCCGGTCTCACCGCCGGCGTAGTCGTAGAGCACGATCGAGCCGTTTTTTCGGGCCTCGTCGATGAGGCCGTCCATGACCTTCTGGAACCATTCCCAGACGACCATGTTGTCGGTCACGCCACGCTTGAGCGTGATGTCGCCCCACGACTTCTTGCCGGGCAGCTTCTTGATGACCTCCTTGCCGGCCATGTTGTTCTCGCGGTGTTCGATGACCTCGCGCGACGCCTCGAGTCCGCTCAGCTCCTTGAACTGGGCGATGACCTGGCCGTCGATCTCGATCTTGAACGTGTAACCCGCAATGGCGTCTTCGCCGATGGGCATCTCCGTACTCCTTGTTCTGGTGGGTGACTCGTGTCGGTCGTGATGGTGTCGGTGGTGATGGTGTCGGTGCTGTCAGCCGTCGCGGTGTCGCTGTCGTGCGGCTATTCGGAGATCGAGGTGCCGCCGGAGAACTGGGCGAGTCGGAACACGACGAACTCGGCCGGCTTCACCGGTGCGACGCCGATCTCGCACGTGACCTGGCCGGCGTCGATCATCTCGGACGGGTTCGTCTCGTCGTCGCACTTCACGTAGAAGGCGTCGGCGGGCGTCTGGCCGAACAGCGCTCCGTCACGCCACTGGCGGACGAGGAAGGCGGCGATCGTGCGTCGGATGCGCTGCCAGAGGTCGTAGTCGTTCGGTTCGAACACGACCCACTGGGTGCCTCCCATGATCGACTCCTCCAGGTAGTTGAAGAGCCGTCGGACGTTGATGTAGCGCCATGCCGGATCGGACGACAGCGTGCGTGCACCCCAGACCCGGATGCCCATGCCGGGGAACGACCGGATGACGTTCACGCCGTTCGGGTTGAGGCCGTCGTGCTCGCTGCGAGTGATGTTGGTCTCGAGCGCGATCGCCCCGCGGACGACCTCGTTCGCCGGTGCCTTGTGGACGCCGCGAGTCGCATCGCTGCGTGCCCAGATGCCGGCCATGTGTCCGCACGGCGGCACGAACTGGTTCTGTCCCGAGGCCGGGTCGAAGACCTTCACCCAGGGCCAGTAGAGCGCCGCCTGCTTGGAGTCGTAGCCCGCCTTGTCGACACGCCACTCCTTCACCTGCTGAGCGTTGAGCGCCGGCGGTGGATCGAGGATCGCGAGGCGGTCGCCCATCAGCTCGGCATGAGCGATCATCGCGAGCTGGACGGCCTGCACGCCCTCGAGATCGATCAGTCGCTGCTGGTAGGCGGCCATCAGGTCGGGCACCATCAGCATGGTGATGTCCTCGATCGCCTCGAGCCCGGCGAAGCCGGTGCGGTCGGCGGCGTCCCCGACGTAGTCGGCCGCGTCGAGCTGCGCCGGCAACGGCGCCGCCTCGCCGCCTCCGGCGAGCTCGACCGATGCCCCGGTCGCAGGCCGACGCTCGATCGAACCCTTCACCGATGTCTCGGTCATCTCGATCAACTGCGAGTTGGCGTTCACGTGCGTCGCCACGTTCTGACGTCCACGACCGGTCGTGAGGTTGTCGAACGATTCGAGTTCCTGGTCGCCGCGCTTGACGACGATCTTGAACGCCGAACCGTCGTCACCGGGCTCCGACGCCTCCTGGACCTCGACCCGCAAGCCGTTGCCTTCGGACCCTGCTTCCTTGGCGCTGACCTCGTAGCCGAGCTGGTCGCCGTCGGCCGCCGTGGGGAGCGCCGAGGTGGCGGGCACCAGCTGCGGGGTGTCGGCGTCGTCGTCGGGCGCACCGATACGGACGACGTAGGCCGAGCCACCGCCGTTGTTGAAGTAGCCGTACACGGCGTGCGCCAGGTACGAGCCCTCCATGTGATCCCCGAAGGTCTGGGTGAACTGGGTCCAGTTCGTGACGAGGGTCGGACGGTTCACCGGGCCGGCTTTCGCCATCCCGACGAACGCGGCCACCGATGTGGCGACGCCCTCGATCGGTCGAGACCCTGCCTCGACCTCCTCCACGTAGACCCCCGGTGACAGGTACTGGGGCATGAACCGCCCTCCTCATGGTGCGCTCGTACTGGTGGTTGCGACCAGCGTGGAACGCAGCGAGCGACCCGTGGAGGCAGCCGGCGTGCGCCGCAGGGAAGCCTCCGGTGCCCGATGGTGCAGGCTCGTTAGCGCCCCCTTCGCATGCTGCCGGCCAGCGACGTGTCGGCGCCCGATGGGTGGGGAACCGTGACGACGCGACCGTCGGGCATGAACACCCGGACTCCTGTCGGGTCGGCGACGAAAAACGGCTCGCCCAACGACTCCGCGCGTGCGGCGAACCACCGCTGGCACAGGGGGCACAGGTCCTTCGACGAAGCGAGCGAGGAACGTCCCGTGTTCTCGGCGATCTTCCGCTCGGAGTGGGAGCTCTCGTACTGCCCCTCGAACTCGCGATCGAACGTGTGCGGCGTGGTTTCGTGCCCGGCCTCGGTTCCCGCGACGCGAACCCGCTCGACCGCTTCGGGATCGTGGTACCCGCTCAATGCCTGGTCTCCATGCGTCGTGCCCGCCACATTCTTGCCCTGCTCGATGTTGGACAATCGCGCGAACGAGTCGGACGCTTCTTCGACGGCGAGTTGATATTCGGGCAAGTCGAGTTCCGTCACGGACGTCGGATCGATGATCTCGACCCCAGGATCACCGGCGTCTCGGATCTGAGCGACCACTTCCGCCTGGGTCGCGGGCGGAAGCTCCGCGAACTGCTCGGGCGTCAGACCGGTACGTCCTACTTCACGACGCGTCACACCGTGACGCTGCAAGACCTGGTCGACAGCGGCTCGGGGGCGCGGCGGCGACGACGGCGCAGGTGGGGCGGACGCTACGGGAGGGCCGGTCACCACGGTCGGTGCATCGTCGAAGTCGAGCTCCGAGATGTCGATCTCCTGCGTCGTCTCGAGGTCTGTGACGTCGATCTCCTGCGTCGCTTCCGGATCGAACTCGGGGGCTTCACGCACCTGGGTCGTCTCGGAGTCGAAGTCCGGACGCTCCATCACCTGCGTTATCTCGGAGTCGAAGTCCGGACGCTCCATCACCTGCGTTGTCTCGGAGTCGAAGTCCGGACGCTCCATCACCTGCGTTGTCTCGGAGTCGAAGTCCGGACGCTCCATCACCTGGGTCGTCTCCGAGTCGGCGGAGAGTGCTTCGCGCACTTGTGTCGGAGCGTCGTCGAAGTCGTCGATGGCGGCTTGCTCCGTGTGACTCCGACCGGTGGGCGCCTCCCGTACCTGGGTCGTCTCCAGCTCCGACAGGTCGATTTCTTGGGTCGTGTCGAGATCCGACGTGTCGATCTCCTGGGTCGTGTCCAGCTCCGACAGGTCGATCTCCTCGGTCGGGGTGTCGTCCACGTGACCCCCCGGCGTCTGGTCGGGCTGGCCGGTGGTGGGCGGCGGGGTGCGTCGGGGGCCGGGGAACCCGGACGGAATCGGCCGGAGGTCACCGCCGAACTCGCCCCGATACCAGTCGTGGTAGTCCTCGATCGTCGCGAACCGATGTGGCTGGCGTGTGCCGTCCGGACCCGGGAAGTCGATGAAGTACGGCTTCTCGTGGTTCGGATCGAAGCCGTAGCGGGTGACGTCCGCACCGGCGTCCGTCGTGATGCGGATCTCCTGGGTCACCGACTGCCCGGTCAGCTGGGCTTGGTGCACCGAGATCCACATGTCGCCCGCGCCGCCCGACGGCACCCGGGCATACGGCGGCGTCGTACCCGAGGCGTCGACGGGATGACTGTGCACGATGAGCTCCCATCGGCCACGAAGGGCGCTGTCGGGGCTCATCAGTTCCTCCCAGATGCGGCCCTGCCCGTGACGGGTGTCCACTGACCCGGGAGACCCTTGCACCACGATGTACTCCCCCGTCTCGTTGTTGCGGACGAGCCCGATCTCCATGTCGGGTGTCTGGTCGACGAACCCTTCGAACAGCTCGCGCGAAGCGACCGGATCCTTCGCCAGTTCGCCCGGGGCCTGGCTCGCCATCTGGTCGGCGATCAGATGACGATTGCGAGGATCGTCGAGGTCGATGATGCCGTCCTCGCCGACGTGCGGATCGGCGTCGACGTCGTACACGGCGTCGGGACCGCCCTCGGTCCGCGCCGGCGTCGGCGCACCGTCGGGGCGAGACGGAGACCGGGCGGCCGGAGCGTTCGACGGCTCCTCGCCGCGGGCCGCCCGGGCGGCGGCGATCTCGGGATCGGCGTCGGGCGGTGGGGTGAAGTCGGTGTCGTACGGCGGAGGCGTGTCGGGCGCCACCGGCCCGTCGACGTCGGCCGGACGGACCCCGTCACCGGTCGGCGCGCCCGAGGCCGGTGCGTCAGGCGCACCGCCGTGTGCTGTCGGCGTGTCGCCGGCCGACGAGGGCGCATCGGCCCTCGGGGTCGGCGCACCGCGCGCGGCGTTGAACGCACCCATACCGCCGGACATCCCCGCACCCATCGCGGCGCCCATCGCACCTGCCTGACCGGTCGCGTCGAGGATCTGCCCCCACGGATCACCCGACCGCCAGACGTCGTCGTTCAGCATCGTCTCGACCGCCGCTGACGGCATGGCGCCGATGCCACCCTCGATCGCCTCGGCGATTGCTTCACGGACGAGGTTGCGCATGACGCTCTCGGCCACCTCTTCGGCACCTTCGGCAGCGACCTGGCGCACGACCTGTTGCCGGATCGCTGCTTCGACACCGTCGAGCAGCGCACCGCCGACGCCGGCGGTCGCAACCGACACGACCGCGTCGACCGCACCGACGGCCACGTCGACACCCATGTCTTCGTAGCCGTAGGCGGCGCCGCGCATCGTCGACTCGATCGCCATGCCCATCGCCGCCGACGCGAGCGCACCGTAGAGCGCAGCAACCGCAGGACCCGCCGTACCCGCCGTTGCGATGGTCACCGCAATGCCAGCAACTGCGGCGCCCACCTGGACGGCGGCGTCGGAGTAGGCGTCGATCTGCTTGCGAACCTGCTCCTGCGATTCGCGTGCTCCGCCGAACGTGGTCTCGAACCTCGAGCGGGCCGCCGCGAGGGCCGGATCGACGGGCGCCCCCGGTTCGGCGTCCTCCTGTGCGTTCAGCGCCTCCGCATACGCTTCGCCGTTCGCGATCGCCGCCTCGAGCTGGCTCGCACTGTTCATCGGGTCGAGTCCGGCGGCGAACAACCCGCCGACGAGACCGGTCTGCTCGAACTCCTGACGTTCTCGCAGCATCGTCCGCATCTCACCGAGGATCCGCTCACGCTCGGCAGGCGTCGACGCAGCGGCGAGACGTCGTGAGAACGTCGACGGGTCGCCGTAGCGAAGCATGTGGCCGATGTCGAGATCGTCACGACCGTCGAGGTCGCCGAGGATGTCGTCGTCGAAGCTGCCGGCACCGTGGCGGCGTTCGTATGCCTCGCGGATGCGCTGGATCTCCTCGGGAGTCTTGTTCGACAGGACTTCACGGATCCGTGCCTCGTCGGTGCTTCCGATGCCCTCGACCGCGAAGAAGATCTCGTCTTCGTCCGACAGCCGACCACCGTTGGCGACCAGCGCCTCGATTTCGTCGTGCGAGACGCCGGAGGTGTAGCGATCGACGTACTCGTCGAGCGTCTCGACTCCCCCGGTCGCCGACTGATACGCCTCGCCGAGCGCTTCCATGTTGGCGCCGGCACGCTCCCGGATCGCCTCCTCGCGGTTGCTGTCCCGTCGTTGAAAGTCGGCAAGCGCCTCCTGGTAGGCGTCGTTGCTGAGGTCGCCGGACCGGCGCATCAGCTCGAGGCGATCGCGCTCGGCACGCATGTCGAGCGCAACGTCTCGCTCGGCTCGCGTCCGCTGGTTCCGGACCACCGCCTCGGTCTCGTCGTCCGATGCGTACGTGCTCCGCCGTTCGCGGTCGAGTCGGGCGGCGTCGATCGCCGACTCGTCGCCACCGACCATGGCATCCATCAAGCCGATGTCTCCGTTGCGGAGCAGCGGCGAGTCGCGGTCTTCCATGTCGGCCACGGCACTCTCGTCGACATCGGCCAACTCGGCCATCATGCGGGTGCGGAAGTCGCCGTACCCCATGTCCTCGAATCGCGACACCACGCGCTCGTTGCGCTCCCGAATGCGTTGCTGCAGCTCCGCCGGCGTCAGCCCCTCCTCACGAGCCCGGCGCTCCTCCTCCGCCCTGATCCGGGTGAAGACGCTGCGCATCCCTTCCTCGTCGGTGCCCATGCCCGCCATGGCCACCTCGAGTTCGGCGGCGTCCGCTGCGTCGGCATCGCCGCTGATCAATGCCTCGGTCTGATCGAGCTCGGCCTCCGAGAAGTCGTCGCGCACCGCGGCGCCGAGCGACTCCCCCGTCAATCGCTCGTACTCGGCCTGGATGGCGGCGATCTGCGCCGGTGTCTTGCCACGCAATGCAGCAACGACAGCGGCCTCGTCCGTGCCGAGTCCCTCGATTGCTTCGGCGATCGCTGCGGCATCGGCGCGCGCGGCCTCCCCCGACATGAGCGCCTCGGCACGCTCGAGTTCTCGATCGCTGAGGTCACCTCGGACGTCGTCCTCGAGCGTGTCGCCGAACAGCTCCTGGTACCGCTTGTCGAGACTGGCACGTTCCACCGCCGTGGTCGCGCCCCCCAACGCCTGGAACACGGTCGCTTCGTCCGTCCCCATGCCACTGATCGCGCCGCGAATCTGGTTCGCCAACACATCAGGGTTGAAGCCCGAGTTGGTCGCCTGAGCCAGTTGGGCCAGTTCGAGGCCCCCGAACGATGCAATCGCCTCGGTCTCGAATGCCGTCGCCAGCTCGGGTGTTCGCCGGGAGGCGATGCGACGCATCGTCGTCTCGGCGACGAAACCGATGCTCGACATCCCCCCTTGGAAGAACTGCTGAGCCAGCTGTTGTTGATCGGCGTCGAGGCGCGCCCACTCCTCGTTGAACGCTTCACGGCTTCCCGTCGCACGCGCCTCGGTCAACGCGGTCAGCGAATCGAGGTCTGCGACCATCCGGTCACGGGTTTCCGCATTGCGCTGCCGCTCCCAGGCCTCGTTGTCGGCCTCGGCATCGGCCCACCAGTCCTGGAAGCTGTCGACCAGGCGCTCCCAGAACGAGCGCTCACGCCCTTCTTGTCCGGCGGCCCAGTCGCGAATGGTCTCGCGCGCCTGTTCGGCACGCTCGTCGATGGTCTCGGTGATTCTGTCGGCCTCCGTCTGAGCCGCCGTGGTCAGTCGCGTCACCTCGGCGTCTGCCTCCGACGCCCGAGTTCGCCCCCACGACGTCGTCGGACGAGCCTCGACGGTTGCCTTGTTGGGGTCCTCGTCGTCGGCCCAGTGGCGCCGGATCGCTGCCGCTTGTCGATCGGCTGCGGTGCCGGCATCCCGCTTGACCTGGTCGCCCGCCTCGCGCAACTGCTCACGCCGACGATCCATCGACGCTCGAACGCCGGCCTTTGCCTGGGCGGACAGCGTGCGGGCTCGACCGAGATAGTCGTCACGAGTGCGCTCGATGTCGGCGGTGTCGGCCTCACCCGTCACGGCGTCGCGGATCGACGCGTTCTCGGAGTCGACCGCCTGCCTCGCGGCCGCCGCCTCGCCGGTCTCCTCCGCACCACGCTCCGAGACCGCCGACGAGGCCGCGGTCCCAGCCGACCTGATCTCGTCGACCTGAGCGTCACGTTCGGCCTCGACCGCCTGCTGCTGTTCGGTTACCTTCGCCGTCAACTGCTCCTCGGTGACCCCAGCGGCATCGGCGATGCCGCGCAGCTCACGGTCGATCTCCGATACCACGTCGGGCTTGCGCTCGTCGCCGAGCGCCACCATGGCGGGAACCTGCTGACCATGCGTGGCAGCGACCGCACCGGTGACGACCCCCTGGGCTCGGTCGTCGACCTGCCCGAGCAGGCGCGCCACCGCATCGCCGATCAAGTCGGCCTGCCCCGCAGGAAGCGGCTCGAGCGACGCGGGACCGGCATCGCTGACGCTGATCGGCGGTTCAGCCGCTGTGGGTGCACCAGCCCGCTCCTCGATGGCTGCAACTTCGGCGCGCGCTGCTTCGAGCTGACGGGTCAAGTCGGCGCGTTCGGCCTCGGTGAGATCGGGCGACTCGAGTTGCCGCTCCAGGTCCGCGACCGCTTCACGACGAGTGTTCGGAACGTAATCGGCCGGATTGAGTCCCGCGTACGGCGGCGGCGTGCCGACCGGCGAAAGCTGCTGCGTGGGCAGGCGTTCACCGGCCGCGGACTCGATGCTCGAGATCGCCCCGTCGGCAGCCATGGTGTCGAGCTGGGTCGGGCGTGGCGCGTCCTCCGGCACCGGCGCCTGCTGCGAGCGGAGTTCCGATTCGAACTCCGGCGCTTCACCACGCCGCAGCTGATCGATCGACTCACCTTCACTCGAGACATCACCGGCGCCTTCGGCCGTCGCTGACAGGTCGCCGTCGGCGACTCCGTCGACCGACGCTTGTGATGCGCTGCGCCACTGCTCCAAGCCGGCGTCGCCGAGAGGCGCCGGTCGGGGCGCCGCACCACCTCCGCCACCGCCGCTCGGTCGGCCGCCGCCACCGCCGCTCGATCGGCCGCCGCCACCGCTCTGTCGGCCGCCGCCACCGCGCGTTGTCGGAGGTGCCGGTCCGCCGCCGACGGAGGCGCTCCCCGGCCCGTTCCGCCGCTCGAATCCCGGTGTCGTGAGCTCCGTCTCGGCCGGCCCGGAGCGACCCTCGATCACCAACGGCTCCATCTCCACCACACCCCCACCAACATCACCCGCACCACGCCCAGCACCACCCTCGATCACCAACGGCTCCATCTCCACCACACCCGAACCACCATCACCCGCACCACGCCCAGCACCCGCATCACCCGCACCACCCCCAGCACGACCCTCGACCACCGACGGCTCCATCTCCACCACACCCCCACCGGGCCCCGCACCACCCTCGACGACCAACGGCTCCATCTCCACCACACCCCCACCAACATCACCCGCACCACGCCCAGCACCACCCTCGATCACCAACGGCTCCATCTCCACCACACCCGAACCGGGCCCCGCACCAGACCCAGCACCACCCTCGATCACCAACGGCTCCATCTCCACCACACCCCCACCAACATCACCCGCACCAGACCCAGCACCACCCTCGATCACCAACGGCTCCATCTCCACCACACCCCCACCAACATCACCCACACCAGACCCAGCACCACCCTCGACCACCAACGGCTCCATCTCCACCACACCCCCACCAACATCACCCACACCAGACCCAGCACCACCCTCGACCACCAACGGCTCCATCTCCACCACACCCCCACCAACATCACCCACACCAGACCCAGCACCACCCTCGACCACCAACGGCTCCATCTCCACCACACCCCCACCAACATCACCCGCACCACGCCCAGCACCACCCTCGATCACCAACGGCTCCATCTCCACCACACCCGAACCAACATCACCCGCACCCGCACCGCCACCACCCACACCAGACCCAGCACGACCCTCGATCACCAACGGCTCCATCTCCACCACACCCGAACCATCCGGATCGGTGTTCGGCTCGCCGGTCTCCGCCCGCGGATCCGATCGGGCGCTTGCGGTCGAGTCGGCCTCCATCGCCTCACTGCCGGATGCGTCGCCCGACTCGCCGCCGCCATCGGCATCCGGCCCTGACGATCCTCCACCGTCGGCGCCCGCTCCCCCGGCCCGGATGACGAGCGGCTCCATCTCGACCACGTCGCGTGCCGCGGCCAGGTCGACCCCGGGGCCGGTGGCGTCCGGTTGGTCCCCCGTCGGAGCGGCTTCGTCGAGCGTCGCGGCGGTCGCCTGGTTCCCGACGGACCGCTGCCAGGCGAGCACCTGCTGCATCAGCGACGTGCGATCCGGCCGCACCTCCCCATCGACCGTGCCTTCCTCCGCGCGAACGTCGGTGACACGCTCGGGCTTCGGGCTCACTTCGTTCTTCTGCGGTGGCACGGGTCACCTCAGGACGTCGTTCTGGACGGATCTGCGCACGCTGCAGCCATCCTCTCGCTGTCGACGACAGACGCGAGGGTGCACGCCGGGGCCGAACGGGCAGTGCCCTCTTCCCGACCGGGCATCAGCGACTTCCGGCGGGTCCGATCGTTCGCTGATCGATCACCCAGAACCAATCACCGAACTCACTCTCGAGGCAGAGTCGGCCGAGCTTGTGATACTCCCCAGCCACGGCACCGATCAGGTCGGGCATCGACACCTCACGCCCCTGTGATGCCGCCTCGTACGCGGCGGTCACGACGGCGTTCCGGATCGAACCGCCCGCGAGGTCGAACGATTTCGCGAGCACCTGGAGATCCACGTCGGGACCGATCGGGAGACGGTCGCCGACGAGATGATGCCAGAGCCGCGATCGCGCAGCCGGCGTCGGCTTCGGGAAGTCGACGGTGACGTCGAGCCGCCGAGCGAACGCTTCGTCCATGTTGAGGCGGAGGTTGGTGGCGAGGACGACGAGACCGTCGAACTGTTCCATCCGCTGGAGGAGGTACGCGACCTCGACGTTCGCGTAGCGATCGCGCGCATCCTTCACCTCGCTGCGCTTCCCGAACACGGCGTCCGCCTCGTCGAAGAAGAGCACCGTGTCGGTCTGTTCGGCCGCTTCGAACACGCGGTCGAGGTTCTTCTCGGTCTCACCGATGTACTTGTCGACGAGACTCGACAAGTCGATCGTGTGCAGATCGACGCCGAGGTCGTGGGCGATCACTTCGGCCGCAAGCGTCTTCCCGGTGCCACTCGGACCGGCGAACAGGGCGGTGATGCCCTCGCCTCGCCCCCCGCCGCGGCGGAGGCCCCACGTGTCGAGCACGTGGGGACGATGGCGGACGCGTTCACACGCCGACCACAATGCGGCTTGTGCGGCCGGGTCGACCACGAGGTCGTCCCACGTCGCGCGCGGCTCGATCCGTCGAGCGAGTCGACCGAGCGCCGCCGAGTTCTGCAGGCGTGCGCCGACACGGACATCGTCGGCCCCGACGGGACCGGCACGGTGCAGCGCCTGCAGTCTGGCTGCGGCCGATGCCCGCCTGATGCGTTCGGGGTTCAACCGGAACGCCAGCGTCGATTCGGCCGCACCGCTTCCCGCGTCGGAACCGAGCGCATGCCGCCACGCCGATTCGCGTTCGGCGAACGTGAGGACGGGAGCGTCGAGCGTCAGCGGGGTACCGCTTGCCCAATCGGGATCCCACGACGACCGTCCGATGAGCACGACGGGGGCGACCGTGGAGGCCAGGCGGAGCAACCGGTCGCCGAGCCGCGGATCCGAACGGAGCGCCTCATCTGCTCCTTCGACGACCAGCGGTGCGCCTCTGACGGACCGCATTCGAAGCGCTGCCACCACGGTGTGGGCCTGCTCGTCGGAGCGTGTCAGATCCACCGACATGCTTCGGTGTTCGTCTCCGAAGGCGCCCCGCAGCGCTGAGGCGACGAGTTCGAACGCGCTGCGGTCGCGTGCGTCCCGGACGTACACGAGCACGGCGCCTCGTCGCAGACTCGAGGCGAGCGCGTCCACCCAGCCGTTGCGAACGTGGCCGTGTTCGACCTGGCGGATCGGTAGGACGGGTTCATCGTCGCCCAGCAGACCGAGCATCACACTGTCGGGAACCGACAGCTCACGGCTCGCGAACGGCCGATCGTTCGACCCCAGTTCGATGAGACCGCGATCCGCGAGACGACCGTGCGGCGTCAGTCGACGCCGGTGGCCCGGAACCGTCGGGCTGAGTCCGGCGAGTTGGAGCGCCAAACCGGCAGATGCCCGTCGACGGGTCACGTCGTCGTGGAGAAAGCCGAACCATTGCTCGAATCGACTGTCGAGGTCCGGTGCCAACGCCACCATGAGCAGGTCGATGTCGAGGCGATCGAGGCCTGCTCGCTCGGCCCACGTGGTGAGCGCGAGCGGGAGCGGGTCCGGTTCGGGCGGTGACGGCACGACCACCGGCGACGTGATGAGTCGAGCTGCGTCGTCGTGGGTGATGACGAGTCCTCGCATCGGATGCCGCTGGGCGTCGTCATGCTGTCGACGGGTGAGGGCTCGACCGATGCGATGGCGGAGCGACTCGACGCGTGCGAGGGTCGCTGCAGCGAGCTCGGAGCCATCACGCGACCCGCCGTCCTGCAGCTCGGGCCCGACGAGCATGGTCATGAGCGACTCGATTCGACGAGGGACGTCCGCTGCGTCATCGCTCGCGTCGAGGCATGGCGTGGACCCGATAGACCCGACCCGGTTCGTCCTCCTTGCCACCCCGGACGGTCTCGTCGGGCAGCGCCGTGTCGTCGTCGGCACGGTCGTCGTCCTCGTCTCGACCTCGTGGGCGGATCGTCTCGGTGTCGTCGGTGTCGGGCCGGGCAACCGAGATGCGGGGCTCTTCGGTGACGGGCGGGCCGAACGGCAACACCCGGGACACGTCGAGCGGGGCGATACACACCAGGTTGACGGCCGGCTTCAGCTCGCCGCCGAGCGCCGACCAGATGTTGGTGTACATCCGGTCGTCGTCGATCGCCATGGCGACCTGGGTCACGATCGCCCGCTCGGAATCGGCGAGCGCGCCCGCCAGGATCTCGGGCGGGAGCCGCTCGTTGCGGACCAAGCAGGCCAGGATCGACGACAGCAGGCGATGTTCGTCTTCGGGGCGCTTCGTCCACGCGGTGACGAGGTAGGCGAACCGGAACCTGCGCGGCGGTTGCCGCCGATCGACGACCTTGCCGTCCTCGTCGCGAACGTCTTCGAACATCACTTCGCGGCGGGTGAGGTCCTCACGGATGTCGTAGAGGAAGATGTCGATCGTCGGCTTGTTCAGCTGTCCGACCCATTCCTTGGTGGGTGCATCGAATTCGAGGTCGACTCCCGACCCGTTCAGCACGTCGCGCTCGAACAGGTTGCGGATCGACTCGTCCAGGTCGTGGATCATGGGCGTCTCACGGTGCGTCGCAGCCGACCGCCGTCGGTCAGATGATGCCGGCCTTCATCGCGTACGCGACGGCGTGCGACCGGTTCTTCAAATCCAGCCGGCTCGTGAGCTCGTGGATGATGTTCTTGATCGTGCGTTCGCTGTACGCCATCGACGCTGCGATCTCGGCCGTGTCGTAGCCGTCGGCCAACAAGCGCAGCACCTCGACCTCGCGCTCCGACATCCCCTGCGGACCGAGGCCGCGCGGGGCCAGGACGTCTCGCTGCAGACGGTTCATCTGGTGGAGCAACTTGCCCAACAGGTCGGGAGCCATCGCCCCTTCACCACGGGCGACGAGTTCGACGACCTCGGACAGGCGCTCCGGCGATGCCTCCCTCCGACGGAGCACGGCGCGAGCATCGCACTCGACCGCACGCAGCAGTGCCGCCTCGTCGAGGTTCGTGGCGACGAGCACGATGCGCGGGCAGCCGTCGCGCTGGATGCCCCTGACCGTTCGGGCAGCGGCGTCGTCGATCTCGTCGACCACGACGACGGACACGTCGGCGTCGTCGATGAAGCGCTCGTCGACGACGGAGATGCGCGGCCGGCCCCGGATCTGCGCGGCCACACCGGCCTGCGAGATCGGATCGCTCGCGTACACGAAGACCCCGACTCGGTCCATAGGTTCCCAACCCTTCGTTCGGAGCCGGCTCCACACCGGCGTCGGCCGACACCGTCCCACGCGCCCCGCACCGGCCGCGCAACGACCGCGCAACGAGCCTGCTGACGCCGCCTGCGAGCGACCGGCCCGACGTTCTCGGCGTGGCCGTCGACTCGTGGAGCAGCTCCCCAACGGGCGGGACGCGAGTGCCCGAACGGGCAGCGGAGCGACCACATCTCCGCCCGACCGCACCGCGCCGGCTCCGTACCGTGATCTCATGGGCGCCAGTGCAGCTTTCGATCGTCCCACGCTCCCGGTCGAACCGGGCGCGTCCGCCGAGGTACGCCTCCGGGTCCGGAACACCGGCGACGTCGTCGACTCGTTCACGTTCGAATCGGTGGGCATCGCACCGAACTGGGTGACGTTCGAACCCGTCGAGGTCCGCTTGTTCCCCGAGACGGAGGAGTTCGTGACGGTCCGCGTGTCGCCGCCACGCGCCTCCGACACGCCGCTGGGCGAGCTGACCTTCGCCGTCCGGGTCATCTCGGCCGAGGACCCCGACGGATCCGTCGCCGAGGAACTCACGCTCGTCATCGGCGACTTCGGGCAGCGATTCGGCGAGCTGCACCCGAAGACGTCGACCGGGCGGACCAAGGGCGTTCACGAACTCGCCGTCGACAATTTCGGCAACACCGAGATCACCCCGAGTTTCGAGGGGATCCAACCCGACGGCCTGCTGACCGTCGAGATCAAGCCACCCTCGGTCGAGGTCGCGCCCGGCACGGCTGCCCTCGCGACGGTGACGGTACGGCCACGCAAGCGGTTCTGGCGCGGCCAGCCGAAGTCGATCCCGTTCCAGGTCGTCGTCCAGGAAGGCGAGGACGAACCGCAGCTGATCGATGCGAACTTCCTCCAGCAGCCGATGGTGCCGAAGTGGTTCTGGAAGGCGTTGCTCGCTCTGCTGGCGCTCCTGATCCTGCTGTTCCTGCTGTGGAAGCTGCTGCTCGAGCCGTCGGTCGAGTCGACGGCACGTGACTCGGCGGAGGAGGTCGTCGACGAGAAGATCGCCGAGGCGGTCGACCCGATCGAACAGCGCCTCGACGAGGCCGGAATCCCCGAAGCGGGAGCCGGTGACGGTGGAGGAGGCGGTGGTGGCGGTGGCGGTGAGACCACCGCGCCGACGACGGCGGCTCCGACGACCGCTCCCCCGGTCGTGGTGCCGGTGACGACCGCCCCGCCCGGGCCGACGACGACGCCGGCCCCCGGCGAGACGACCACCACGACCAGCACCACGATCGCCCCGATCACCGAGACCGGGCCGTTCGACTTCCGGATCGAGGTGTTCGACCAGCCCGGCGGCGCCGGCACGAACTCGTCGCAGAACGTCTCCGCCGGCACGCAACTCGAGGTCACCGACATCGTGTTCCAGAACCCGACCGGGGCCTCGGGCGAGATCATCGTCAGCCGGTCGGGCAGCCCACTGTTCACGGTGAACATGGCGAACTTCCGCGACCTCGACTACCACTTCGTGGCCCCGTTCGTCTTCGACGCCGGTGAGTCGATCGATGTCCAGGTCGTGTGCGCCACCGCCGGCACCATCGAGCCACGGCGAGACGAACCGAGCCCGGGCGCCTGCCGAGCCGCCGTCCTCTTCGCCGGCTACTCCACCACCACCAGCTGAGTCGCAACCCCACCCCGGCCCGGCCACCAGGCGATTCAATTCACCAGGCGTCCACCACCACCCACCACCCCGGACACCCAGGCGATTCAATCCACCAGGCGTCCACCACCACCCACCACCCGTGGGCACCCAGGCGATTCAATCCACCAGGCGTCCACCCCCCGGACACCCAGGCGATTCAATCCACCAGGCGTCCGCCTGGGATCAGCGGGAGACGTGATTGCGAGCGAGGCGGTCGAGGGTGGCCAGGTTGCCCTGGGGACGCATCGGCGAGGGGACGATCCGGAGATCGGCGGGCTCGGCGTCGTAGTCGACCGTCGCCACGTCGTCGGCCTGCACGACGCCCTGGGGCGTGCCGTCCAGGACGAGCCACTGCACGACGAAACGCCCGCCTGCGTCGGTGGATGCCGACTGCGGCGGCGAACCGGCCAGGCTGACCTGCACCGACGTCGACGCCGGATACCCCGTCCCCGTGACCGACACGACCTGGCCACCACCGGCGACCTCCGGCGACACCTCGAGTTCGACCTCGTAGCGGCCCGCTCCCCGCAGTGGTGCGGCGGCGAAGGTCCCACTGGTCCCCGACGCCGAGACCGCAGCCGAGCGTGATCCGCCGGCCGTCGGCGTGAAACGGATCTCGAGCGGGCACGACGCACCCGGCGCGAGGGCCTCGTCGGTACATCCGTCGTCGATGATGGAGAAGTCGGCGGTCGCCACACCGGCGATCCCCACCGATTGCACCGTCACGGCGATGTCGCCCACGTTCGTCACCGTGGCATCCCGGGTCGGGGCGGCCTGTCCGACGACCGACGAGTCGAACACGATCGGACTCGGCGTGATCGACAGTCCCACGTTCTGCGGCGTCCCGGGTTGCGTCGTCGTGGTCACCGTCGAAATCGTCGTCGTCGTGACGCGGGGCGGCGGTGTCCCCGGGTCGAACGAACCGATGAGGCGGCCGGTCGCGAGGAGCGGAATACCGGGATACGAGTTGTCCCGGACGCGCAACTCTCCGGTCGACTGGCCTTGCGTCTGGGCGAGAAAGCGAACGGTCACCTGACACGACTGGCCCGGGTGGAGCACCGCCGGGCAGTTCTCGGACCGGACCTGGAACGGCCCTGTGGACTCGATCGCTGTGACGCGCCAGCCCGACGGCCCGACGTTCGTCACGGTGCTCGTCCGATCGGTCGGTCCCGGCACCGTGCCGTAGTCGATGGACTGCACCGTGAGCACGGGTCGTCGCTCTCGGACCAACGCCTGTCGTTGCTGGAAGCGACCGATCTCGCCGGGCTGGTCGACGTACAGGAACGGATACGGGCTGATCCAACCCACCCATCGTCCGTGTTCGGACACCACCGGGTCGGAGGCGGTCACGAACGAGTTGACGCCGGGCAACGTGTAGCTGACGAACTCGGCCGGGGTCGACGTCGCCCATCGGTCTCCGGACGTCGTGATGTAGACGTAGCTGTTGTCCCCGCCGAAGAGTCGATAAGCGAGGTGTCGCCCGTCGTTGCTGAGGTAGGCGTCGGACGCCGGCAACACCGGGCGGTTCTGACCGGCGGACCGGTCGAGCACCGTGATCGTCCCGAGTTCGTAGTTGCGATACGCGACGAGCGTCGCGTCACCCGACATCGACACGCGGTTGGCCGTCGAGGCGATGCCCTGGAACGAACCGCTGGCCACATCGACGATGTACAGCTCGGAGAAATCGAGTCCACCGAAGCTGTTCGGACCGGCGCCGGCGATCGCCGCCAGCGTCGCCCCGTTGTCGGAGATCGCCAACTCCGCTGCGCCCCAACCCTGGGAGGGCAGCGGCAGCAGCGCTTCCGTGGCGAGCGCATCACCGTTCAGTGTGTAGACGAAGATGCCGTCGGCGGCCGGGAACGCGATCACCGAGCCATCGGCGTCGACGGCGGCGGAGCCGAGGATCTGCCGGTCCGCGTACCCGAGGAACGTCGAGTTGCCGGAACACCGGTTGAAGCGCACGAGTGGGTACAGCGAGCGGTCGGAGATCGGGATGGGCGGCATCCTGAAACCGATCACGCAGCCGTCGTCGCTCAGGCCGTGAAAGCGCCCGTTCGGCGGGTTCGGCACCGCCACCGACGGTTCGGTCCGCACCCGCATGAGTGGGCTGATCGTCTCGTTCGGCGAGTACTCGTACGACACGACGTGACCGAGCGCCGACATCGACGGGTTCTCGGCGTCGGTGAACAGTGGGCTTCCCGACGGTTCGTACGACGCCAATTCGGCGGGGACGAACGGGTCTTGTGCGTCGACCGGGCCGGTGCCGCCCGTCACCGAAGCGACGGCGACGCCGGCAAGCGCCGCCGCGGCCACCGCGACGCGCACCCGCGACGACGTTCCGGCGTTGCCGCCCCGCGTGCGTCGGCCCAGTGCCACACATCAACGGTACGGCAGCACGGTTCGGCGAGCCACCGGATTGGCCCCGACGTCGGCAAGTGTGCCCGAACGGGCACCGGTGGCGGTCGCCGCCCGGTTCAGATCTCGGCGGCGCGCTCGGCGGAGACGTCGAGCGACAACCCGATGCGTGCGAACAGGGCGTCGAGGTCGACGCCCTCGGTGCTCTTCTGACCGGCTCGGTAGCGGGCGTACACACCGTGGAGGATGCAGGCCGTCTTCCAGGCGTTGAACGCACGGTAGAACGCCAGGTCGGACAGGTCGGCGCCGGTGGCCTCGGCGTACCGGGCGATGAGGTCGTCGCGGCTCGGGAAGCCGGGCAGTGCCGTTGCCGGATCCGCCCCGTAGACGCCCGCATCGCCGGGCTCGACCCAGGCGTTGATGGAATAGGCGAAGTCGGCCAGCGGGTCGCCGAGCGTGGCGATCTCCCAGTCGAGCACGGCCGTGACCTCGCCATCGGGCGAGAACATGCAGTTGTGCGGACCGAAGTCGCCGTGCACGACCCGCGCCGGACCCTGCTCGGGCAGGTTGGCATTGAACAGCTCGTGCAACTCGTGGGCGCGGGGATCGTCGTGCTCGGCAAACGGCACCGACGCGGTCCACGATCCGTACCACGTCTTGAGCTGGCGGGCGACGTAGCCGTCGGGGCGGCCGAGCTCGGCGAGCCCGACGTCGGTCGGTTCGATCGAGTGCAGTGCTGCGAGCGTGTCGATGAACGATTCGCCGGCCCGTTTCCGGGCGGCTTCGGGCAACCAGTCGCGCACCTCGGCGCCCGAGTACAGCGCCGCGCCGTCGACCTTGCCCATCACGTAGAAGTGGACCTCGCACAGCTCCCGGTCGTCGACGTAGGCGATCGGTTCGGCGACGGGAACGGCGGTGGGCCACAGCCCGTCGATGATCCGGTACTCGCGCCACATGTCGTGCGCTTTGGGGAGCAGCTCGCCCTGCGGCGGACGACGGATCACCAACTCGCGACCGTCGGCCGAGGTGAGCAGGTACGTCAGGTTCGAGTGTCCACCCGGCAGCCGTGTCCAGGTGAACGGACCGGTGACGTCCGTGGCGGTCGGGAGCCAGCGTTCGATGGCGATCGGGTCGAAACCGACGACGTCGGAGTGGGTCATGCGTGCCAGCGTGCCATCACCGTCACAGCTCGGACGAAACGGGCGCCCGCGAACCTCCTGGTCAGCGGGCGACACCCGACATCACGACGACGACGTGTTCGTGCACGTGCAGTTCGTCGGCGATGGTGAGTACGCCGGCGAGCCCCGCCGACCCGGTGGCGCTGACCCGATAGCCGGCATCGGTCGCGAGGCGGTGAGCCCGCTCGATGTCGGATTCGGCGGCAACGATCGGGCGGCCGTTCGACTCGACCATGCCATCGAAGTCGGCGATCCAGTCATAGGTCTCGTCGTCGAGGATCCCGTCGGCGAGCGACTGCGGGTCGGCCCACGGGCGCATCACCTGCGACCAGTAGCGGTGGGGCTGGTCGATCGCGGTCGCACGTTCCCATGCCTCGGCCAGTGGGGCACACCCCTCGGCCTGGACCGTGTCGAGCCGGACCGAGCGTCCGAGGCCGGCGCCGACGGATGCGGCGAACGCGCCGCCGCCCACCTGGATCACGACCCGGTCGAGTTCGACGCCCGCCGCAGCGGCCTGGTCAGCGATCTCCCATCCGATGGTGCGGCCGCCGTCGAGGCAGTAGGCGTTCTCGGGTCCCTGCACGGTGAACGGGATCGCCCCCTGATCGCGCGCTTCTCGGAACCGCAGCATCGCCGGATCACCGGGCGGATCGTCGTCGCGGCGTTCGCACCGGTGGATCCGTGCACCGAGGCCGTCGAGACGTTCGCCGAACGCGTCGTCCATCCAGGTCGGCACGTAGACGTCGAGCGGCCAGTCGGCTTCGGCCGCGAGGGTCGCCGCGGCGAGGGCGGCGTTGCCGCACGAGGCGATCGCGAGCGGCTGTCGGTTCTTCGACATGCGAAGCCGCTCGGCGGCCTTGAGATGGAGCAGGATCGATGCCAGATGACGTGCCTTGTGCGAACCGGCGACGTTGCCCGTCTCGTCTTTCACCCACACACCCGTGCCGACGTCGGCCGAGAGTGCGTCCGAACGCTCGAACGGGGTCACACGGAACGCTCCGGCGACCTCGTTCGTCAGGGCGACACACGCATCGACGGTCATGCCGTTGGCGCGGGCGAACGCCCACCAGGCGAGGCGCGGGCCATACCGAAGGAACGGGTTCTCGTCGTCTGCAGCACCGAGTTCGTCGGGGACGATCGAGGCGTCGACGTCGAGCAGGTGCAGCACGTGGTACGGATCGGCGGTCGTCGCACGGGGGCAGCGCCACGTGAACGGTTCGGCGATGTCGACGGTGGTACCGCACACGGCACACCGCCACCCGGCGATCACGTCCACCCCCGTGTGTGCGCGGCCGTCCGATGTTCGTGCTGAGACATGGCCGACACCCGCATCACCGTCCACCGTAGCGACCCCGTCGGCGAGCGACCTGAGGAGAACGTCACATCGGGCCGCGGCCACCTCCGACGGGCGCGCCACTAGCGTCGATGCGATATGACCACCCGCCGTATCGCCGCCATCGGCGCCGTCGTCGTCGCGTTCTCGAGCTGTTCGGCGACGCTGCCCTCGACGGGCGACGACCTCGATCCGGTCGTCGACGAGACGACGGCCGACACCGATCCGACCGCAACCGCTGGTTCCAACACGTCGCGCCCTGACGCGACGTCGACCGCTCCGGCGACCACGACCACGGTGCCGGCGACCACGACCACCGTGCCGGCGACGACGAGCACGACCACCAGCACCACGACGAGCACAACCACCAGCACCACGACCACGACGACGCTCCCCCCGCTCGACGTCTACGACGCTGCCTGCGTCGTCCAGGTCGCGCCGGGCGAAGGGCTGCTCGAGATCGTCGACCGGTTCGACGACGACACCGTCGACATCGACACGGTCAAGGCGGAGAACGGTCTCGACACCGATGTGCTCGAACCGGCACAGCTGCTCGACGTGTGCGTCGACAACGGGCTGAACGACATCGACGGGTCGACCCGTACCGAGCGCAACGCCGTGCTCGTGCAGCGTGAGGTCGAGGTGCAGCAGGCCAAACTGAACGAGCTGTTCGCCGGATACGGCATCCGCGAACTGCTCGTCGACGGCATCTCGGGTCCGGTGACCCGCCAACGTCTGTGTGCGTTCCGCCTCGCGGCCGGCCTCCCCGTCTCCACGGCCGACATGGTCGCCGGGAGCGAGGAGGAACAGCTCCTGATGTCGACCGAGACCCTGCCGACGCCGTTCACCTCGGCGTTGCTGGCCGAACGGTGGGTCCTGATCGACGAGACGTGCCAGATCATGTTCGTCGGCCAGGGCACCGAACGACTGCAGTTCGTCTTCCCGACCTCGACCGGCACCGCCGAGTTCGACACCCGCCCCCAGAACCGCAGCCGGGTGTTCAAGTACGACTCCGCCAGCGACAACGGCGGTTGGCACGACAGCACCAGCTACCCGGCCGCCGAGGACAACCCCCTCAACGGCAACATGTACAAGCCGCTCTACTTCGATGGTGGGCAGGCGATCCACGGCGCCAACAACGTGCCGCGCTCCCCCGCCAGCAAGGGCTGCGCCCGCCTGCGGGTCGCCGACATGGATGCGCTCATCGGGTGGCTCGGCCTCGACGACGTGAGCGGCGTCACCTACGACACCGGCCGTATCAATCTGAACGTCAACGTGCAGGGCGCCTGGCAGGGCTGACCAGCGCGGACGCGGCGGGCGACATCACTCGGCCTCGGGCAGCATCAGGAATGCGGCGGCGAAGAAGCAGACGGCGCCGACGAAGGTCCCGAGGTTGACGAGGGTCAGACTCAGCACAGCACCCGTTTCGGGCAACGTCAGCGACGCGATGCCCGAGATCATGAAGACGATGGCACCGACGCCGTTCAGCGCCGCCATCCACCAGTCCGTATCGTCGCGGTCGACCCGCCACGACGTGCCGCACACCGCGGTCCAGCCGAACCACCCGGCGAGCAGGAATGCGACCGACCCGAACATGTCGGGCGCCCACACGAGCCGATTGGTCTGGGCAGCCGACAGCCCGTCGCTCATTGCCTCGAACGTGCTGACGTTGAACAGCACCGTGCCGACGAACTGGATCGTCGCCGCCCAGAACAGCGGGCCCCGGCCGGCGAGTCGCATCCCGGGCGGCTCGACGGCGTCGCCACCGCGAACCGTCCCGACGAGCTGCATCAGTCCGGCCGCGGTGAAGAAGATCGATCCGACGAAGAACGTCGTGCCGACCGCCGACGACGCCACCCGCTGGGCGTAGAGCGGGAACGAGCCGAGTGCGAACAGGGTCGCGCCGACCATGAACGAGATCGCGGTCCACCAGTCGAGGCCGATCTCGGCCCGGCTGTCGAGCCGACGGTGCCAGCGCACGTCAGCCGAGTCGTTCGTTGAACGAGTCGATCATCTCGTCCCACACGCCGACGTAGCGGCGCAGACCCTGCCAGAACGACTGATGGCGGCGCTCCTCGAACAGCTCGAACGGCGTTCCCTGCTGTTCGACCCACGTGTAGTAGCCGAGCTGGAAGACGCGCCTTCGGTCGGCCTCCGACATGTCGATCATGTGATCGGTCGAGGCGCTGGCGAGGTGCTGACCGAACGCCTCGGCGGCGTCGGTGTGGCTGAACTCGCCCCGGTACCGGGTCGTCATGGTCTTGGCGCGCTCGCTCGGGTACATCGCGCCGCCGTCGGTGGCGACGGTGACGATCGCGTCGTCGGGACCGAGGTCGAGCAGCTTGGCCGTCTTGATCGCAGCGAGCACATTGCACGTCGCCGAGAAGCCGAAGTGCGCCATGGCGGCGATCAGACCGTCGTCGATCCCCTTCCGCGAGAGGTACTCCCGGCCGGCGTCGGTGTTCCAGACGACGTCGAGCTCGTCGGTCGCGACATCGCTGATCGCGCACACGACGTCGGTGTTCATCACGTTGTGGATCAGCGGGATGTGCTTGTCACCGATGCCCTGGATGTTGTGCTCGCCGTAGCCGTTCTCGAGCATCGTCGGGCACTCGAGCGCCTCGACGGCGACGATCTTGCTGCCGTAGTCGTCCTTCAGGCGGTCGCCGGCGGCGATGGTGCCGGCCGACCCGGTCGCCGAGGTGAAGGCTGCGAGGCGCAGGTCGCGGCCGCTGGCGTCGCGCACGGTCTCGAACACGTGGCCGAGCGCACGACCGGTGACCGTGTAGTGGCCCAGGTGGTTCCCGAACTCGGAGAACTGGTTGAGGATGAAGTTGCCGGGATCCTTGGCGAGCTCGTTACAGGCGTCGTAGATCTCCTTCACGTTCGACTCGGTGCCGTAGGTGCGGATGACGTCCTCGTCCGGGTTCTCGCACCACCGGTTCAGCCAGTCGAAACGTTCCTGGCTCATGCCTTCGGGCAGGATCGCGACGCCTCGACTCGCCATGATCCGGCTGATCGCGATGCCGCCCCGGGCGTAGTTGCCGGTCGACGGCCAGATCGCACGATGCCGGGTGGGATCGAACTGGCCGGTGACGACCCGAGGGGCGAGACAGGCGTAGGCGGCGAGCACCTTGTGCGCCGTGATCATCGGGAACCGGTCACCGAACGCCACGATGATCGGGCTCTCGACGCCGGTCAGCTCCGTCGGCAGGACCACATGATCGGGTACCGACACGCGCGCTCCCGCGAGGTCGTTGTACCAGTGGACCCGCCACAGGTTGCGGGCGTCTGGCCCCTGCGGGTCGGCGTCGCCGACTCGGTCGTCGTGGGAGAACGTCGACGGGTCGGCGAGCTGGGCGAAGGTCGGGAGTCGGATCCCCCGCTCGCGGAAGCGCTCGACGGAGTTCGCCAACGCCTGCTCGTCGACGATCCGGTCGGCGAGGCCGAACTGGTTCTCGAGTGCGTCAAGGTGTTCGTCGGTGGTGGGGGTCGTTGCCGTCACGTTTGACAGTCTGTCAAAGAACGACGCCGGTGCAACGACGTTCGGCCGGACTCACGCGTCGGGTGAGCTGCGGCGGGCCGTCCGGCGGAGCCGGCGGTTGTTGCGCGGCTCGGTCTTGTTCTTCGCGTCGCCCAACTGCCGGATCATCTCGTCGCGCACGTGGTTGAGCGAGGCGCCGAGGTCGCGCGAATCGTCCTTGGCGACGAACGGGGCGAATCCCGGGATCGTCGCCTCGAGGATCACTCGCTGGCTCGATGTGTCGCGGTCGTGGACGTGGAGGTCGAGGCCGATGCTGTGCCGGTCGAACGAACGGAGTCGGTGGTCGAGCTTCGACCAGTGCTCGATGAGTGCGGCGTACTCGTCCGGGTAGAGCGTGCCGTGCACGGTCAGCGCCTCGGCCACGATCGGGGGATGGTCGGTCATCTCGGAACCTCACTCTCTCCGGAACGCTCCGGGAGTGCTTGTCATGCAAGCACGCACGACGTGCGGTCACGACGGCCGAAGGTCCCAACGACGCACGACGAAGGCCGACGATGGGCGATGGGCGATGAACGGCCGCCGCACTCGATGTCCGGGAACGGAAACCGTCGACGGGCGTGTTCAGAGCGCCGAGAGGCAGAAGCCGAGCACGGTCGCCGCTCCGGCGAGTTGGCCGCCTCGCTGGTAGGCGAACGGAACCAACGAATCGGTGAGCATGGCGAGGATGCCGCCGGCGGCCAGCGCCGCCATGCCTCGTCCCGTCACGGACGAACTGACGTCGGCAGCGAGGTATCCGAGCAGGGCGGCGACCCCGCACGCCGCCACGACCGCGGCCCAGAGCCGACCGAGACGCATCGCGCCCCAACCGCCCGCCGCCAGGTCGGCCGACGGAGCGATCGCCTGGGGGAAGTTCGACACCAGGACGGCGACCATGAAGCTGACGCTGATCGGGACCCCGGCCGCGACCTGGATGCCGAAGATGACCGACTCGGGGACGCCGTCGACGACGGAGCCGACCACGATCCCGAGTGCACCGGCTTCCCCGTCGTCCCCGAACCTGCGCTCGACGAACGCATCGCCGCCGAGGAACACAGCGGCGCCGAGCAACATGAGGCCGACGACCTCCCACTGTTCGAGGCCGTCGGTCTCGGCCAACAGGTCGAACGACACCGACGCCAGCAGCGCACCGGCGCCGAATCCGGCCAGGAGCCCGACGATCGTGCGCGGCACGGTGAACCAGCACACGGCCACGCCGGCCACGAGCAGCGACGATTGCCCGACGAGGCCGAGCAGCAGCGCTTCGAGCCAGCCGCTCACGAGTCCGAGTCGTCAGTGTTGAGAGGAACGACCGTCCCGCATCGATACATCGCGGCGACAGTAGTGATCGAAACAGCCGGCGCCGGACACGTCAGCCGAAGAAGCCCTCGGGTTCGAGGGTGCTCGGCCCGACGTGGGCGTCGAGCCAGTCGTTCAGTGCCCGAGCACCGTCCCAGGTGTCGCGGACCTTAATGGCCGCCTGCTTGGTGTGGATCCACTTGGGTGCGCCGAAGTCCTTTGAGGCCATCAGCCCCTTGCGGCGGATGAGTTCGATGCGTGGGTGATCCTTCGGGAACCCACGCGGGGCGGTCTTCAGCTCGGAGATCGCGCCGATCGAGTACCGCTGCTTCTTCAACGACGACACGATCTCGGCGATCTCGGCACCGGTGTTGTCGGCGTCGACCGCCGACCGGAACCGCGCCAGCTGATCCTTGGCCATGGCGTAATAGCCGGTGCCGCACATCAGACCCTGCGCCGAGATGTGGAAGTAGAAGCCGGCGCCGCCCTCCGACTCGGTGTACGCGCCCTGGTGCGTCTTGTACGGCGGCTTGTTCTTCGAGAACCGAAGATCGTTGTGCGGCCTGAACAGATGGAAGTCGCCGTAGTCGGCGAGTGCCGCGGCCAGCTCGTCGGCCGGCCCACGGACGACCTGCTTGAACCGGTCGCGGTTCGCCTCCCAGAACGCCTTCGAGTTGTCGGCCTCGAGTTGCTCGTAGAACTCGATCGCGTCGTGCGGGATCCCGGAGAACGCCATGTGCCAGACGGTACCGGCTCTGGGGCCGGGGTCCGGGCGAGCAACTACCCTCCCCTGGCATGGCAGAACTGTTCCTGGGTGGTGTCGTCGATCCGGCGACCCACGACCGCACCGGCGACGAGATCCGCATCGACACCGACAAGTTCACGACCCACGGCGTGATCGTGGGCATGACCGGCTCCGGCAAGACCGGGCTCGGCGTCGTCCTCCTCGAGGAGGTCCTCACCTCCGGTCTCCCGACGCTCGTGATCGACCCGAAGGGCGACCTCACCAACCTGTGCCTCACGTTCCCGGGGTTGCAGGCGACCGACTTCCGCCCATGGATCGACGAGGCGCAGGCATCGGCAGCCGGCGAGTCGCCCGACGAGTTCGCTGCGTCGCAGGCCGAACTCTGGACGAAGGGGCTGCTCGGCTGGGGCTTCACCGCCCAGAACATCCAGCAGCTCCGTGACCGAACCGACTTCACGATCTACACCCCGGGGTCGCAGAGCGGCGTCCCGGTCAACATCGTCGGCTCGCTCGAGGCTCCCGCCGACACCAGCGATGCCGAGATCGTCGGCGACGAGATCGAGGGCTACGTCACCGGACTCCTCGCGCTCGTCGGTATCGACGCCGATCCGCTCAGCTCGCGCGAACACATCCTGCTCTCGAACCTGATCAACCACGCTTGGTCACAGGGGCGGTCGCTCGATCTGCCGACGCTGGTCGGGATGGTCGGCAATCCGCCGATCCGCAAGCTCGGCGTGTTCGAACTCGACCAGTTCTTCCCTCCCGACGACCGGATGGGTTTGGCGATGAAGCTGAACGGCCTGCTGGCGTCCCCGTCGTTCGCGGCGTGGGCCGAGGGCCCGTCACTCGACATCCAGTCGATGCTCTACGACGAGAACGGCCGCGGCCGGTGCGCGATCGTCACGACGGCGCACCTGTCGGACGAGGAACGGCAGTTCGTCACCTCGCTGGTACTCGGCAAGCTCGTCACGTGGATGCGTCGCCAATCGGGCACCACCGACCTGCGCGCGATGCTCTACATGGACGAGGTTGCGGGCTACCTGCCGCCGACGGCCAACCCGCCCACGAAGAAGCCGATCATGACGCTGATGAAGCAGGCGCGAGCGTTCGGCGTCGGGGTCGTCCTGAGCACCCAGAACCCGGTCGACATCGACTACAAGGCGCTGAGCAACGCCGGCACGTGGATGATCGGGCGCCTGTCGACCGAGCGGGACAAGGCCCGTCTGCTCGAGGGGCTGACGTCGGCGGCCGGCGGCGTCGACATCGGGGCGGTCGACGACACGATCTCCGGGCTCGGCAAGCGAGAGTTCGTGCTGCGGGTGCCCGGCAAGGACGCCACGTCGGTGTTCACGACCCGCTGGGCGATGTCGTACCTGCGCGGGCCGATGACACGAGATCAGATCAGTTCGCTCATGGCCGACGCTCGCGCCGAGGCGGCCACGTCGACGGCGACGATCCCGACGGCTCCTGCCGTGGCGGACGGGGCCGCCGCAGCCGGCAGCGCCACGCCCGCAGCCGCCGAACCGGAACTGGGCGACGACGAGTCGACCGTCATGCCCGAGGTCACCGACAGCATCCCCGTCCGGTACGTCGATGTCGCGGCACCGTGGATCGCCGACGTCGGTGGGTCCGAACGCGGCAACCGCCTCCAGGCGGCCGTCGTCGCCCGGATCAACCTGCGGTACGACGAGACCAAGGCCGATCTGGTGCACGACGAGGAGTTCGAGTGCGTCATCACGCCGCTCGACGACCACGTCGACGTGACGCAACTCGTCGCGGTCGACTACGACGAGCGAGACCTCCGAACGGCGCCGCCGACCGAGTCGCCCGTGTACGTGATGACGGATGCGAAACTGGCCAACAAGACGTTCTTCAGCGGGATCGAGCGAGACCTCAAAGACCATCTGTACCGCACGATGGAGGTCGAGATCCCCGCCAACACCGAGCTGAAGCTGTACGGCCGCCCGGGCGAGGAGGCCGACGCGTTCGAGGCACGATGCCTGACCCTCGCGAACGACCGCGCCGACGAGGAGATCGCCAAGCTGCGCGACAAGTACGAGGCCAAGGTCGACAAGCTCCGCGACCAGATCGAGGCGGCGGAAGACCGCGTCGACGTGCTCGAGGAACAGGCCAGCTCGAAACGCAACTCCGAACTGCTGTCGACCGCCGGTTCGCTGCTCGGCGGCCTGCTCGGCGGCAAGTCACGAAGCAGCATGTTGGGCAAGCTCGGAACCGCAGCCGGTCGACGTGGCCGGACGAACGCCTCGAAAGAGCGCCTCGACGCGGCCGAGAACAAGGTCGACCGGCTCCAGGAGGACCTCGTCGAACTCGAGGCCGACCTCGCGGACGACATCACCGAGATCGACGCCCGTTGGATGTCGACTGCCAAGGAGATCACCACGTTGTCCGTCGGACTCGAGAAGTCCGACATCTCGGTCGCACAGCTGTCGCTCGCCTGGCTGCCCGTCGACTGACCCGACACCAGGGGGGTGTACCCGAGGACACCCGTTCTTCAAGATCGTCTCAGCTCCGACCGATGACTTGATCAAGCGGTTCGTGACCGCGTTGCCGGGCGGGCAGCGCGGTCACGGATCCGCTCCCTGGGCGGGAGGAGACACCGTGCTGAAGAGCGCCAACGCGGAGACCACGGAACAGCGTCCCGGCTCGACGCGTCACTGTGCCGACGGAGAGACTCGAACTCTCACTGCCGAGGACCTAAACCTCGTGCCTCTGCCAATTGGGCTACGTCGGCGCGTCGCTCAGCGTACGGTGCCGAGCGCTCGATCGCTGTGTCCGTTCGTGTCGGAGAGCCGGTCGTGATCACCCTGACAGAGCCGGGCGGGTCGCTCGTCCGACCGGGCTTCCGAACGATCGTCACCGTCTCGGCGCTCGTCGGCCTCGCGTTCGGCGTCGTCTGGGTCCAGGTGATGACCGAGATCTCGGCACCGATCCGCGGTGGCGACTGGCTGGCGTTCGTGGTTGCAGCCGTGGCGCTCGTCGTCTGCGAGCGAACACCCGCATCCTGGATCCGCTTCGGTCCGATCGGTGTCGTCACGCCGATCTGGCTGTTCGGGTTCGCGATGTTGTTGCTCGGCTCGCCGTCGATCACCATCGGGATCGCCGCGCTCGCCGCCTCGCTCCATGCCGTGCGATACGACGCGCTCCCGAGCGATGTCGTCGCGCGCGTCGCGAGCACGGCGTTCTCGCTTGCGGCGGCCGGGCTCGTCCTCACGACACTCGACCCGACGGACACACCGACCCGACTCGCCGACCGGTCGTGGGCGTGGGCCGGCGCCGTCGCGCTGGCGGGCGTGTCGATCGTCGTCCTCAACGCCTTCACGGCGGCACTCTGGCTATCGGCGCGCCGGCGCACGTCGTTCGTCGCACTCCTACGGCACGGACTCGCAAGCCGGGTCACGGCCGAAGGGGCGCTCTTGTCGCTCGCCCCGGTGTGGGTGATCGCGCTCGATCTCAACCCGGTCCTGCTGCCGCTGCTCGCCATCACCACGATCCTGGTACTGCGGTCGACGCGGCATGCGTTCGAGCGAGCCCACGAAGCACGACACGACCAGCTCACCGGCCTGTTGAATCGTCGGGCCTTCATCAGCGCGGTCGACGACGCACTCGAATCACGACCACGCCGTGCGGTGGTGATGTTGATGGATCTCAACGGCTTCAAGGACGTCAACGACCGCCTCGGTCATCAGATGGGTGACGCTCTCCTGGTGGCGTTCGCGGACCGGCTCGAGTCGGCGCGTCCGGACAACTCGTCGGTGGCACGTCTCGGTGGCGACGAGTTCGCAATCCTCGTCCCCGACCACGACGCCGATCTCGCCGGCCTCGCCGGCCGGTTGCACGCCGAACTCGTTGCGCCGCTGTCGCTCCAGGGCTTTCCGGTCACCGCCGGTGTGAGTATCGGCGTGTCACAAGCGCCCGAGGACGGCATCGCCAGCTCGTCGCTCATCCGTGCCGCCGACATTGCCATGTACAAGGCGAAGCGCACCCGTGCGGCGTTCTCGCTCCACGCCGACTGCGTCGACCTCCCGCAACACGGACGCGCCAACCTGCTCGGCGATCTCAGTCAGGCGCTCGAACGTCACGAGCTCCACGTCAACTTCCAGCCCCAGTTGCACACCCACGACGGAACCGTCGACGCCGTCGAGGCCCTCGTGCGATGGGACCATCCCGAGTACGGCCGCATCCCGCCCGATGAGTTCATCGGGCTCGCGGAGCAGACCGACCTGATTCGTCCGATCACCGACATGGTGCTCCGGTCGGCGACCCAGGGCTTGATGGCGGGCGGTCTGACGACCCGCCTCGCCGTCAACGTGGCGCCGAGAAGTCTCGAAGACCCGATGTTCACCGACCGCTTGTTCGAGATCCTCGCCGAGACCCGTTTCCCGCCGTCGCAGCTCGAGCTGGAGATCACCGAGCGGGCGCTGGCACGCAACGCCGAGCGCACCCGCTACACCGTCGGCAAGCTGCGCGCCCAGGGCGTCCGCATTTCGATCGACGACTTCGGGGTCGGCTATTCGTCGTACCAGACGTTGCGCATGCTCGACGTCGACCGGGTCAAGATCGATCGGGAGTTCGTCCAGGGATTGTTGACGAGCGATCGCGACCGGAAGATCGTCGCCTCCCTGATCGGGCTGGCGCACGAACTCGACCTCGACGTGGTCGCAGAGGGTGTCGAGAGCCAGATGGTGTGGCACGCGCTTCGCGAACTCGACTGCGACGTCGTGCAGGGGTACGGGATCGCCGTTCCGATGACCTACATCGAGCTGCGCACCTGGCTGAGCGATCTCGCCGAGCTGCACGCCTCCAGCACCGCACGTTCGTCGATCGCCTGACGGCGGGTCGTCGAGCCACCGCACGGTCTGCCACGCTGGCTCCGTGCACGTCAACGAACTCGCCACGCCGGCCCTCGTCATCGATGCCGACGCCTTCGACCGGAATCTCGCGACGATGGCCTCGCATCACCCGGGCGACCGCCTACGCCCGCACGTGAAGGCGCACAAGTGCACGGCACTGGCCGCCGCGCAGCAGGCGGTGGGTCACTCGACGTTCACGTGCGCCACTCCGCTCGAGGTGGTCGGCATGGGCCGGGCTGGCGTCGGCGTCGATCTGCTCCTGGCGAACGAGACCGTCGATGCCGGACGACTGCGAGCGATGGCCGAACTCGACGTCATGGTCACCGTCGCGGTCGATTCCGCCGAGACGATCCGAGCAGCTGCCGACAACGGGATCGGATCGTGCCTGATCGACGTCAACGTCGGACTCCCCCGCTGCGGCGTGGCACCCGAGCGGGCCGGGTCGTTGGCCGACGACGCCCGTGCCGCCGGGCTCGAGGTGCGTGGTGTCATGGGGTACGAGGGCCACCTGATGATGGTGCCCGAGCGGGGCGACCGGCTGGCGCAGGTCGAGGCGTCGATGGCGCTGCTGCGCCAGGCGCACGCCGACGTCGGAGGCGACATCGTGTCGGCCGGCGGCACCGGCACGTTCGACCTGCACGGCAACACCGGCGTCAACGAGGTGCAGGCCGGGAGCTACGCGCTCATGGACACCCACTACGGGCAGCAGGGCCTGCCGTTCGAACAGGCGCTGTTCGTCGTCGGCACCGTGATCTCGGTCAGCGACGGGTGGGCCGTGACCGACGTCGGTCTGAAGGCGCTCGGGATGGACCACGGCAACCCCTCGATCGTCGACGGCGACGTCTGGTTCTGCTCCGACGAACACCTGACGTACGCACCGCACACATCGGTGTCGGTCGGCGACCGCGCCACCGTGATACCGGGGCACGTCGACCCGACGATGGCCATGCACGAGGCGGCATGGCTCGTCCGCGACGACGAGGTGATCGACCGGTGGCCGATCGACCTGCGGGGCTGGTGACGTTCCGTCAGCGGAGCGCGTCGAGCAGGTTGCGGAACGCCCGGCCGCGGTGCGAGATCGCGTGCTTCTCGTCGTTGGTCATCTCGGCGAACGTGCGTCCGTCTCCGTCGGCGGGTCGGAACACGGAGTCGTAGCCGAACCCGCGCTCGCCACGTTCGGTGTCGGTGATCGCGCCCTCGCACACGCCGTCGACGGCCAGTTCGGAACCGTCCGGCCAGCGGACGAGGACGCTCGTGCGGAATCGGGCCGAACGGTCGGTGGCGTCACCGAGTTCGGCGAGCAGCTTCGCTCGGTTGTCGGCGTACGAGCACCTCTCACCTGCGTAGCGAGCCGCGCACACGCCGGGAGCACCGCCGAGGGCGTCGACCTCGAGCCCGGTGTCGTCGGCCACCGCCGGCAGTCCGGCCGCCTCGCAGATGGCGACGGCCTTCAATCGAGCGTTGCCGACCAGCGTGTCGGCGTCCTCGACGACGTCGGGCACGTCGGCCGGACGAGGCAACAGATCGACGACGCCGTCGAGGATCGCCGCGATCTCGGCGACCTTGTCGGGGTTCGCCGAGGCGCAGACGAGCTGGGGCAGCACCGCCGACCCGTCGGTCACGCCGGGCGCTCCGCCGGAGGCGTGGCGACGAGCTCGCGCTGTGCGGCGCCGATCTCGGCCAAGCCACTCTCGGCGAGTGCCAAGAGCGAATCGAGCTCGCCACGGGAGAACGCCATGCCTTCGGCGGTGCCCTGCACCTCGACGAAGCGGGCCTCGCCACCGTCGACCGGGCTCAGCATGACGACGTTCATGTCGACCTCGGCCTTGCTGTCCTCGACGTAGGGAAGGTCGAGCACCGGCTCACCTCCGACGATGCCGACGCTGATCGCCGAACAGAACGAGTGGAGCGGGTGCCGGGCGAGGTCGCCGCGCTGAACGACACGACTGAGCGCATCGTGGAGGGCGATGAAGCCGCCGCAGATCGAGGCGGTGCGGGTACCGCCGTCGGCCTGCAGGACGTCGCAGTCGACGACGACCTGTCGTTCACCGAGCAGCGTCATGTCGCACGCGGCCCGCAGCGACCGACCGATGAGGCGCTGGATCTCGACCGTTCGGCCGCTCTGTTTGCCCTTGGCGGCCTCGCGGCCGATGCGCTCGGGCGACGAGCCCGGCAGCATCGAGTACTCGGCGGTGACCCAGCCCTTGCCGCTGTTGCGCATCCAGCGCGGCACGTCGTCGTCGACCGACGCCGTACACAGGACGCGGGTGTCGCCGAAGGACACGAGGCACGAGCCGTCGGCCATCGTGGTGAAGTCACGCTCGAACGTGAACGGGCGGAGTTGGTCGGGGGTGCGGCCGTCGGGACGGGTCATGGTTGGCTCCGTGGAGAGATCAGGTGGTGTGGTGGATTCGGGAGAGCGGGTCAGATGGTTCAGGTGGCGGCGTTCGGCGACCAGGCCTCGGTGGCGGCGAGTTCGGGGCCGAGCAGACGCTCTCCCAACTCACGGAACACCTCGACGTCGCCGCTGGACAGGAATCGATGCTGGCCGACGTGGTCGTCGTCGCGCAACATCCCGAGCTCACCCAGCCGGTCCATCGCCGCGAACGCCGTCTCGTCGGCCGAGCTGACGAGGGTGACCGCCGGACCCATCACGTCTGCGATCACTCGGGCGAGGAACGGGTAGTGGGTGCAGCCGAGGAGGAGCGCATCCACGTCGGCGTCGCGGACCGGGGCGAGCAGCCGCTCGGCGAGAACGAGGACTTCGTCGCCGCTCGTCTGGCCCCGTTCGACGAACTCGACGAAGCCAGGGCACGCCGCCAGCGCCAGGTGTACCGGGGCACCGGTACGAGCCACCGCGTCGACGTAGGCCCCGGACGCCATGGTGCCGACGGTGCCGATCACTCCGACCCGGCCGGTGTCGGTCGCCCGGACGAGTGATCGGGCGCCCGGTTCGATGACATCGATGACGGGCACGTCGAGGTCGGCACGGATGTCGTCGAGGCCGCTCGCTGTCGCCGTGTTGCAGGCGACGACGATCGCCTTGACGCCGAAGTCGTCGACGAGCGAGCGCGACAACTGCCGGGCGTAGCCGTGCACCTCGTCGAGTGGCTTCGAGCCGTACGGATAGCGGCCCGTGTCGCCGATGTAGACGAGATCTTCGCCCGGGAGCAGGTCGATCAGGGCGCGGGCGACCGTGAGCCCTCCGAAACCCGAGTCGAACATCCCGATCGGCCGATCCATGACGCCGACAGGTTACGACCGGAGCCGGGTGGCCGTCGTCGGCCGGCGGAGCGATGTGCCAAGCTCGGAGGCGTGACGAACGTGCCCCCGTCGACGATCGTTCTGGGCGACGGAACCAGCGCCCTCATCCGCCCGATCGAGCCGGCGGATGCCCCGACGCTCCAGGCGTTCCACGAGCGGCAGTCGCCCGAGAGCCGGTATCGACGGTACTTCTCGCCGAAGCCCGTCCTGACCGACGACGAACTCGAACGGTTCACGACCGTCGATTTCGTCGACCGGGCGGCCTTGGTCGTCGAGCAGCACGATGAGTTCATCGCATGGGCCAGCTACGAGCGTTGGCAGAACCGCGGCGACGCCGAGGTCGCGTTCCAGGTCGACGACGGGCACCAGGGCAAGGGCATCGCCACCTTGCTGCTCGAGCATCTCGCCTCCATTGCCCAGGACAACGAGATCGAACGGTTCACCGCCCAGACCCTCGGCGAGAACCGGGCCATGCTGTCGGTGTTCTCGAAAGCCGGCTGGCCGGTGCATCGTCGCTTCGATTCCGGTGTCATCGACGTCGACTTCTCGCTCGACGAGACCGCCGAGTTCATCGACTCCGTCGAGCGCCGTGAGCACCGTGCCGACTCCCGAGCGGTGGCACACTTGCTCCTCCCCAGTTCGATCGCCGTGATCGGGGCATCCGACCGACCCGACTCGATCGGCGCCCAGGTGTGGCAACACGTGCTGGCGACCGACCGGATCCGCAGCTACGCCGTCAACCCACGACTCGACGAGATCGACGGCCGCCCCTGCTACGACGCCGTCGGCGACATCCCCGACGATGTCGGACTCGCCGTGGTCGCCGTCCCCCAGCAGCACCTCGAGGCCACGATCGACCAGTGCATCGACAAGCGGGTGCGCGGCGCGATCGTGATCACGGTCGTCGAGCCCGACACGATCGACATGCGGGCGCTCGTGAGCCGAGCACGCCGGAACGGCCTGCGCATCGTGGGGCCGGCGAGCATGGGCATCGCCTCACCGCGACCCGACGTCGAGATCCAGGCGGCCCTCGTCGACGTGCGACTACCGCCCGGCAAGGTCGCGGTGTCGATGCAGTCGGGCACGCTCGGCACGTCATTGCTCCGCCTGGCAGCCCACCTGCACCTCGGGCTGTCGTGGTTCGTGTCGCTCGGCGACAAGGACGACCTCTCGGCGAACGACCTGTTGCAGTTCTGGGAAGACGACGACGCGACCGAGGTCATCGCGCTGTACACCGAGTCGTTCGGCAACCCGCGCAAGTTCGCCCGCATCGCCCGCCGGGTGTCGCGCAGCAAACCGATCGTGGCCGTCCGGGCAGGCGCAGCCCTGCTCGACCCGGCCAACGCCACGCTGTACCGCCAGACCGGCGTCATCGAGGTGCCCACCGTGACGGCCATGCTCGACACGGCCCGCGTCTTCGCCTGCCAACCGCTCATGAACGGTGACCGGGTCGCCGTGTTGAGTAATTCTCGCAGTCCGGCCGTGCTGGCGGAGGCCACGCTCACACGAGCCGGCCTCACCCCGGTGGTGGCACCCGTGGCACTCGACTGGGCGAGCACACCGGACGACTACGAGAGCGCCGTGCGGACGACGCTTGCCGACGACGACATCGACGCTCTGCTCGTCGTCCACGCGCCACCGTCGACCGTCGACGTCAACGCACCGAGCGAAGCGATCGACCGTGCCGCATCGGGGGCCGACAAACCGGTCGTCGCCGTGATGCTCGGATCGGGCGACGGCCCGCTGCGGCCCGGCTCCGACATCGCGAGCTTCGCCTTCCCCGAGCAGGCCGCCGCTGCACTGGCGCGCGTCGACGCATACTCGCGGTGGCGCCGCACCGAGGTCGACGAGTCACCCGACGAGGTGCCGGCGAACATCGACCGGCTCGGGGCCGACGACGTCATCGACGAGATGATCGCCGGCGACGACACCGGCCCCCAGGAGGCACGCCGGCTGCTCGCCACCTACGGCATCGAGATGGCGCCCACACGGCGCGTCGACGCAGACGATGCGGTCGCCGCCGCCGACGAGCTGGGCTACCCGGTCGCCGTCAAGGCGGCCCAGCGACGGATCGGGCGGTCGGTCGAGGCGGGCATAGCACTCGATCTGGCCGATGCCGACGACGTCGCCGAGGCGATCTCGATCATGCGCGAGCACCTCGGTGACGATGCAGCGACCGTCGAGGTCCAGCGAATGCTGCCGCCGGGCACCGACCTCCGGGTCCGGGTCGAGGACGACGAGCGTCTCGGGCCGATCATCACGGTCGGTCTGGGTGGGGTGCAAGCCGACCTCATCGGTGACGAGATCAGCCGGTTGGCGCCGGTGTCGCCGGTCGTCGCACGTCGCATGGTGGAGGCGACCAGGGCGTCCGGTGCGCTCGACGACGACACCCTGACGCGCGTCGCCGACCTGGTGGCCCGTATCGCACACCTCGCGTCCGATCACCCCCGCCTCCAGGAGATCGACGTGAACCCCGTCATCGTGAGCGAGGGCCACTGCCACGTCGCCGACGTGGTCGTCCGCCTCGGCACCCCCGACCGCCACGAACCCGTCCGCCGCCTCGAAACCTGACCAGAAGGGGTCAGGCACCTTCTGGCGGACCCGCCGGAAGGTGCCGCGACCTGCAACGCCAGAAGGTGCCTGACCCCTTCCGGCCCGAGTCGGTGGGACTTTCGGCCGTGGGGGCGACGAGGCGTGCCACCGGACAATGGGGACCATGACGGTCACCACCCTCGACGGGAACGAGGCGGCGGCTCGCGTCGCGTACTCCCTGTCCGAAGTCATCGCGATCTATCCGATCACCCCCGCCTCGCCGATGGGCGAGTTCGCCGATGCGTGGTCGGCGGCGGAGCAACCGAACGTGTGGGGCGGCGTTCCCGACATCGTCGAGATGCAGTCGGAAGCCGGCGCTGCCGGTTCGCTGCACGGCGCTTTGCAGGCCGGGTCGCTCGCCACCACGTTCACGGCCTCGCAGGGCCTCCTGCTCATGTTGCCGAACATGTTCAAGATCGCTGGCGAACTGACGCCGGCCGTCATCCACGTCGCCGCCCGCGCCCTCGCCACGCATGCGCTGTCGATCTTCGGCGACCACTCCGACGTCATGGCGGCCCGCACGACCGGGTTCGCGATGCTCGCGTCGAACTCGGTCCAGGAGGCGCACGACTTCGCGGCCGTCGCTCATGCGGCGACGCTGCGGTCCCGGGTGCCGTTCCTGCACTTCTTCGACGGCTTCCGCACCTCGCACGAGATCAACCGGGTCGAGCTGCTCGGCGACGACGATCTGCGCTCGCTCGTGCTCGACAGCGACGTCGCCGCCCATAAGGACCGGCGTCTCCGTCCGACCGCGCCGGTCATCCGCGGCACCGCCCAGAACCCCGACGTCTTCTTTCAGGGGCGTGAGGCCGCCAACGCGCACCACGACGCCGTGCCAGGCATCGTCGCCGAGGTGTTCGACGAGTTCGCCACCTTGACGGGTCGCCGATACCAACTCGTCGAATACCACGGCGCTCCCGACGCCGAGCGCGTGGTCGTCATGATGGGGTCCGGTGCCGAGGCAGCCGTCGAGGCAGTCGATGCCCTCGTGGCTCGCGGTGAGAAGGTCGGCCTGGTGGTCGTGCGCCTGTTCCGTCCCTTCCCGACCGAGGCGTTCCTCGCCGCCCTGCCCGACACCGTGCGCCACGTCGCCGTGCTCGACCGGACGAAGGAGCCCGGATCCGTCGGAGAACCGCTCCTGCAGGACGTGGTGACCACGCTCGCCGACGGCGATCGCGGCAGCATCCGGGTGATCGGCGGCCGGTACGGACTCGGCTCGAAGGAGTTCACACCCGCGATGGTCAAGGCGGTGCTCGACGAGGCCGGTGCGGCGTCGCCGAAGCGCCGGTTCACCGTCGGCATCGTCGACGACGTCACCAATCTCAGCCTCGACGTCGACGACGACTTCCGAGTCGACACGGGTCATCACGCCGCCGTCTTCTACGCGCTCGGTAGCGACGGCACCGTCGGCGCCAACAAGTCGTCGGTCAAGATCATCGGCGACCAGCCGGGCCTGCACTCGCAGGGCTACTTCGTGTACGACTCGAAGAAGTCCGGTTCGATGACCGTCTCGCACCTCCGCTACGGACCCGATCCGATCCGGTCGACCTACCTGGTCGACCAGGCCGATCTGGTCGCCTGCCATCAGTTCGGTCTGCTCGACCGCTTCGAGGTGCTCGCCGAGGCGAAGCACGGCGGCACGTTCCTGCTCAACGCCCCCTACCCCGCCGACGAGGTCTGGCAACACCTGCCACCGGCGATCCAGCGCGAGATCGTCGCCAAGGACCTCACCGTGTACTCGATCGACGCCGCTCGGATCGCCCGGGAGCTCGAGATGCCGGGCCGTATCAACACGGTCATGCAGCCGTGCTTCTTCGCGTTGGCCGAGGTCATGCCGGTCGACGACGCGATCGAGGCGATCAAGACGTCGATCGAGAAGACGTACGGTCGTCGCGGACGACTGGTCGTCGAACGCAACCACGATGCCGTCGATCGAGCCCTCGGTGAGATGGCCCGAGTCCCGGTGCCGACCGACGTCGACATTGCCGGCCTGCCCGAATCGACTCTCGCCGCGATCGATGCGTCGGGCGCGCCCGAGACCGATCGCGACTTCGTCGAGCGAGTGACCGCGACGATGGTGGCCGGCAAGGGCGACCTGCTCCCGGTGTCGGCGCTCCCGGTGGACGGCACCTTCCCCACCGGCACGACACGGTTCGAGAAGCGGTCGCTGGCCGCCCAGATCCCGATCTGGGAGCCCGACGTCTGCATCGACTGCGGCAAGTGCGCGATCGTCTGCCCCCACGCGGCGATCCGCCTCAAGGTCTACGAACCCGACGCCGTGGCCGACGCGCCGGCCGGCTTCCCGACCAAGTCGTTCCGATCACGCGAGCTCGACGGCTTCCACCTCACGGTGCAGGTCGCCCCCGACGACTGCACCGGTTGCGGGATCTGCGTCGACGTGTGCCCCGCCAAGGACAAGACACAGGTCAAGCGCAAGGCGATCAACATGCGCGACGTGGCCGAGCATCGCGACGTCGAGCGCGACCGCTGGGACTTCTTCGGCTCGATCCCCGAACTCGACCGCACGGCCGTCAGCCACGACAACGTCAAGAACAGCCAGCTGCTCCAACCGTTGTTCGAGTTCTCGGGCGCCTGCTCCGGTTGTGGCGAGACGCCGTACATCAAGCTGCTGACCCAGCTGTTCGGCGACCGGCTCGTCGTCGCCAACGCGACCGGCTGCTCATCGATCTACGGCGGCAACCTGCCCACCACGCCGTACACCAAGACCGATCAGGGTCTGGGGCCGGCGTGGGCGAACTCGCTGTTCGAGGACAACGCCGAGTTCGGCCTCGGCATCCGACTCGGCATCGAACACCATCAGAACGAAGCGGCTCGTCTCGTCGACGAACTCGCCGGGTCAATCGGCCCCGAACTGGCTGCGGCGCTGCTGGCGAATCCGCAGCCGACGGAGTCCGAGGTCGTCGCGCAGCGCCAACGAGTGGCGGCGCTGCGCGAACGACTCTCGTCGGTCGACGACCCTCGCGCACGGCGGCTCGAGACGATCGCCGACGAGCTGGTGCGGTCGAGTACCTGGATCGTCGGTGGTGACGGCTGGGCGTACGACATCGGGTACGGCGGCGTCGACCACGTGCTCGGCAGCGGGCGCAACGTCAACCTGCTGGTGCTCGACACCGAGGTGTACTCGAACACCGGCGGGCAGGCCTCGAAGGCCACACCGCTCGGGGCCGTCGCCAAGTTCGCCACCGCCGGCAAGCCCACCGGCAAGAAGGACCTCGGTGCGGTCGCCCGCTCGTACGGCAACGTCTACGTCGCGCAGGTCGCGCTCGGCGGCAGCGACATCCAGACGGTCAAGGCGCTGCGAGAAGCCGACGCCTGGGACGGACCGTCGCTGATCATCGCCTACTCGACCTGCATCGCCCACGGCATCGACATGACGACGTCGATGGCGCATCAGAAGCAGGCCGTGAAGTCCGGCTACTGGCCGCTCTACCGATACACGCCGACCGACGCCGAGCACGAGCACCCGTTCCATCTCGACTCGGCCGCACCGTCGATCCCCCTCCGAGAGTTCGCACTCCAGGAGGCGAGGTACGCCATGCTCGCTCGCACCGACCCCGAACGGTCGGAGCAGCTCCTCGACCTGAGCCAGGCGGCGATCGACGAACGCTGGCGGTACTACGCACAGCTCGCCGACGTCGAGCGTCAGCTCCCCCACGTCGACGAGCACGACGAACAGCTGACCACCGAGCTGGTCTCGACCGAGTCGGCGGCGACCGACACGCCCGTGGAGGTGGCGAAGCATGATTGATCTGCACACCGAGTACATGGGGCTCTCGCTCCGGTCGCCGCTCGTGGCCTCTGCCGGCCCGTTCACCGGCGATCTCGACAAGCTCCGGGAGCTGCGTGACGCCGGTGTGGCCGCCGTCGTCCTGCCGTCGCTCTTCGAGGAACAGATCGAGCACGAGACGTCCGAGATCGACCGGCTCTACTCGATGCACGAGAACAGCTTCGGGGAGGCGACCTCGTTCGTCCCCGAGCTGGACAACTACAACACCGGCACCGACACCTATCTGTCGCTCATCGAGGCAGCCCGCGACGTCGTCGACGTCCCGGTGATCGCCTCGCTCAACGGTGCGAACATCGGCGGCTGGCTCCGGTACGCCCGCTTGCTGGAGGATGCCGGCGCCGACGCGATCGAACTGAACCTGTACGCCGTCAACGCCGACCCGGCGATCCCGGCCCAGGACATCGAGTCGGAACAGCTCGAGCTGGTCGCCCTGCTCACCGAGGACGTCGGCATCCCCGTCGCCGTGAAGATCTCGCCGTTCTACACGTCGGTGGCGGCGTTCGCCCTCGGGCTCCAGGAGGCGGGGGCAGCAGGCATGGTGCTCTTCAACCGGTTCTACGCGCCCGACCTCGACCTCGAGCAGCTCGACGTCAAGTCGAAGATCTCCCTCAGTCGGCCAGCGGAGCTGCGGCTACCGCTGCGTTGGATCGGGATCCTACGCGAGTTCCTCGACCTGTCGCTCGCCGGTTCGACCGGCGTTCACAGTGGTCGCGACGCCGTCAAGCTGATCCTGGCCGGAGCCGACGTGACGATGATGACGTCGGCGCTGTTGTTCAACGGCGCCTCGTATGTCGCACAGGTGGAGCAGGAACTCCTCGAGTGGATGCAGCACCACGACTACCGGTCGGTGAGCGAGATGCGCGGCGCCGTCAGCCGCGACTCCACCGCCGACCCGGCGGCGTACGAGCGGGCCAACTACATCGGCAACATCGCGAGCTACTCGAGCCGGTTCATCGCCGGACAGCCGATCCGTCTGCAGTCACGCTGACCGCTCCGGCGTCCGTAGCGACGACGGATACAGTGCAAGCGGCGCCGACCCACGGGTGCCGCGTGCACCCATGAGCAGCGCCGACGCCGACCAGGAACTCCGAGGACTCACCGCCGCCGAGATCGCCGAGCGTGTCGAACGCGGCCAGGTCAACCACGTCGACGACTCGTCGTCGCGCTCGCTGGGCGAGATCGTCCGGGCGAACGTCCTCACCCGCTTCAACGCGATCGTCGGAGCACTCGCCGCGGTGATCATCGTCGTCGGCGACGTCCGCGACGCCCTGTTCGCCGGCGTGATGGTCTCGAACGCCGTGATCGGGATCGCCCAGGAGCTGCGCTCGAAGGCGACACTCGACCGTCTCACGCTCGTCGCGGCACCCCGACTGACGGCGATCCGCGACGGTGCCCGAGTCGAGGTCGGCCGCGACGACCTGGTGCTCGACGACCTGCTGGTGCTCTCCCCCGGCGACCAGGTCGTGGTCGACGGCGCGATCGTGCGCGTCGACGAACTGTCGGTCGACGAATCGCTCCTCACGGGCGAGGCCGACCCCGTCGGCAAGGCGGTCGGCGACGGCGTGCTGTCGGGCAGCTTCGTCGTCGCCGGGTCGGCCGTCATGCGGGCCACCGCTGTCGGCGACGACGCCTACGCCGCGAAGCTGGCTCGGGAGGCGAAAGCCTTTCGCCGGCCGCGCTCCGAGCTCGAACGGGGTATCGACATGATCCTCCGGGCCGTCACGTGGTTGATCGTTCCCGCCGGGCTCGCCCTGTTCTTCGCCCAGCGGTACGGCGAGGGCGACTCGCTGCAGCAGTCGCTCGTCGGCACCGTGGCCGGGCTCGTGGCGTTGGTGCCGCAGGGTCTCGTCCTCCTGCTGAGCATGACCCAAGCGGCAGCGGTGATCCGGCTCGGGCGCGACCAGGTGCTGGTGCAACAGCTGCAGGCGGTCGAGACGCTGGCACGGGTCACCCTGCTCGCCACCGACAAAACCGGCACGCTCACGACAGGCTCCATCGTGCTCGAGGGAATCGAAGCCGATGAACCGCTCGACGAGGCACTCGCGGCGATCGCCGCCGCCGACCCGCAGCCGGATCCGACCATGTCGGCGATCCGGACCGCGCTGCCCGACGAGCCGGGATGGAGCGCGCAGGGACGCGTCCCGTTCGCGTCGTCGTACAAGTTCAGCGCTGTCGACTTCGGCGAACGCGGCGCCTGGTACATCGGGGCACCCGAGGTCGTGCTGCCGCCGACCGACGAACGCCTCGGTCGGGTAGGCGCCTTGGCGGACGACGGGCGGCGGGTGTTGGCGGTCGGTCGAGCCGACCGGTTGGCCGCCACCGGCGTGCTGCCGACCGACCTTCGCGTGCTCGGCCTCGTGGTCTGTGTCGACGAGATCCGGCCCGATGCGGCCGACACGGTCGCGTACTTCGAGCGCGAGCACGTCACCACGAAGGTGATCTCGGGCGACAATCCTCGAACCGTCGCCGCCATCGCACAGCGGTGCGGTGTCGCCGGCGCCGACCGGTGGGTCGACGCGCGAGAACTGCCGGACGGCGGCGACGAGTTCGGCGACACCGCCGATCGGACGGTGGTGTTCGGCCGCGTGACGCCCGAGGTCAAGCGATCGCTCGTCGACGCCGCCCAGTCACGGGGCGAGGTGGTCGCCATGACGGGTGACGGCGTCAACGACACACTCGCGCTGAAGGACGCCGACCTCGGCATCGCCATGGGATCCGGCACCCCGGCGGCCCGATCAGTCGCCGAGATCGTCCTGCTCGACAATCGGTTCGCCACGCTGCCCGGCGTCGTCGCCGAGGGTCGTCGGGTGATCGCGAACATCGAGCGGGTGGCTCGCCTGTTCGTCACCAAGACGGTGTGGGCGGCGGTCTTCGCCGTGATCATCGGCGCGGCGACGATGAGCTATCCGATCCTGCCGCGGCAACTAACGGTCATCGACACCCTGACGATCGGCGTCCCCGGCTTCTTCCTGAGCTTCCGGGCGAGCCATGAGCCGGCCCGGCCCGGCTTCATCCGCCGAGTCGCCAGGTTCAGTGTGCCCGTCGGCATCGTGACCGGCGTGGTGACGATGGTGGCGTTCGGGATCGCTCGCTCCGAACTGGTCGGACTCGACCGGGCCGAGTCGCAGAGCACGGCGACCATCATCCTGACCGGCCTGGGGCTCGTCGCGATCCACGAGCTGATGCGCCCGCTCGACCGGTACGACGTGACCCTGCTCGTGTCACTCACCGCGGCGGCGATCGCTGCGTGGTCGATCCCGTTCGTCGCCGACTTCTTCGAGCTGCGGCTACCCGGCGTGGAGGACGGCATCCTCGCCGCCGCGGCGGTCGCCGTCGGCGGATTGGGCATCATGGCCGCCAACCGGAACGGCGACCGACTCGTCCGCCTGGCCTCGTCGTTGATGTCGAGAACGTCGAGGACGTCGAGGGTCGGGCGTCAGAAGTAGATGATCTGTTCGGCGGCTTCTTCGGCGGCGTCGAGGTCGCCGGTGTAGGCACCGGTCGAGAGGTACTTCCAGCCACCGTCGCACACGACGAACACGATCGTGCCCTGATCGATCTGGGCGGCGACCTTGGCCGCTCCGGCCAGTGCCGCACCGGACGACAGTCCGGCGAACACGCCGCACTCGTTCACCAGGCGACGGGTCCACTCGATCGATTCGCGCGGCCGGACGACACGCTTGCGATCGAGCAGCTCGCGGCCGTTCCAGTCGTCGAACACCGGCGGGATGTAGCCCTCGTCCATGTTGCGGAGGCCTTCGACGCGTTCGCCGAGCGGCGGCTCGACCGCGACGACCTGGACGTCAGGGTTCTGTTCCTTCAGGAACGTGCCGGTGCCCATCAGGGTGCCGCTCGTGCCGAGGCCGGCAACGAAGTGTGTGATCTCGGGGACGTCGCGCCAGATCTCGGGACCGGTTCCCTCGTAGTGCGCACGTGGGTTCGCCTCGTTCGCGTACTGGTAGATGAAGCACCACTCGGGATGCTCGGCAGCCAACTGTCGGGCACGCTTCACGGCGCCGTTCGACCCTTCGGGCCCGGGCGTCAGGATGATCTCGGCGCCCATGATCTCGAGCATCTGGCGACGCTCGATCGACACGCTCTCGGGGAGCAGGATCTTGATCGGATAGCCCTTGAGGCGAGCGATCCCGGCGAGTGCGATCCCGGTGTTGCCCGACGACGGCTCGATGATCGTCTGACCGGGGAGCAGGCTGCCGTCGGCCTCGGCTGCCTCGATCATCGACTTGGCGATGCGGTCCTTCACCGAACCGAACGGGTTCTGCATCTCCAGCTTGGCGATGATGCGCACGTTCGGGTTCGGTGAGAGATTCGACACGTCGACCATCGGCGTGTTGCCGATCAGGTCGAGCACGTTGGCATGCACGGAGCTGATGCCGGACATCGCGCCGACACCGAGTCGACTGGCGGCGCCGGCTCGGCCGGCGGCGTCGGGTCGAGTGGTCATGTCGGTCATGGTTGCTGCAACACCTGCTGAATCCAGATCATTCCGATCAATCCGACCGGATTGGTCAGGATTCTACCCCCGGACCGTTGTCCGGACCACGTCGGGATCTTCCGAGACGTCGGTGTCGCGGTCAGGCGAGCTCGATCGGCTCTTCTTCGATCGTGCCGTCGACGATGCGGTAACTGCGCAGTTCGGGGGCCTCGCGCTTGAGGCTCACGATCACGTAGTGCCAGCCGGGATCGACCGCCTGCGCCACGTCGGTCGGGCTCGGATAGGGCTCCGAGTGGGTGTGGCTGTGCACCACGCCGTTGATCTCCCAGCCCTGGTCGTCGGCATCGTCCTCCGCCCGCATGAAGTCGAGCGGTGCGATCGTGTACACCTTCGCCGACCGGGCGTCGTTGTGGCACGGGTAGAAGCGAGCGGCGTCGTCACCCTGCGGGCCGGCGATCAGGCCGCACATCTCGAGCGGGTACTCGCGGTACGCGAGTGCACAGATGTCGTCGAAGGCCGTTCGGTCGAGTCGCAGCACGCGTCGAACCCTAACGGCGAGCGGCCCTCCGGCGAACCGGTCCAGGGTCCTGGCTCGACGGTCGGTAGCCTCGGACGGGCCATGGCGAAGAAGAAGGCGAAGAAGGGCGCACCCGAGGGCACGAAGCTGATCGCTTCGAACAAGGCCGCGCGCCGCAACTACGCCATCGACGACACCCTCGAGGCCGGCATCGTCCTGCTCGGCAGCGAGGTCAAGTCGATGCGGGAGGCGCAGGTCCAGCTCGCCGACGCCTACGCCCGGATCCGCGACGGCGAGGCGTGGCTCGAAGGTGTGCACGTGGCGCCCTACACCTTCGCCATCGGGTTCGGTGCCCACGACCCCGACCGATCGCGCAAACTGCTCCTCCACAAAGACGAGATCCGCCGCCTCAAGGCACGCGTCGATCAGGAGCGGGTGTCGATCGTGCCGACCAGCCTCTACTTCCGCGACGGCAAGGTGAAGGTCGAGCTCGGTGTCGGCAAGGGCCGAGCGAAGGCCGACAAGCGGCAGGCGATCGTCGAACGCGACACCAAGCGCGAGATGGAACGCGAGATGCGCCGCTACGCCAAGGGCGGCTGACGATGGATGTCGACATCCGCCGGTTCGAACCGGGCGACCGGGCCGCGGTCGTCGAACTCTGGGGCAGGGCCGAACTCACACGGCCGTGGAACGACCCCGAACTCGACATCAATCGCAAGATCGCCGTCGACCCCGAAGGCTTCCTCGTCGCCGAACTCGCCGGTCGGGTCGTCGGCACCGTGATGGCCGGGTACGACGGTCACCGGGGCTGGCTCAACTACCTCGCCGTCGACCCCGACACGCAGGGGCACGGACTCGGTGGTCGTCTGGTGCGCGAAGCCGAACACGTGCTCGCCCGGCGCGGCTGCCCGAAGATCAACCTGCAGATCCGCACCTCGAACGAGGCCGCGGTCGAGTTCTACCGATCGATCGGCTACGAGCTCGACGACGTCGTGTCGATGGGGCGCCGACTCGTCGACGACGACCAAGGCTGACGGGCTGACCAGGGCAGATCGAGGGCCCGATCGAGGGCCGTGCAGCCGGATCCGAATCGGCAACGAATCCTCAAGACGGCGGCCGTTCGTGCCGATGACAGGAACGACCCGAGGATTCCAGTGAACGACCACGTCATCTCCCCCAGCCGCCGCCCCATCGTCATCGCAGACAGCCAGCTCAGTACCGGCCAGGCATCGACATCGGTTCGATCCGACGACGCCGAAGCGCTGCTGCGCGACTATCTCCGCCTGATCCGGAAGGTGCGCAACCAGCAGCGCGCCCGCAACATCGCGTTGCGACGGGTCGACATCGAAACGCTCGCCCACCATCTCGACTGGACCGACGACGCCGTGCTCGCGCGGCTCGCCGATCTGATGGGCGCGACGCGCCGTCAGCGCGCGACCATGCTCGCCGTGTTGTCGACCGGTGCTGCACTGATCACCGTCGCAAGCCCGATGTCGGCTGCCGCCACGGGCGGCACGACATCGCTCGACCAGACCGAACCGCCGGTGGTCATCGAAGCCGACGAGATCACGAACGTCGGTGCAGGCGTCGGTCGCCCGCTCGGGCGAGTCGGCGACGACACCACCGAGGTCCCTCGTCGGGCACCGGTGCTCGACCTGCAGGCCGACCTCGCCTCGTTCTCCCACACCTCCGCAGCGCACACGTTCGATCCCCCGGCTGCAGCCGACGTGGTCGAGCAGCCGGCTCCGACGCCCGAACCGACCGCAGAGACGCCCGCAGCGAGCGATCCCGGCACCGACCCCGACGGCAACACCGTCGCCGTCGGCCAGGCACCCATCCCCCCGGCACCCACCGACGATGTCGTCCCGACCGGCACCGATCCCGACGGCAACACCGTCGCCGTCGGCCAGGCGCCCGTCCCCCCGGCACCTGCCCCGGTGCAGCCCGCACGGGTCGACATCACCGAGGCCGCGGTCGAGACGCCCGAGGTCGAGGCAGCCGAGACCGCAGCACCGGAGCCCGAGGTGGCGACCGGCACCGACGCCGACGGCAACACCGTGGCAGTCGGCCAGGCACCGGTTCCCCCGGCACCCACCGACGATGCCGTCCCGACCGGCACCGATGCCGAGGGCAACACCGTCGCCGTCGGCCAGCCCCCGGTCCCCCCAGCACCCGACGCCTGACCGCCTCCTCCGCTCGTCTCTGCACAGGCGGATCCTCCCGACACCCGCTGTCCGTTCGGCTCGGCTCGGACGCCGTTGCGTGCCGAGCAGTACCGTGGCCGCATGTTCATCGACGGCCAGTGGACCGACTCCCGCTCGGGCGGCACGTTCGAGGTCACCGACCCTGCCACGGGTGAGGTGATCGGCGAGGTGCCCGACGGCGGCGCCGACGACGCCCGCGATGCCATCGCCGCTGCCGATGCCGCGTTCCGCGCGTGGTCGTCCACGACGGCGACCGCTCGCGCCGACCTGCTGTACGCCGCCTGGCGCCGCATGACGGAGCGATCCGACGAACTCGCCGAGCTGATGACCCGTGAGCAGGGCAAGCCGCTCAAGGCAAGCAAGGCCGAGGTGAAGTACGCCGCCGACTTCCTGCGGTTCTACGCCGAGGAGGCCACGCGTGTGACCGGCGAGTGGCTGCCGTCGTCCCGGCCGGATCAGCGCTTCCTCGTCCTGCGCCAGCCCGTGGGGGTGGTGGCGATGGTGACGCCGTGGAACTACCCGATCTCGATGCTGACCCGGAAGATGGCGCCGGCCCTCGCCGCCGGCTGCACCCTCGTACTGAAGCCGGCGGAGGCGACACCGTTGTGTGCTCGCGCCGTGTTCGAAATTTTCGAGGAGGTCGACACACCGGCCGGCGTCGTCAACCTGGTGACCGCCCTCGACCCGAAGCCGATCGGCGACGTGTTCACGACCGACGACCGTGTCCGGAAGCTGACCTTCACGGGGTCGACAGCCGTCGGCCGGCACCTGGCCGGGGTCGCAGCCGGCAACCTCAAGCGCGTCTCGGTCGAGCTGGGCGGCCACGCGCCGTTCATCGTGTTCCCCGACGCCGATCCGGTGCGTGCGGCGAAGGGCGCCGCTGCACTGAAGTTCCTCAACGCAGGTCAGGCCTGCATCAGCCCGAACCGGTTGTACGTCTCCGCCGAGCACGAGGACGCGTTCGTGTCGACGCTGGTCGAGCGCGTGTCGCGCGTGAAGGCGGGCAACGGGTTCGACGACGGCGTGGGCGTCGGGCCGCTGGTGAACGAGGCGGCGGTGGCCAAGGTCGCCGACCAGGTGTCCGACGCGGTCGGCAAGGGTGCCTCTGCGCTGGTGGGTGGCGACCGGTTGCGTGAGGCGCCCTTCGACCGGGGTCACTTCTACGCCCCGACGCTGCTGTCGGGCGTGGCCGACGGGATGAAGATCTATCGGGAGGAGACGTTCGGGCCGGTCGCCCCCGTCATCCGGTACGACGACGTCGATCACGTGCTCGACCTGGCGAACGACACGAACTTCGGCCTCGCCGCCTACGTGTACACGACGTCGCTGTCGACGGCGATCCGTGCGTTCGAAGGCTTGCGGTTCGGGATCGTGGGCGTCAACGACGTCAACCCCACGTCGGCGTCGGCCCCGTTCGGCGGCATGAAAGACTCCGGCATCGGCCGCGAAGGCAGCCACGACGGCATCGCCGAGTACCTCGAAACCAAAACCGGCGGCTTCGCCCTCTGACCCCCGCCCGGACACCCGGCCACCCGGACACCCAGGCGATTAAATCCACCAGGCGTCCACCCGTGGACACCCAGGCGATTAAATCGACCAGGCGTCCCGAACACTTTCCGGGCGCGCGGACCACCCGGACACCCAGGCGATTAAATCCACCAGGCGTCCACCCGCGGACACCCGGGCGATTTAGGGCTTGAGCGGATAGGCGTTGGCGGTCAGCGGCAGTAGCGGTCTCGGTAGGTGAGGAGTTTGCCGACGATCAGCACGGTGACGGCGAGGCAGATCGCGGCGTGTCGGTGGCAGATCTTGCGGTCGGTGTTGCGGCGTAGCTGTCCGTAGTTCGACAGCCAACTGTTGGCGGCTTCGACGATCCATCGCAGCCCGAGCGTGATCGATTTCGGTCGCTGGTCACCGGGTTGGCGGCGTCGTTGGATGATGTGGTCGGGCAGTCCAGCGTCGATGAGTTGTCGACGGATCTTGGGTTGGTCGTAACCGCGGTCGAGGTGCATGGTCTCGATCTCGGCGGTCCAGCCGTCGGCTGCGATCGCGTCGAGGGTGGTTTCGAGCAGGCGGACGTCGTGGCGGTTGGCGCCGTCGATCGACCAGCCCAACGGGATGCCGTGGCGGTCGACGCCGATCGACCACTTCCAGCCGAGTTTGCCCCGGTCGACAGGACTCTTGCCGGTGCCTTCGCCGCCGTAGGGGGCTTTGTGGACTGATCCGTCGATGGCGACTTCGGTGAGATCCAGGCCGATGATGCGGTCGAACGCTCGGGTGGCTTCGTCGCGGAGTTGGTCGAACACGCCGGCGGCGATCCACTCGTCACGGCGAGATCTGAGCGTGGTATCCGACACGCGGTACTCGAGGATTGCTTCGATGTCGACCCAGGATGATCCGGTCGTGAGTCGGATCAGGATCCCCCAGAAGCAGAGCCGGTCCGGGACGCGTGGCCGGTGGCATCCGAGGGGGTGTGGCGGTGGTTCGGGCAGGAGCGGTTCGATGGTCGCGTAGACGGCGTCCACCACTTCTCGTTCGAGCGCGCGCATGATGTTCGGTGACCTCCCCGGTTGGGTGTGTTGGGCTGCACTCGGTATGAAAACCGAGCCAACCCACCAACCGGTGGATGGTCACCACACACCGCCTATCCGCGCGGGTCCTTAATCGACCAGGCGTCCGGGACCGGGCGGACGGACGGGCGGGTTCAGGATGCGGCCCGGAGGTCGGCAATTCGTCGGTCGAGCAGGCGGACGAGTTCGTCGACCGTTGCGACGAACCGGCGGTCGACGTCCTCATCGGTGATTCGCACGATGGTCCACCCGAGTGCAGTGAGGAGCCGGTCGCGACGCTTGTCACCCTGAACATCGAGCCGGCCGCCATGGAACCGCGTGTGATCGACCTCGATGCCGATCCGACACTCCCGCTGCGCGAGGTCGAGTCTCACGGTCGAGCCGTCCTCGACCTCGACCTCGACCTGCCGTTCCAGGGCATGGCCGACTCTCGCCAAGGCCTTCCACACGCGCAGTTCGAGTTCCGACCCGACCGGCTTGAGCCACTCCGGTCGAGCGTCGAGCAATCGGGCGACCTCTTGCGATCCCGGACGACCCGGACGGCAGAAACGACGTGCGATCTGTCGTGCCGACGACACGGTGATGATCCGTCGGTCGAGCATCTGCTCGAACACGGACTCCAGCTCGGCCTCGTCGATGAACCGGGCGAGATCACACAGCAGCCGGGCCGGGGCGAGGAGACGAAACCCCAGCTTCTCGACGCTGTCGCCGGACCGGAGTAGATCGGTGCGATGCGCATGGACCCCGCGCAACTTGATCGCCCGAAGCGCCAAGATATGGACGTCGTCTGTCCGCACGGATCGCAGGTTCCAGAAGCGGGCAGCCGTCGGGCCCGCCAACACCGCATCGGGGGCGGCGAGGAGCGCCGCCTTGGACCGCTGCTCGAACGTCTCGGCGTGGGAACCGATGCGGTAGACGCCCTTGTGGACACGAACGAGCAGTCCGCAAGCGAGCGCGTCGGTGCGGGCTCGACCCGCATAGTCGGCACGACGGAGGTCGGTCGCGGTCACCAGACCGTGTTGTCGGCGAGCACCGTCGAGTACGGCCCGTGGAAGTGGACGCATGAGTATCTCCCAATACCTCGTGGAGCGTGGGAGAGTCGGCCATGCCGAAGGTATCGGATGTGCCCGAACCCTGCACCGGGCACAACTCCCCACCCATCCCGCTCGGACACCCAGGCGATTAAATCGACCAGGCGTCCACCCGTGGATACCCAGGCGATTAAATCGACCAGGCGTCCGGGGCGGGAAGTGTGGTGGGGCGGGGTCGAGCGGGCAGACTGCGGGGATGCGGCTTGCGACGATTCGGACCGGGAACGGACACGCCTGTGTGCGGGTCGACGACGACCAGGCGGTCGAGATCGGACACGCCGACGTCGGAGCGCTCCTGGCCGACCCCGACTGGCGGTCGGTCGCCTCGTCGGCCGACGGCGCCCGGCACGACGTCGACACGCTCGACTATGCGACGCTGATCCCGAATCCGGAGAAGGTGATCTGCGTCGGCCTCAACTATCTCGACCACATCGCCGAGACCGGACGAGAGCGACCCTCGCACCCGACCCTGTTCCCCAAGTTCGCCCGCTCGCTCACCGGCGCCTACGACGACGTCCCGCTCCCCCGAGACGACGAATCGACGTCGGCCGATTGGGAAGCCGAGCTCGGCGTCGTGATCGGGTCGCCGGTGCGACGTGCGAGCGCCGACGAGGCAGCCGCGGCGATCGCCGGATGGACGGTCGTCAACGACCTGAGCATCCGCGACTACCAGCGCCACACCACACAGTTCATGCCGGGCAAGGCGTGGGAAGGCTCCACGCCGGTCGGCCCCCACCTGCTCGTCGCCGAGCCGGGCACCACCGCCGACACACCATCGTTCCCGATCTCGTGCATCGTCGACGGTGTGGTGATGCAACAGTCGAACACGCGAGAGCTGTGCTTCGGCCCCATCGACCTGATCGAGTACGCCTCGACGTTCGTCACCTTGGTTCCCGGCGATCTCCTCGTGACCGGGACGCCGGGCGGCGTCGGCATGGCCCGTGACCCACAGGTGTTTCTCCGCCGTGGGCAGACCTTGACGACCGTGATCGACGGCGTCGGCGAGTGCCGCAACCGTCTGGTCTGAAACCCGGAGCGGTCGACGACGACCGAATCCCTCGGAGCCCGTCGACCGTCGGGCCACGAGCGCGGGGACGGCTCACTCCCCGGCCGGCATGTCGGGCCACAGGAACAGGCAGAACGGGTGCCCTTCGGGGTCGAGCATCACCCGCACGTCGTCCTGCGGCTGCACGTCGGCGGGACTCGCCCCACACTCCTGCGCATGGGCCACGGCCGATTCGAGGTCGTCGACGGCGATCTCGAGATGCGCCGTCATCGACGGTTGACCGGCACGGGACGGCCAAGCGGGCGCCGAGTAGTGGTCATCGTGGTGGAAGCCGAGGCGGTGCCCACCGGCAGGGTCGCCGATCGTCACCCACCCGGGTTCGTCGCTCCCCCGCTCCCACCCGAGCAGCCGTTCGTAGAACGCAGCGAGCGCACGGGCATCCCGGGTACTCAGCGTCGTCGTCGTGAAACGGAAACGGGCCATGACAGGTCAGCGTGGCGGACGGAGCATGCCCCACATGTGCGGGCCGAACGTGTCGTGTGTCGCCAGGTCCCACTCGCTGCGGACCTCGAAGCCGTGCCGTCGGTAGTACGCGACGTTCTCCTCCGACTCGGTCTCGAGATAGCACGCAAGTCCGGCCTCGTCGGCGATCGAGAAGACCTCGCCCATCAGCGCCGCGCCCAACCCGCGTCGCTGCCAGTCGGGATGAGTCGCCAGCATGTTGAGGTACCAGTGAGGTTCAGGCGGCGTGTGCTCCGCCAGCGCGGCGCCGACCGCCTTGAACCGTTCGATACGCCACTCGGGATGGTCGTACTCGACGATGCCGTCGTCGGGACCCAACTCGACGGTCGGCCGGCCCGGCGGCACCCATCCGGCCATGGCGGCGACGTCGTCGGTGCACCACAACGAGTCGGTGGCGTGCCAACGACGGGCGATGTTGCCGAAGACGGCCAACCACGCCGACTCGTACTCGTCGTCGTCGGGGATCAACCAGCGCATCACCGGGTCGGCGGCGAACGCTCGACTGGTGGTGCGCGCCACCTGGACGATGTCGCCCGCTCGTGCCTTCCGGATCTGGACCACGCCGACCACGGTACGAGAACCGGCGGGTGCGGGCCGAGCGCGAGTCGTACCGGCCGCGTCCGGCGCCGGACGAGTGCGGCTCCACTTCGTCGCACCGGGACATCACAGAGCACGATGCGGCTGTGGGAGAAACGACCGAGGTCGTACCGAAACCGGCAGTCGGCGACCTGCTCCGGCTGCCGCCGTTCCGGGCGCTGCTCGTCGCCAACATCTTGTCGGCGACGGTGTTCGGGACGAGCCGTTTCGTGTTCGTCTGGCTCGTCGGCGAACTGACCGACTGGAACCCGGCGACGGCGATCCTCGGGATCGTGATCGGCCTCCCTCCGCTGTTCCTCAGTGCGTGGGCCGGTTCGCTCGCCGACTACCTGGCGCCGAAGCGACTCGGTGCGATCCTGTTCGTCATCAGTGCCGTCATGTTCACGGTCACCGCGCTCCTCGTCCAGACCGACACGATGACCGTGGCGCTCACGATGGTGACGGGACTGGTCGCGATCGCCGCGCCGTCGATGCTGATGCCGCTGATGCAGGCGCTCGTGCCGACCGTGTCACCGAAGGAACAGTTGATGCAGGCCGTGGCGCTGCAGAACCTGAGCATGATGATCTCGACGATCGGCGGCATCTTCCTCGGTGGCGCCGTCATGCAGGGCTTCGGCACGGCGGCCGGCTTCTGGCTCTTGGTCGTCGCCAGCGTGCTCGGACTCGCCGTCGTGTCGAGGGCGCCGCTGCCGGACCGGCTGATCGGGGCCGCCGCCACCCGCGGGTCGGTGTTCGACGGCATCCGCATCGCGCTGGGCACCGAGCCGCTCCGGTCGCTGTTGGCGATCACCGGCGTGCTGGGGGTCGCGATCGCGACGTCGTCGCTGCTGCTCCCGGAGTTCGCCCGCGACGTGCTCGGCAAGGACTCGCTCGCCGCGAGCGCGCTGAACGTGGCGATGAGCATCGGCATGATGATCACCTCCATGGTCTTGGCCAACCGCTGGACGCCGAGCCGCCCTGGCTTGGTCCTCGCGTTCTTCACCTCGGTCCCGCTCGGCGGTGGTCTCGTGGCGATCGGTCTGTCGCGCGAATACGCCATCACGATGCTATGTGGCTTCGTCTGGGGACTCAGTGGCGGCATCGCGATGACGGTGCTCCGCACGCTGACACAGCAGCACACCCCGTCGGAACTGATGGGGCGCGTGATGGGCCTCGTCGCAATGGCCCAGAACGGGGCGTTCCCGATCACGGCGCTCGTGCTGTTCGGGCTGGTCGCTGCGACCAGCGTGTCGACGGCGATGGTCGTCATCGGACTGCTGTGTTGCGCTCTGGTCGGGCTCGTGGTGGCCCGGCCGACCGTTCGCTCGCTCTGACGCCGGGGAGTCTTCCCCATGTCGTCCGAGACGTCGGTCGTCGACACTGGCGGCATGCCCACCGCTTCGGAGTATCGGCACATTGCGACGGTGCTCGACGACGCCCGCCATCAACTCGACACGCTCGCCGCACAGTTGCGCTCCCTGGCCGATGGGCTCGTGTTGTCCGGCCCGCAGCGCACGGCGATCGACGCCACGACCGGCGTCTCGCTCGCGAACATCCGGGCGGCGACCGTCGACCTCGAACAGCAAGCCGTCGAGGCCCGGCACCGGGCGACGATCTGCGATGCGTACACGGCGGCGTACGGTCGCTTCCTGCGGTCCGACGAGGTCGACGCCAGCCCGCCACAGCGTCCCGCTCCGTGGGTGCGCTATGGGTGACGCCCTGACGCTCGACACCGCCCAGGTCGGGCTGACGGCGTCGCGACTCGACGATCTCGCCGAGCGGGCACGCGATCAGGCGGCCTCGATCGAGACGGCGCTCGTCACTGCCGAACTGTCGAGGTCGTCGGTCGCGATCGTGCGCGAGCTCGGCGACGAACTTGTTGCGCTCGCCAGGTTCCTCACGGCGACCGTCGAACAGGCCGAGCTCGCCGACCGCTTCGGCTCGTCGATCAGCAGCGAAGGGTGGTTCGCCGCGATGCGCGCCGATTGGGTCGATGCGGAACGGAGCCTGTGGGCGGGCTTGAACGACGACGTCGGCGCAACGGGTCTCGAAGCCGGAGAGTTCTCGCTCGCTCGGTCGATCGTCGCGCTCGACCGTTCGATCTGGATGCAGACCGCGATCCCGCCCGGCTGTCGGTCGTTCGGACCCGACGCCTACTACACCGGCGGCGGTGCCGTCCGCGGGCCCGACGGGAGGCTCTACCCGATCGTGATCCCGCACGTCGACCGAGGCGACGAGCACTACACGATCGACGCCGACATCCCCGACGGCATCCCGACCGCCGCATCGCTCGACGGGCAGGATCCGGGATGGGTCGTCGTGTCGTACCGGACAGGGGTCGAGCAGGTCCACGCCGAGATCTCGGGGGTCTGGCAGACGCTGCTGTCACTCGCGTTCGCCACTGGGCTGCGAGCTCCGGCCACCGTCGACGACGACCACCTCGAGGCGATCGAGATCCGACTCGGAGGTCGGCCGACCTTCGTCGGGTCGACGTCGGCGACCGGAAGCGGCGGCGTCGACGTGACGACCGGGCAGGGTATCCAGCCGCACACCGGGCCCGTCGTCGACGGTCGCATCGGTGGCCGCAACGCCGACGGCAGCCCACGCACGAAGCCGCTCCCGACCCCGCCGGCCTCACCGGGCACCGTCGCCCACGCCAACCGACACGTGAACGCTGCGTCACTCGTCATCAACGGGTTGCAGGGCGTCCAGGTCGCGCTGTCGGTCAACGACGCGAATCATCGCGCCTACGAAGTCATCCTCGAAGAACACGCCGACGGACGACTGCGGGCACGGGTCCAGACCTTCCACCTCGAACCGCGCCGAGACACGGTGCTCGTCGCCGGGTGGCACCTCTTCGTCGACGACGACGGCGCGCTCCGGCAGAGCCCGGTCAAGTACCAGACGCCGCCCGACGACGACGCAGCCGACGATGGGAACGATGACGGTGAGCCCGACGGCGACGACGACCCGGTCGCCGTCAACGGACTCGACCACGACTACACACCGAAGGTCCCCAACCCGGCCTTCGACACCGATTGACCCGAGCCCCGTACCGACTCCGGACAGCCTTACCGAGTCGTCCGGTCATCCGGATGGTGGTCGTGCCGGATCATCGTCACGCTGGACCGATGAACATGGTGCGGACACGATGGGCGGCGATCGGCGCAGTGATCGCCATCACGTTGGGAGCGGGCGGCGTCGGGCTGGTCGAGGCAACGAAGGGAACCGGCGATCGGACGGTGTTCACGAGCGTCGCCTCGTGCCGGTTGGTCGACACCCGGCCGGCCAACGGCATCGGCGGACGCGTCACACCACTCGGCCCGACCGACACGCACACGGTCTCGGCTCGCGGCACCAGCGGCGAGTGCTCCGACATCCCGGTCGACGTCCGAGCGGTGGCGCTCAACATCACCGCACTCGGTGCCAGCGAGCCGACCCACCTCACCGTGTGGCCCGGCGGCGACGTGCCCAACGCGTCGAGCCTGAACCCGTCGCCGGGTCAGCCGCCGGTGCCGAACGCGGTGACGACCCCGTTGTCGGTCGACGGCACGTTCGACGTGTTCAACTTCGCCGGCACGGTCCACGTCGTCATCGACCTCGTGGGCTATCACCAGGACCACCACCACGACGACCGCTACCACACCAAGACGGAGGTGGACGGCCTGCTCGCCGACAAGGTCGACGCCGGCGACGTCTATGCGCGCAGCGATGTCGACCAACGCCTGGCAGCGAAGGCAGACACCGACTCGGTGTGGACCAAGGGACAAGCCGACGGACGGTACGCGAACCGGCAGGTCGTCGAACGGACCCTGCCGTACGCGATCCGCAGCTCGTCGTTCGGTGGGTCGCAACTGTCGACCAACGACCGGACGGTGTTGTCGTTGTCGTACGAACTCCCGCAGGGTGGCCAGCTCGTCGTCGGCTACAGCGGCATCGTCTATGGCAATCCGGGCGATCGGGCCAACTGTTCGGTCGGCACCTCCACCAGTTTCTCGTGGGCGAGCGGCACCAGTGAGATCGACTTCGGTGACGGCGTCGGCACGGCGACGATCTCCGGCACGCGCGTCATCGACTTCTTCAGTGCGTCACAGGGAGCCGTCCGTCTCGTGTGCAAGAACTCCGATGCGACCGCCTCGATCGGCAACATCGAACTCAACGCCCTCGTGCTGCCGAACTGACACCGGGACGCGACGAGGGCACGGTCCGTGCGGACCGTGCCCTCGAGTCGTCGGTGGACGGCGTCAGCCGTCGCCGAGCTTGTCGACCGCGTCCTTCGCCGCGTCGGCAGCCTGATCGATCTTGTCGGAGCCGACCTTGTCGCCGAGCTTGTCGTCGGCGACGTCGGCAGCCTTGTCGATGCCGTCGGTGATCTTGTCGTCGTGCTTGCCGACGAGATCCTTGGCCTTGTCGAACAGTCCCATGGTGTTTCCTCCTGTGGTCGTGGATGGACCCGGACAGCCTAGAACGTCTCGGGACCCGAGCCGGGCGTGCCGAGGGGTGACGCCATGACCAGGGGAAACACCAATTGTCCGGTCGATAGCAATACCCCCGGAGCCGGGACCTAGGGCCCTAATCGATTGCCGGCGCAAACGTCAGCATGAGTACCGAGAACTTCGTGAAACACCTCACGAATCACTGCACAACAACTCGAAAGGAGTTGGGACAATGTTCAAGAAGCCACTCGGACTCCTCGGAGTCTTCTTGATCGTGGTCGGCCTCGGATTCTTCGTCGGAGGCGGCTATGCGTACAGCCAAGTGCAAGGCGGCTACGGCTCACTGCAGGCCTTCAGCGAGGCCCAGAACGTCGAGCTCAGCTACAACGAAGACGGTCAGCTGACCGACCGGGGCACCACCGAAGGTGCCGAGGCGATCATGCAACTGCTCGAGGACGACTGGAACTTCCCCGTCGTCGAGAGTGACCTCGACCCCAACGACCCGCTGGTGAACACCGCCACTGAGTACATGTACCAGATGGCGACGATCGGCTACCACGTGCTCCACGGTGAGCAGATGGTGACCCTCACCGCCGACGACATCGCCGCCGGCATCGAGAGCGGAGCGCTCGACCCCGATGGCACCTACAACGGCGTCGTCGAGGCCTACCAGGGTGAGGTCCTCGAGGCAGGCACCTACACGGTGCCCGTCGACGGCCGCTACTGGACCGGCTTCGCCCGGACCGACATCCTCGACGGCCCCGCCCGTGAGGGTGCCTGGAGCGGCACCGCACACGGCCTCTTCGGTGAGCTCGGCGTCGGCGCTGCGACCCACGCCACGCTGCAGATCGGCCTCGGCATCTCGATCCTGCTGGCCGGCCTCGGGTTCGTCTTCCTGGTGATGGGCGGTGCCTTCGTCTGGCAGGCCCGCCGCAAGGAGATCCCCGACACGGTCCCCGAAGCGTTCCTCACCGAGCAGGTCCCGATGAAGGACAAGCAGACGGTCTGACGAACCAGATCAGCACCACGATCTGATCGGCCACCCACACCTCGCCGGTCGGTCAGAAACAGGAAGAGCCCGGAGCTTCGGCCCCGGGCTCTTCCGCGTCCGCACACCGTCTTCACCGAGTGGAAACACATCGGACGGCATCCGTTGTTGCTCGTTTCCTACCGTCGACGACGTGTTCGATCGTGTCGATCCGTTCATCGGGACCGATGCCATCGACCTGTCCCCGCCCGAGGGCATCGCCGCCACGTGGTGGTTCCCGAAACCCCAGGTCGGCAACACCCACCCCGGAGCGTGCCATCCGTTCGGCATGGTGTCCGCGTGCGCCTATTCAGGCGCCTACCCGACCGGCTACGGCGTGTACGACCTCGGCACCGAAGGACTCCCCACTCGGCGGTTCGACCATCTCCAGGCCTCGGGCTTCACCCACTTCCAGCAATCGGGCACCGGCGCGATCCGCAAGTACTACAACTACGTCCGGGTCACCCCGATGCTCGGCCCGCTCGACGAACTCGGCACCAGCTGGCGGATCACCGACGAGGTCGCCGAGCCCGGCTACTACGCGTGCACCCTCGAGTCGGGCATCCGCTGCGAGATCACCGTCGGCCCGAAGTCGGCGGTGCATCGGTACACGTTCCCGAGCGCGACCGACGCTCGCGTCGTCGTCGACCTCTCGCAGGGCGGTCTGGCGATCGACCACGGCGCGACCGTGCCGCTGCGAGCACACATGCAGACCCACGGCCACGCCGAGGCGGCCGGCCAGATCACGGTCGAGGGCGCGCCCCTCTCGTTCCATCTCGCGTGCGACTCACCCGGGTGGCGACAGAGCCTCTGGTACGACCGCCGGCTCATGGAGGGCAGCACTCGACTCGAGTTCGACGACATCCGCCCCACGACGCTCCGCCCGTTCGGCCTGCTGTGGCGCGGACCGGTCGAGGCGGGCGGCTCGGTCGAGCTGCGAATCGGCTTCTCGCTGCGGGGCACCGAGCGTGCCGCGAGCAACCTCTCGACCGACATCGCGACCCGACAGGAGGCATTCGACACCCGCCGGACGGCGACGAAACGTGCGTGGCGAGAGCATCTCGGGACGATCGCCGTCGAGACCGACGACGCCGACCGGGAGACGGTCTTCGCCTCGGCGCTGTACCACTCGCTGATCAAGCCGTGCTTCGCGCCGGGCGAGAGCCCGTTCTGGCCGGCCGACGGGCCGTTCGTGTTCGACCTCTGCACGATGTGGGACATCTACCGGACGCAGCTGCCGCTGATCTCGACCCTGTTCCCGCAGCGTTCGGTCGAACTCGCCAATGCACTCCTCCACATCTGCGAGGAGGAAGGCAACCTCCCGATCGGCTATCGGATGGCACGGGGCGCCGACCGCTTCGCCCGACAGGGCAGCGCGCTGGCCCACACCTTCTTCGCCGATCTGTGTGCCCTCGAGGTACCCGGCATCGACTGGGACTGGGCGCTGTCGTGCATGCACAGCGATCTCCGACGCGGCTACGCCGAGGACTATCTGGAGCGCGGTGTGGCTCACCCGATCACGCACACGCTCGACGTGGCATTCGCCTACCACTGCACCGCCGTCGTCTCGCGTCAGGTCGGCGACGAGGCGCTGGCCGGCCAGCTCGAGGCCCTGGCCGACGGCTGGACCGCTGCCTTCGACCAAGCGTCGGGGCTGCTCGTCGACTCGTCGTTCTACGAGGGCGGCAAGTGGAACTACTCGTTCCGGATCCTCCACGACATGGCGACGAGGATCGGCTTCGCCGGCGGCGACCGGCGCTTCGTCGCGCTGCTCGACGAGTTCTTCGGGTACCACGCCGATCCGGTCAAGCAGCCGGGCGAACGACCGGCCAAGGACGAGATGGACCGCGGCTACGCGCTCAACCGGTTCGAGGGCATGAACAACGAGCCCGACATGGAAGCGCCGTGGGCCTATCACTACGCCGGGCGACCCGATCGGACGACCGAAGTGGTGCGGGCGGCGATCGACCAGCAGTTCGGGCCGGGTCGTGGCGGGCTCGCCGGCAACGACGACTCCGGCGGTCTGTCGTCGTGGTACGTCTGGGCGTCGCTCGGCCTGTTTCCGGTGGCCGGGCAGAACTTGTTCCTCGTGAACGCCCCCTCGTTCGCACACGCCACCGTCGATGTCGGCGGGACACCGCTGACGATCGAGGCACCCGGGTTCGTCGAACCCGAGCGCGGCCGACCGTGCCAGTACGTCCAGGAGGTGCGACTCGACGGTGAGCCCGTCGACCGCTCCTGGCTCGGCGCCCACGAACTCCGAGGTGGCCGACGCCTCGACATCGTTCTCGGCGATCGCCCCTCCACCTGGGCGACGTCGACCCGCCCCCCATCCGCATCGACCAGCGATTCGCTCGCACGAACACCAGGAGCCCCATGAACACACCGAATCGACGCCTCGTCATCGTCGTCCGCGCCGACCCTGTGATCTGCGGTCACTCGGGCGAGGCACGCAACCTGGCCGAAGTCGCTCTCACACGCGGGTTCGACGACGTCCGGATCGTCACCTGGCCGATCGATGTCCTGCGCGCTGCGCACCTGCCGCTCAAGCCGCTCGACGCGGTGATGCCGTACTCGGACGGCATCACCGTCGAACGGCCGACGGGTGTCGGTGACTACAAGGTGCCCGACGGCCGTTACCTCGCCGGGCTCACCGGCCGCCTCGTCGAGCTGTTCACCGACGGGGTTCCCACCGTTGCGATGTCGCTGTACCTCACGCCACACGCGACCGTCGTCGCCGACGCCCGGCGGGTCGCCGCTGCGACGGGTCTCCCCCAACACGTCACGACCATCGCCGAGGCCGTCGGCTCCGACATCACGAACGTGGTGCGGTCGTGCGTGGAGTCGGAGAAGTTCGGCGCCGCCGCCCACCTGTTCTCGACCTACCTCAGCAACGAGACGTGCGTCGCCGTGAGCGAGTACACGAAGGAGATCATCATCCACGCTGCGGCCGAGATCGACGATCAACACGGCACGCAGTTCGCCCCTCAGTGTGCGGAGCGGATCGGCATCTCGTATCCGGCCATCGACGCGTGCCAGTACACGAACCTCGACGACGGCGCCATCGCGAGGGCACTCGCCGCTCGCGGGCTCGAACGCGATCGGTACGTCCTGTTCCTCTCTCGCCTGTCGAAGGCCAAAGGCGTCGACGACCTGATCTCCGGCTTCGCCCGGAGTCACAGCCGGAACCACACCAAGCTGGTCATCGCCGGCAACGGCCCCGAGGCGGTTGCGCTGCGGGCACACGCCACCTCGTCGCTCGCCGCCGACCAGATCGTGTTCCTCGACGACGTCGACGACACCGAGAAGCCGCTCCTGATGGCCGGTTCGGCAGCGTTCGCGCTCCCGAGCAAACCCCGACCCGAGTTCGTCGAGACGTTCGGGATCGCCCTGGTCGAGAAGATGCTCGCCGGCGGCGGTCCGGTGATCACCTGCCAGACCGGCGGCATCCCGGAAGCCGTCGGGTCGAACGCCCTGATGGTCCCGCACAGCTCACCCCAGAAGCTGGCCGAGGCGATCGACCTGGCGATCGGCGGGATGAGCGCCGCCGAGCTGCGCACGCGCGAAGCCGCGGCTCGCACCTACGCCATGCGGTTCGACCGCAACAACGTGTTCGACAACCTGTTCACCGGGCTCACCGACACGCTCGCCGCCTGAGCGCCGCCGACTCGGTCAGTCGTCGACTCGGTCGGCGATCGACGTGCCGTCGGAGAGCGCCTCGAGCGCGAATCCGGCGGTGCGGCGGTACCCGTCGGTGACCGCCAGGATCTCGTCGCGGGTGATGACGTCGCCGATGTCGTCGAAGCCGTCGGGCGCACGCTCCTCGACGAGTTGCATCGGCGCCTCCGGGCCGAGGCCGCGGTTCGCGAGCACGATCTGGGCCGTTGCGGGACGTCGGATCTCCTCGTAGCGCTCCAGCGCCCGATCGATGTCGCCGGGGTGGGAGCGGAGACAACCGGTGAGCACTCGGGCGTCGAGGATCGCCTGCGATGCTCCGTTCGATCCGATCGGATACATCGGATGTGCGGCGTCGCCGAGCAGTGTGGTCCGACCGAACGTCCACCGGTCGACCGGATCCCGATCGACCATCGGGAACCGGAAGGTTCCCGGCGCCGAGCGGATGAGGGCCGGCACGTCGAGCCAATCGAACCGCCACGACTCGAAGCGGTCGATGAAGTCGTCGAGTCGGCCGGGCTGGTTCCAGTCCTCGCGCTCGGCCAGCACGACCGAATCGGTCCGGAACTCGGCGATGAAGTTGAACAGTTGACGACCACCGTCGAGGTCGAGCACTGGGTAGCCGACGAACTTCTGATCGGGGTGACCGGCCCACACCATCGTGCGCCCGTCGAGAACCGGCTCGGTCTCGGCGAGGCCGCGCCAGAGCAACGCTCCGTTCCACTCGGGCATGCCCTCGTGGGGGTAACGCTGCGCCCTGGCGGCGGAGTGGATGCCGTCCGCACCGATCACGAGCGGCGACGACACCTGCGCCGCTCCTCGGTCGGTCTCGAACGTCGCGATCGCTCGGTCGCCATCGGAACGCACGCCCGTCAACCGGTGGCCGAGGCGGATGCGGTCGTGACCGAGTTGCTCGACACACGCAGCGCTCAGGATGCGGTGGAGCGTGCCTCGATGGACCGACAGTTGTGGCCACCGGTATCCGGCGGCTCTGCCGCGCTGCTCCTCCCAGATCGGCTGTCCCCGCTTCGTGAAGTACGCCAGCGCGGTCGGTGCGACCGATTCGGCTTCCAGGTCGGCGAGCAGACCGAGTGCGTCGAGTTCGCGCACCGCGTGGGGCAGCAGGTTGATGCCGACGCCCAAGGCCCTGAGCTCCGGCACTGCTTCGTGGACGACGACGTCGTGGCCGTCCTGGTGGAGACTCAACGCGGTGACCAGCCCGCCGATGCCGCCGCCGACCACGAGGATCGCGTCGGTGTGCTCCACGTCAGAGCACCTCGTGGACGTGGATGGCAACACCGCCCGGCGCCCGCTCACCGCGGGCGACGCCGAGCACACGGTTGAGTCGGTCGAGTCGTTCGGAGTCGGTCGACAGCCGGATGTGCGTCCGGAAGTAGTACTCGTCGGGGTCGACCTGCTCCCCCGCGGCGAGGCGGGCCAAGACCTCGGGCGGTGCCGCCCGGACCCCTTCGGAGACCACTTCGATCGACTCGCCCCGGTCGGTGCGGAGTGCATAGTGCGCGCGGATCTCAAGCGTGCCGTCGGGTGCGACCAGCTGCCAGTCGACCCCGCCGGGCAGCAACGTGCCGCGGAGGTCGGCCCCCTCGAACGTTCCCTCGTCGAACGTGATGAGTCGACGCTCACCGAAGGGAAACCGGCCGAACGACTCGACCGGGTTCACGGCGATCCGAATCGTCATGAGGTGGCGCAACTCCATCGGACGAGTGTGGCACCTCACCCGCGCCCGTCGACGACCGAAGACCGCCGAACAGCGTGCCGACGGCCGAACCGAACGTGGGAGCGGCGTTCACCGCTCGTACACTGAGCCGCTGACATATCGTTCACGGGGCTGACTGGTTTCGACATCAGAACTGTTGGGCGGGTTTGCGACCCGAGTTGCTCAGACTCGCTAAACGGGGCAACCCAAAGAATTGCCGATGAGCAGTTCACTCTCGCCGCCTGATTTCCAGGTGAGTGAAGAGTCATCGTGAGCAGAAATGCCGCACGGGGCCAATCCATCACAGCCCGGCAACAGAAGTGAGGGATGACGGCGGGAAAGACCGCTGACGGCGAGAAAGACCGCTGACTCCCGGGAAAGCTCGGGCGCTGATCGCAAGGTCGGCTGACCCGCCAGTGCGCCGGCGTTAGGTGCAATGCGGGAATGGTCGTATCGGGTCCGTTCACGGACTGGTGGACGGGGGTTCGATTCCCCCCAGCTCCACAATGGGGCATTCGTAGAATTACGGGTGCCCGGTTCGTAGAATTCGGCGGTGTCCGGCAACGCCCGGCGCCGCCCGCTACGAGTCACCGCGCTGCTGGCCGCAGGTGGCCTTCCATGTCCAGACGCTCGTCGCAACGCACCTCGACCCCTCGCCACGACGGTGTGTCCTTCAAAGCCGGCGACGTCGCCGACCCTTCGCAACCTTGTGCGCTCAACTCGATCTGCAAACGAGGAAGAGGGTTTGGCGCCGGGACGGTCGAGGCGGTCGTCGCTGACGGCGTCGTTGATGCCGAGTGGGGATGCCGAGTGGGGATGCGAAACGCCAGGCGGCCCCATCTCGACCGTCGATGTTCGGATCCGTTGGTCTACGCAGCGAGTTGGCGGAGTCGATTGGCGATCGATTCGACGGTCGGTTTTCCGGCCGCGACCTCGATGACCAGGTCATAGACGTCGTCGTTGCTGGCATTCGAGATCTCGACGCCGTTGATCTCGAGGAAGACGGCGGTCGCCAACCAGCCGAGACGCTTGTTGCCGTCGACGAGCGCGTGGTTCCCCACGATCGAATGGAGCAGCGCAGCGGCTTTGGTCCAGATGTCGGGGTATGCGTCCTCGCCGAACGCTGCCGTCTGCGGACGTGCGACGGCCGAGCCGAGCAAGCCGATCTCGCGGATGGGGGCAGGGTCGCCGAGGAGCGCAACGGCGAGGCCGACGACGTCGTCGAGGTCGAGGAACTCGACCGGATCGCTCACTCGCCGAGCCGACGAAGGGCGTCGCTGTGGGTTTCGATGATCAGACCCGCGGCCTGTGCGACTCGGTCTCGGTGTTCGCTGCGACTGACGAACTCCCGAACGGCGCGCCGCGCGGCCTCTTGCATGGAGATTCCTTCCGCGTCAGCGCGTGCTCGGAGAGCTTCTTGTTCGGTGTCGGTGAGCCGGAGCGTCATCGCCATGTCAGCATGGTATCACTTCGATACCAGAGAGCGGGTCGCGAGACATCGGAGACTCCCGGGCCCTCGTCAGGGTTCGGGAGTTCGGGTTTCTGGTCCCGATCGAGCCGCCTCGAAGCGTCGGCGGGTTCAGCGCAGCTGCGCAAGCGCCTGCTCGTGGACCGCCAGGTCGGGCGGGTCGCCGTCGGTCCACGGTGCTCCGTAGACGATCAGTTCGTCGAACCCGAGTGCGGCGGCGTGTTCGACGGCTGCGAGGTAGGCGTCCACACTCGTCGTCGGCGACACCCGACCGAAGCCGAGCAGCACCGACCGTCGAACGTTCTTCGGGTCACGCCCCTGCCGGAGGCACGCCTCCTCGCAACCCGCGACCTGACGTTCGAGGAGCGGCCAGAAGTCGTCGCCGTCGAGGTCCCTGGTCCCGGGGCCGCCGTACGTATTCCAGGTGTCGGCGTGGGCCGCGGCGAGTGCGAGCGACCGTGGGCCGTGACCGGCCAAGAGCAACTCGGGCGAGCCGACACCGTCGGGCCCTGACGTCGTCTGGAGCCCGGCGAACGCCATGGTGTCGCCCTGCCACTCGGTCGCGCCGTCGAGCACCGCTCGGAACCCCCGGACCACGTCGGCGTACCGTTTCGACATCTCGCCGACGGGTTCGGCGACCCCGCGATCGGCCTCGGCGCAGAACGGCGCACCCATCCCGACCCCGAGCACCAGACGACCGGCGCTGACGTCGTTCACCGTCATGGCGACCCGAGCCAGCGACACCGGCGTCCGGAACGTGGACGACGCGACCAACGTGCCCAGCAGGACGCGATCCGTGATTGCCGCCGCTGCCGTGAGGGTCGTGAACGCCTCGCCCAGCCACAGGCCCGGGTAGGTCGGGTGCGTGAGATGGTCAGCCGTGTACACAACGTCGTACCCGACCTCCTCCGCCCACCGGTACCCGCGTGCCTCTGCACGCCAGGGTCCGACGGGCGGGAGAAGCAGGCCGAGACGACTGAGGCTCATGGAACGCATCTTGACATCCCGTCGCGAGGGAGTCGCCCGATGCACCTGTCACCACGCGGTCACGCGTCGTCGGTGGTGACGAGCGCCGCCGCCGCAGCGAGGGCGAACGCTCCGACGCTCGCTGCCGTGCGGAGGAAATGCCAGCGGTTCCACGGTGACTCGTAGGACGTGCGTCGAGCCTCGACGGCCGACGCACTCGAGTTGCGCAGGTCGAACGCATCGAGGGCGTCGTTGAGCGGAACGTTGCCGCCGATCGTCACCCCGAGCACGCCCACGACGTAGGTGCCGGCCGCTCCGACCAGCAGCCACCCCTTGCGGTGATCGCCGGCCCGGAACTGCATCCACGCAGCCCCTCCGAGCACGAGCGGGATGCCCATGAACGGGATGACGAAGGCCGGGTTGATGATCGCCCGGTTGATGTGCTGCATCGTGTCGACGTAGTTGCCTGCAGCGATGCGACGGGTGCCGGGGATCACCGACACGCTCCAGCCGTAGAGCAGGCCGGACATGAGGCCGGTGGTAACGATGCCACCGCCGAGCAGGAGGGTCTTGAAGTCCATGTCGAGGTCCGTTCGTGAGGTCGTTTCGGGCTGCATCGGTCAGACCTTCGCCAGGACGCTTGCGTCCCAGGCGCCGGTAGCGGCTGCCTCGGCGGCGAACGTCGCGAAGTCGCGGGCGGGGCGGCCGAGGGCGCGCTGCACACCGTCGGCGGTGTGTGCGTTGTGGCCGAACACCTCCGAGAACAGGTAGGTCAGGAAGCCGACCAGTTCCTCTGGCACACCCTGCTCGGCGGCGCCGGCGGCGTAGTCGTCGACCGAGACCGGGATGTACCGGACGTCTCGACCGGTCGCCCGGCCGAGCTCGGCGGCGAGATCGGTCAGCGTGTACAGCTGCGGGCTCGTCAACTCGTACAGCTCACCGACGTGACCGGGCTCGGTCAACGCGGCGACCGCCACGTCGGCGATGTCGTCGGTGTCGATCCACGGTTCGAGGGCGTCGCCACCCGGCAGGACGAGTTCGCCCGACAGCACGGCGTCGCGCAGGAAGGCCTCGGAGAAGTTCTGCATGAACCAGGCGCACCGGACGACCGTCACGTCGGCGCCGGAGTCGAACACCGCCCGCTCGGCACGCTGCGCCTCGACCTCGCCGCGCCCCGAGAGCAGGACCAGACGGCGGACGCCACGCTCGAGGGCCACATCGGCAAGGGCTCGGACGGCCTCGGGCGCTCCGGGTGCTGCGAGGTCCGGGTAGTACGAGATGTAGACGGCGCGGCAGCCGTCGAGGGCCGGACCCCACGTCGACGGGTCCTCCCAGTCGAACGGTGTCTCACCGGAACGTGACGCGATCCGGACGGGGACACCTCGTTGTTCGAGGCGCTGGGCGACGCGGCGACCGGTCTTGCCGGTGCCGCCGAGGACGAGGACGGGCTGCTGATCGTCGTGTCGGTTGTCGTGGGTGTTGGTCATGACCGCTCCTTCGGGTCGGGATCGACACGGGTCACGGAGACGACCGTGAGACCGAAGTCGCGCACACGGTCGAGCAGTCCGTGGAGGGCCGACTGGTCGGCGACGTCGCCGGCGATCGTCGTGCCCTCGGATCCGCTCGTGATGTGCATGCCGTCGAACCACTCGGAACTGCTCGCTCCGATCCGCTCGTCGACGTGGATCTCGTATCGCACGATGTCTCCTCGTGTCGGGTTGATGTGTGCCGACACCGTGCGCAGCGGAGCCGCACTCGGTCGCCACCCGAAGGTGGTATCCGGGGTGGAATCAGCGCCCGAACGGCACCCTCGCAGGTGGTAGCCGGCAGCGTCGACGCCGGATCAGGCCTGGTGACGACGGTGCTACCGTGCTTCGGATGCCGGGCGGGAAGGCCCGATCGAACCATGGCCGATCTCCCCCACGCCCCCGCCGACGCACCGCTCGGCGGCCAACCCGTGCTGTTGACCAAGCTCCACGCGCCGCGCCCACCGGCGACGTTCGTCTCACGGGCCCGCCTCACCGACCAGCTCGACCGGGTCGCTCCGGGGACGATGGCGCTCGTGTGTGCGCCTGCAGGTTGCGGCAAGTCGGTGCTCGTCTCCGACTGGTGTCGTCGACAATCGTCCGCGGTCGCCTGGTTGTCGCTCGACGCGGACGACAACGACCCGATCCGATTCTGGCGGCACGTCGCTGCATCGCTCGACGGTGCGGCCGGCGACACCTCCGCGTCGCTGCGAGCGGCGGTCGAGCAGCTGTCCCGACGGGCGAACGCCGCGACGGTCGACGACATCGTCACGACGATCGTCAACGCCGCCGCCGACGACGACCGCGACATCGTGCTCGTGCTGGAGGACTACCACCTGATCGTCGACGAAGGCGTGCACGACGGCGTTCGGCTGCTGCTCGAGCGGGCACCCGCTCCGCTCCGCTTCGTGGTGATCAGCAGAGCCGACCCGCCCCTGCTCCTCGCTCGCCGTCGAGCGCGCGGCGAACTGATCGAGATCCGCGCCGCCGACCTGCGGTTCGGCGCCGATGAGGCAACGGCGTTCCTCGAGCAGGCGACCGGTGTTCGCCCCGCCGACTCGACCGTGGCGACGCTCACGGACCGGACCGAGGGGTGGGCGGTCGGCCTGCAGCTCGCCGCGCTGTCACTGAGCGGGCGCGACGATGTCGAGGCGTTCCTCGGCACGTTCACCGGTAGCCACCGCTTCGTGCTCGACTACCTCACCGAAGAGGTGCTCGACCGGCAGCCCGATCGGGTGCGCGACTTCCTGCTGTCGACGTCGATCCTCGATCGGCTGTCGGGCCCACTGTGCGATGCGGTCACCGGGGGCGACGACGGCCAGGAGCTGCTCGAACGGTGCGAACGGGCCAACCTGTTCCTCGTGCCGCTCGACGACGAGCGCCGATGGTGGCGATACCACCATCTCTTCGCCGAGTTGCTCCGCACGTGGCTCGATCGGCGCCCGGACGAGGAGGTGCACGAGCTGCATCGCCGCGCCGCAGCGTGGTACGAGTCGAACGACCTCGTCGAACGGGCGATCGAGCATGCCACGGCTGCGGGCGACACCGCGTTGGCCATGCGGCTGATCGAGCGGCACGCGGACGAACTGCTCCTCCGCCGTGAAGGTGCCACGCTGCGACGCCGGCTGGCCGAACTGCCCGATGGGGTCGAGGCGTCACGTCGCCTGCTCGTCGCACACGCACGAACTGCGGCATACGCCGGCCGGCCAGGCGAGGCCGAGCTACTGCTCGACGCCGCTGCGCACGCACGCCCCGAACCCGACGATGCCTTCGAGCCGTCGATCGACCGCGCCGCGAGCCCGCTCTCGACGCTCGATCCGACCACGGCGCTCGTGCACGCGTTCATCGCCCATCTGCGCGGCCGCTCCGACGATGCCGTCTCCTTCGCGCAGGGAGCGCTCGCCGACATCGAGGACGACTCGTCGGCCGTCGCCCTGATCGCACAGCTCCACCTGGCGAGCGCCCAGTGGGTCCGCGGTGAGGTCGGTCCTGCCGAGTCGGCGCTGACCACCAACGTCGAACGGTGGCGTGCGCTCGGCGAACCGGGTCGTGTGGCCTTCGGATGCCACTACCTCGCTCGGGCGCAGCGCGCTCGGGGAGAACTCGATGCCGCGATCGCGACGTATCGAGCGGCGCTCGACGTGGAGGCGGATGCGTCCGCCTCGGGTTCACCGGCGGCGGGAGTCTCCCTGATCGGGCTGGGCGAGATCGCATATCAGCGCGACGAGCTGGAGCCCGCGCGGAACCTGGTCGACCGAGGCCTGGAGGCGAGCCGACAGCTCGTCTACACCCAGGCGCTGGCGTCGGGCCTTGCCACCATGGCGTGGATCCACCGATGCGACGGCGACACCGACGTGGCTCGGGAACTGATGGACGAGGCCGTCGACGTCGGACCCGACGACGACGTCATCGATCTCGTCAATCCCGTGCCGGTGCAGCGAGCCCGGCTGTTCCTCGCCGAAGGCGATAGCGCCCCGGCCGAACGATGGATCCGGCACCGCGCCGTCGGGCTCGACGACGAGCCACACCACCCGGTCGAGGCGGCACATCTGCTCCTCGCTCGCCTGACGACCGCCGAGGGCCGTGGCCGCGAGGCAGTGCCGTTGCTCGACCGGCTCCTGCACACTGCGACCGACGACGGGCGTGTGGCGAGCATGATCGAGATCGAGCTGTTGCGAGCGTTGGCGTCGGCCGATGATCACCCGGCCGACGCGGCAGCATCGCTGACGCGAGCGGTAGTGCTGGCCGCACCGCAACGGTACGTGCGTCCCTTCGTCGACGAGGGGACGCCGGTGGCGACGCTGCTCGGCCGGGTGGTCGCCGCACCGTCACCCGAACTCGACCGGACCGTGCTCGGGCACGTCGCCACCTTGATCGCCGCCTTCGAACGGACCCCGGGTCCCGCCGCTGCAGCGGCGTCGCCTGCACAACCGCTCGTCGTGCCGCTCACCGACCGGGAGCTCGAGGTGCTCGCCGAGTTGGCGACCGGGAAACCCAACCGGCAGATCGCCGACGAGCTCTACGTGTCACTCAACACCGTCAAGAAGCACATCACCCACATCCTCGACAAGCTGGGTGTCTCGAACCGCACCGCTGCCGTCGACCGAGCCCGCTCGCTCGGGCTTCTCCCCTGACGCAGCGCGACGATTCCACCCGGTGTTCCACCTTCGGGTGACGACGGGGCCGCGCGATCTCCGAACACTTGGAGGCATGAACACCACCAGCGACATCAGCCCCTCCGAGCACACCGGCATCACGGTGGTCCGACGGTTCGTCGATGAGATCCTCAACGCGGGCCGCTTCGACGTGCTGACCGAGATCGTCCACCCCGACTACCGGTACGAGGGCCCCGGCGGTGAACGACTCGACGGCCCCGACGAGCTCGCACTGCTCCTCGCGGGTTATCGGGCCGGCTTCTCCGACTTCCACGTCTCGATCACGTCGGAGATCCACGACGGCGACCGCGTGGCCGCCACGATGACGATGACCGGCACGCACGATGGCGAGTTCGACGGTGTGCCGCCGACCGGGCGCCGCATCGACATCCCCGTCGCCGTGTTCAGCACCGTCGCCGGCGGGATGATCGTCGAGGAACGTGAGTTCTACGACACCGGCACACTGCTCACCCAACTCGGGCTCGGCCACGACGAGTCAGGTCGGGCGTCATGAAGCCAGCTCGTGTCCTCGTCGTTGCCGCATCCGGTCACGGCACGACGGCCGAAGTCGCCCGGCACATCGGCGAGTCGATCGCGGCGGCCGGCCACGCCGTCGACGTGCGCCCGGTCGACGAAACGGTTCACATCGACGACTACGACCTCGTCGTCGTGGGTGGAGCCATCCGATACGACCGGTGGCTGCGGGGAGCAACGACGTTCGTTCGCGACCATCGTTCGGAGCTCGCGTCGACGACGGTCGCCTTCTTCTTCACGTGTCTGGCGTTGTCGAAGCCGGGCGCGCAGTCGACGCGCTCGGCCGATCAGTACGAGTCGAGGATCCGGACGATCGCGCCCGAACTGGATCCGTTGACCGTGGGCCGGTTCGCCGGTGCCGTCGCCCCGGCACGCATGAACCCGCTCCTACGCATCGCCGCCCGGGCGTTCCTGGCCGTACGCGGCGTCGCAGCCGGCGACCACCGCGACTGGGACGCCATCGACGCCTGGACCGATCATCTGACGGTGACGTTTGCCGAACGGAGTGGGCGTCCCCGAACGGAAACCGTGTGACACCCCTTCGTCAGGATGGGTGGCATGGATGTCAGCGCCGTCGTCGAGCACGTGGAGCAGGTTGCTGCTGCCCGCGCCGCCGGCCGTGATGGTCACGGTGTCGACTCGCTCCAGGTACAGGAGGCGTTGCGGTCGGTCGCCCGCCTGCAGGCATGGTTGTCGTCGTCACGCACCGAACTGACGTCGCTGCTGTCCGAACACGACCCGTTCCCCGAAAAGACCGCAGCGGAATGCACACGCGGGTCGACCCGCGACGCGATCAAAGACCGCGACCGTTCCGACACGATCGACCAGATCCCCGTCTTCGGCGGACTGTTGGACGACGGCGACATCACCGAAGGCCACGTCGACGCCCTGACGAACGCGGCCCGTGGCTTGGACAACGACGAGCAACGCGCCGAACTGTTCGACCGAGTCGGCGACCTCGGCGACGTCGCCAGCGTGGCATCGGTCGACGAGTGGCGCCGTCGATTGGGCATCGAAGCCAAGAACATCCGCCGTCGTGACGGCATCGACAAGTTGGAACGCCAGAAGCGCGACACCCGCCTGTCGTCGTGGACCGACGGCGACGGCATGATCTGCATCCGCGGCCGGTTCGACCCCGTCACCGGCCGACAACTCCTCGGCCGGATCGACAACACCGTCAACGCCCTGTTCGCCGAGACGGTGCCCGACACCTGCCCGACCGACCCGATCGGCAAACAACATCACCTCAACGCCTTGGCCCTGGCCCGACTCGTCGCCGGTGACGCACCCCGATCCGGACGCCCCGAATACATCGTCGTCGTCGACACCTCGTCCGGAGACGGCAACGGTGGCCCCACCGTCGACTGGGGCATCCCCATCGACATCCCCCAACGGGTCCTCGCCGACATGATGAGCGACGGCGTCGTGCACACCGTCGTGGTCCGCAACGGCATCGTGTTGCACGCACCCGGCCAACTCGACCTCGGCCGCTCGACCCGACTGGCATCACCAGCACAACGACGAGCACTGCGAGCGCTGTACGCGACCTGTGCGATCCCCGGCTGCGACACCCGGTTCGAACGCTGCAAGATCCACCACATCATCTGGTGGCGCAACGGCGGCACCACCGACCTCGACAACCTCATCCCAGTCTGCACCCACCACCACACCAAGATCCACGACGACGACTGGCACATCGAGTTGGGTCCGAATCGTGAACTCACCCTCCGATTCCCCGACGGCACCATCCACAACACCGGACCACCCACCCGCCGCGCCGCCTGACCAGGCGGCCGAGCACACCGGCTCGATCTGCATCCCCTCGATCATCCTCGAACACCCCCAACCGTCGGATCACCCCTGCCCCGACACGCCCCTTCACAACCGAAGAACCTCGGGCTCGGACGAGGGTCGGGTACCGGACGGAACACCGCGGCACCGCCGAGGCGATTCGGGAGATCACTCGACCCGATGATCGATGGGTCGGGTGCCGAGCGATGCGAGCAGGGCGCCGTCGCCCGGTGCCCAGGCATCCCGAGCTCGCCTCGCCCAGTGCAGGGCGGCATGGGTGCTCCTCCCGCCGGTCGACCCGGCGAGGCGACCGCCCTCGGCTGTACGGTCGTCGCCATGGGAAGCGGGGTCGGGTTCAGCGTCGTGGGCATCGAGCATCCGCACGTGTTCGAGCTGGTCGAGGGGCTGCTCACTGCCGGGGCTCACGAGGTCGGTCATGCCGGCGACGACGGTCCGCTCATGGAGCTGTACGAGCAGTGGCGTGCCGATTCGCCACGGCTCGACGTTCCCGCTGCGCTCGGTCACGATGCCGCCGATCTCGTCGTCGTCGCTGGCGTGCCTGCCGAGCGAGCCGGTCATGCCGCAGCAGCACTCCGCGCCGGCAAGCACGTGTTGTCCGACAAGCCGGGGGTGACCACGCTCGAGCAACTCGATGACGTCGTCGACGCAGAGCGATCGAGCGGCCGGCGTTGGTGGGTGCTGTTCTCCGAACGGTTCGGCAACCGTGCCGTGAGCGAGGCCGTCCGACGAGCCCGCGCAGGCACGATCGGTCGAGTGGTCGACGTCGTCGGGCTCGGACCCCATTCGCTGCTGGCCGACCAACGACCCGACTGGTTCTGGGATCCGGCGACGTCGGGCGGGATCCTGGCCGACCTGGCGACGCATCAGATCGACCAGTTCTGCGCGATCGCCGACCCCGCCGACACGGCGGTGGTCGAGCTGATCTCGTCGTCGGTCGGCAATGTGAGTTGCCCCGACCGGCCGACGATGCAGGACGTCGGGCGAGTGATGCTGGCCGCCAACGGCGTCGTCGGCACGCATCGGGTCGACTACCTGACCGCTGCCGGACTCGGCAGCTGGGGCGACTGTCGGCTGATGATCACCGGCACCGCCGGCACGCTCGAGGTGAGGGCCAACGTCGACCCGGCCGGGGCCGATGGCGGAGAACACCTCATCCAGGTCGACGCCGACGGCACGCACCGCATCGACGTGGCCGGCGTCGAACTCGACTGGGCGGCTCGGCTCCTCGCCGACATACGCGCCGGCACCGACACGCTGATGACGGCCGCTCACGTGCATCGCGTGTGCCGTCTGGCCGTCACCGCCCAGACCCGAGCCAGGCCGTGGCCCCGTTGACGACCTGCGAACGACGACCTGACGACCGGCGAGGCACGGTTTCGCCGGTTCGCGTTGACCGGCTGCCGGGTCGTGTGGTGGAGTGACTCGATGTTGCGGCGACGGGAGTTCTTGACGGGTGGACTGAGCTTGGCGGCGATCGCCGCCTGCAGCGGCACCGAGTCGAGCAGCTCGACGAGCACGAGCGCTGGCGCCACGACCGCGCCGTCGACCAGCACGACACCGACCACCACGCCGTCACCCGCCACCACCGCTCCGCTGGCGACCACGTCGACCCTGCCGTCGGCGCCTGCCTCACCGATCGCCCCGCCCGGAACACCGGGCCTCGTCGACGAGGCGTTCTTTCGCGCCCGGGTCGACAGCTACCTCGAGTACGCATCGGTCAGGACCAACCCGGGCAACCCGACCGGCATCGTCGTCCAACTCGCACAGGCCCGACGCGACCCGTCGTACTGGTGGGACATCGACGCCGTCACCGTCGAGGCGCTCCAACCGACCTGGACGAAGATCGACGAGTGGCGCGACACGCGTGACTTCGACTTCATGTACCTGAACTGGGTGTATGCCCTGGGCCGGGGTGACACCGACACGACCCGGATCGATCCCGGCGTCATCGACGCGATCGCGTTGCGCACGATCGCGAATCGCTACCGGTACGACGATCCGCTTCCCGACGACCGCATCGACCATCTCTGGTACTGGTCGGAGAACCACCGCCTGATCACGCTCGCGAACGAGTGCCTGGCCGGCGAGATGTTCCCCGACGAGACGTTCCCGGTGACCGGGATGACCGGCGCCGAGCACGCCGCCCGAGCCAAGCCGGACATCCTCGAGTGGATCAACGAACGTGGCCGGTTCGGCTTCTTCGAGTGGCACTCGAACGTCTACATGGCGAAGAACGTCACCCCGCTCCTGATGCTGTGCGAACTGTCGGACGACGACGACCTCGTCCGAGCGGCGGCGGTCGGCCTCGACGCCTGCCTGCTCGACATGGCGTCCCACTATCACCGAGGCGCCTACGTCGCCCCGCACGGACGCACCTACAAGAAGGACAAGATGACCGCCCGTGACGAAGACACCTTCGACCTGGCGAAGATGCTCTTCGACCGCACACCCGGCGGCTACGAGAGCACCACGAGCACGACCGCGACGTACTTCGGTGCTGCAACCCGCTACCGGCCGCCGGCACTCGTCCTCGACGTCGCGCACGACGACTCGACCACCGTCACGAGGGAGCGACACGGTGTCTGGGCCGACGCATCCGAACCGATCACCGACGACCCGGTCGCCCCGTTCGGATACGACTACGACGATCCCGCCAACCTCCCCTTCTGGTGGTCGCTCGGCGCCGTCGGCATGTGGCAGCTCGCCGAGGTCGGCACCGCGCAGGCCGACGAGTTCCGCCTGTGGGAAGGCGACGCCTTCACCCAGGTGAAGCTCCTGAGCGATGCCCAGGGTGGCGACGTCGAGGCGATCAAGGCGTGGGAACAGGCCAACCCGCAGATCCTGAACCTCGGCTTCCTGGCCGAGGCCAACACCTACGCGTGGCGCAGCCCGCAGGTGTCGTTGGCCGCCGTGCTCGATCACCGCAAGGGCGAGCTGCGAGATCAGGGTCACGCCTGGCAGGCGACGATCGACCCCGACGCCCGCGTGTTCACGACCCATCCGATGACCGACCGCGCCGAGTCGAACGACTGGAACGACGACGGCGACCCGGGCTACTGGACCGGTGAGGCGTCGATGCCGCGGTCGGCCCAGTTCGAACGCACCGCCGTGCACCTGTACCTGCCGGCGTACGACGAGACCACCGACGCCCTGCTCGGGGCGTTCTTCCCGTACCGGCCGTTCACCCACGCCTACTTCCCCACCGACCACTTCGACGAGGTCCGTGAGGTCGGCAACTGGGTCGTCGGCAGCAAGAGCGGCGGCTACGTCGCGCTCTGGTCGTGGCGACCGACCGCGTGGCGCGAGTACCCGGCCGGTGTCGCCACCAACGGCATGACCGGCCCGTTCGACCTCGTCGCCGACGGCGGTCCGGACAATGCCTGGATCGTCGAGGTCGGCAACGAGGACGACGGGACGTTCGACGAGTTCGTCACCGCGGTCACGTCGACCGAGCCGCAGGTCGAGCGCACCGACACCGGCTTCGACGTGGCGTGGACCTCGCCGACCGCCGGCACGATCGAGTTCGGCTGGGATGCACCGTTCGTGGTCGACGGCACCGAACAGCCGATCAGCGAGTTCCCCCGACACGACTCGCCGTGGGGCACCGTCGAGCGACTCGAGACGAACCAGCGATACCAGACCACGACGTCCGGCCTGACCCTCGACTTCGAGTCGTTCGACCGGATCATCGCCTGACACCCGAGCGGCGCGGGCGAGCGCCGAGCTCATGTCTGCGCGGGTCGAGGGTCTCCGACTCGGGACACGAGGTGGCGATCGCTCCCGACCGACGTCCCCTTCCGTCATCACCGGACGATGGTTGCATCGGAGGTTGCGAATGTCATCAGTGTTTTGCGATGATGCACGCATGACGACCACGACACCGGTGCAGATCGCGACCGCAGCGGAGCTGTTCCACGGGATGAGCGACCCGACCCGGCTGCGGATCCTGCTCGAACTCCTCGGCGGCGAACGCCGCGTGACCGATCTCGTCACCGCCGTCGGTTCATCGCAGTCGAACGTGTCGAACCATCTGGCGTGTCTGCGTGGATGCGGACTGGTCACCGATCGCCCGGCCGAGCGCCGGCAGGTGTACTACTCGATCGCCCACCCGGAGCTGATCGATCTCCTCAGGGCATCCGAGCAGTTGCTCGCTCGCACCGGCCACGAGGTCCGGCTCTGCGACCACCCTTCGACCGGCGCCTGCGGAGACGGGTGTGGGTGACGCCTGCTGCGGCGGCGCGCAGGTCGCCGACGAACGAGCGAGCACCGACGACCGCAGTCGGTTCGCGCACTGGCAGTGGTGGGCTGCCGCGCTCGCCGCGGCGAGCTGGCTGATCGGGATCACCGCCGAACTCTCCGATCTGTCGATCTCGCGACCGCTGTTCGTCGTCACGATCGTCGCAGGCGGATCGACGTTCGTGCCCGGCGCCGTTCGGGCGGTCGTCGGCGGTCGCCTCGGCGTCGACGTACTGATGACCATCGCGCTCGTCGGCGCCCTGGCGCTCGACCAGTGGGGCGAGGCCGCCTCACTCGCCTTCCTGTTCTCCATCTCCGAAGCGCTCGAGGCCTGGGCCGTCGCCCGATCCCGACAAGGCTTGCGTGCCGTCCTCGCACTCGTTCCCGAGACGACTCGAGTTCGGTTGGGTGACGGCACCGTCGAACGCGCGACTTCCGAGATCACCGCCGGTGATCGCATCGTCCTGTGGGCCGGCGATCGGCTGCCCACCGACGGCGTCGTCGTCGCCGGCACCTCCAGCGTCGACGTGTCGGCCGTGACCGGCGAGTCGATGCCGGTCGACGTGTCGACCGGGAGCACCGTGCTCGCCGGCAGCATCAACGGGGGCGGCGTGCTCGAGGTCGAGGCGTCGGCACCGGCGTCCGACAGCACCTTGTCGCGCATCGTCCGAGCCGTCGAGGAGGCACACGACCGCAAGGGCAGCGCACAGCGGCTGGCCGACCGGATCGCCCGCCCGCTCGTGCCGGGCATCCTCGTCCTCTCCGCTGCCATTGCGGTGGTCGGCTCACTGTTCGGCGATCCGACCCTCTGGATCGAGCGAGCGCTCGTCGTGCTCGTCGCTGCATCACCCTGTGCCTTCGCCATCTCCGTACCGGTCACCGTGTTCGCCGCGATCGGCGCCGCCAGCCGGGTCGGCTTGGTGATCAAGGGCGGCGCTGCGCTCGAAGCACTCGGCACCGTCCGCACGGTCGCCCTCGACAAGACCGGCACGCTCACGCGGAACCGTCCGGCCGTGGTCGATGTCGCCACGGCGACCGGCGCCGACCGCGACCGGTCGCTGGCGCTCGCCGCAGCCGTCGAAGCGTCGAGCGATCATCCGCTCGCTGCTGCGATCGTCGGCGCCGCTCCGGCCTCCCTACCCACCGCCGTCGACGTGACGACCTTTCCCGGACACGGCATCGTCGGCACGGTCGACGACGTCGCCGTCCGGGTCGGGAAGCCGGGATTCATCGGTGAGGGAGCGTTGGGGAGCGACATCGACCACTTCCGACGCAATGGGGCGACCGTGGTCGTCGTCGAGATCGACGGACACGTCGAGGCCGCGATCGCGATCGCCGACGAGGTCCGCCCCGAAGCGGCCGAGGTCGTCGCCGGCCTGCATCGTCGCGGGCTGGGCGTGACGATGCTCACCGGCGACAACGCGGTCACGGCAGCCGCACTCGCCGGCCAGGTCGGCATCGACGACGTCCGCGCCGAACTCCTGCCCGACGACAAGGTCGGTGCGGTCGGCGAGCTGTCCAGCGACGGCGCCGTCGCGATGGTGGGAGACGGCATCAACGACGCCCCGGCGCTGGCGACCGCCGACATCGGCATCGCGATGGGCGCCGCCGGCACCGACGTGGCCATCGAAGCGGCCGACATCGCCATCATGGGAGATCGACTCGATCACCTCCCCGAGGTGATCGACCACGCCGTCCGGACGCGGCGCCTGATGATCCAGAACCTCGTGATGTCCGGCCTGATCATCGCCGTCCTCGTTCCGGTCGCCGGGTTCGGACTGCTCGGCCTCGGTGCGGTCGTCGCGATCCACGAGGTCGCCGAGATCGTCGTCATCGCCAACGGACTCCGCGCCCGGCGCCTCCAGCGGTCCGACACCTCGAGGCACCACTCCCCCACGCCTCGCCACGACCACGAACGACCGCACGACGTCGGCAACGGACACGCCCACGCCTGCACGCCGGCCTGCGCTCACGCCTGAGCACAGGTGCAGGAGACGTCAGCGCGAGAGTTCGTCGACCTCCGGGTCGTACTCGGGCGATGATGCGTGCACGGCACGGAACAACAGGTGCACGGCGACCGGCAGCGTGAGGATCAGGGCGGCGGCGGCGAGCACGAGCCGCAGCGCTCCCGACCACCCGACATCGGCGGCAGCACCGACGGCGACGATCACGAATGCGACCGGGCTCGCCTTGCCGGCGGCGTGGACACGGGCGTACGGGCTGTCGAACCGCATCAGCCCGACCGCGGCGACGAGCACGACCAGCGCGCCGAGCAGTGCAGCGACCGTTGCGAGCGGGTTCACGGCCGGGCCCCTCTCGCCTCACGCTCGATGTAACGAGTGAGCGCAACGGTCGCGGTGAAGCCGATGATCGCGATGACGACGAGCAGGTTCAGCCATGTGTCTACGCCACGATTCGCGGCATCGACCGCGATCGCCATCATCAGGCTGACCAGCAGCACGTCGAGGGCGATGATGCGGTCGGCCAAGGTGGGCCCCACGACCATGCGGGCGATCGCCAGGACGGCGGACAACCCCAGGATCGAATAGACGACGGTGACGATCACGACGAGACCTCGATTCGCTCGGCTTCTGGGGTGGGCAAGGCGGCGCAGGCCAGCTCGGCGAGCCTGCGGGTGTGCGCCTCGACGTCGGCCCGTCGTTCGACGTCGAGCACGTGGAGGTAGAGCACCGATCCGTCGGCCTCGGCCGCGACCACCGCGGTGCCGGGCGTGACGGTGATCGCGACGAACAGCAACAGGAGGTGGTGTTTCGCCGGTGCCGAGATCGGCACGGCGATGATGCCTTCGCGTGGACGATCACCGGGTGCGACGACGGCGCGCGCGACGACCAGGGTCGACACGACCATGTCGACGGCGACCACGGCGACGAGCCGGAGCATCGGCACGCCCCGGACGCCACCTCGTCCGCTCCCGCCGACGCCGATCGTCAGCGCGACCAGGCCGACGACGATGCCGGACAGGACGTTCGCCCAGCTCACGGATCCCCACAGGGCGCACCACGCCGCCACGAGGGCAGCAAGGGTCACGAGCCGGCGCACCGTCAGCAGGTCGCTCCAGGACATGCCGTTGCGGGTCATGCGGTTGCGTGACATGCGGTTGCGGGTCGGGGGCTGCTTCATCCGGACATCACCTCCGTCACGTACGGCTCCTTGTCGAGCAGCTCGGTCGCTGCTCGTTCGCTCATCTCCCACAGCGGTCCGGAGAGGACGGCGACCGCGAGGGTCACGCCGACGGCCGTCGCTGCGGCCGTCGTCATCGTGCGCCACGACGTGGCGGGCACGAGGCGCCGCTCACCGTCGTCGGGAGCGCCCCAGAACACGCCGATCCAGATCTTCACCATCGACAAGAGCGTCAGCAGGCTGCCGACGAGGGCGACGACCACGATCGCGATGGCGACGTCGTCGATGCCGGCGTCGACCAGCGCCAGCTTGGCCACGAAACCGGAGAACGGCGGCAGACCGGCGAGGCTGAGCGCAGGCAGTGCGAACAGCACTGCAACACCCGGCCGACTGGCGATCATGCCGCTGACCCGGTCGAGCGCCGAGGTCCCGCGGTCGACCTCGATCAGACCACCGACGAGGAACAGCACCGTCTTGACCGGGATCTGGTGGACGAGGAACAGCACGGCCCCGGCGACACCGGCCACGGTGAACAGGCCGAGACCCATCAGCATGTAGCCGATCTGGCTGACGATGTGGAACGACAAGATCCGCTTCACGTCGTCCTGTGCCAGCGCACCGGCCACGCCGACGATCATCGTCAGGCCGGCGATCACGAGGATGAGTGGCCCGAGGGCGTCCATGTCGGTCAGCGTGTGGAACCGGATCATGACGTACACGCCGATCTTGGTGAGCAGACCGGCGAACACCGCCGTGATCGTGGTCGGCGCCGTCGGGTAGCTGTCGGGCAGCCACGAGAACAGCGGGAACATCGCCGCCTTCGTGCCGAACACGACCAGGAACCACAGCCCGATGCCGAGGCGGACACCGTCGCTCAGGTCGGGGACCCGCTCGGCGAGCAGTGCCATGTTGACGGTGCCGGTCGCGGCGTAGACGATGGCGACGCCGATGAGGAACAGGGTCGAGGCGAACAGGTTCATCACCACGTAGGTCATGCCGGCCCGCACCTGGCCGGCGCGTCCCTGGTGGGTCAGCAGGACGTAGCTCGCCACGAGCATCAGTTCGAAGCCGACGAACAGGGTGAACAGGTCACCGGTGAGGATCGACAAGGACACGCCGCCGGTCAGCACGAGCAGCATCGGACCGACGACGGTCGGGTCGGCGCCCATGGCCGACCGCCGCTGTCCGATGGCGAACACCTCGACGATCGTGATGGTGAGCACCGCAGCGAGCAGCACGAGCACGGCGAACGCGTCGGCGACGAGGACGATGCCGAGTTCGGGGTCCCAGCCGCCGACCCGTAGCACGACCGTGCCCTCGGCGCGCACGTGCACGAGCAACGTCGTCGCGATGCCGGTCAGGCCGACCAGCGAGCCGAGCGTGACGACGTCGCGCCAGCGGGCGGCGGTGCGGAGCAGGAGCGCGAGCATCGCCGCCACGAGCGGGATGCCGACGGCCAGGCCGACGAGGGTGGTCATGTCGAGCTCCTGTTCTCGATCGTCGCGTCCCGGGCACCGGGGGCGACGGCGTACCCGATCAGGTGGTCACCGTCGGCGTCGATCGCCGGCGCCGCTATCCGGCGGTCCTCGATGTCGTCCTCGACCAGGTCGTCGCCGGTCAACTGCTGCTGGCGCCGTGCCAGTGCGAGCAGGAACAGCGTCAGGCCGAACGAGATCACGATCGCCGTCAGCGCCAACGCCTGCGGGACCGGGTTCGACATCTCGTCGGCGGTCGAGCGATCGGCGAGCGGTGGGGCCCCGTCCTCACCGCCGGCAGCGACGAGGGCGAGCACGGCCGCATGGCCGAACAACGCGAACCCGAGCACGATGCGGCTGAGCAGCCGAGACGTGACGAGGTAGGTCCCGATCGCCGCCAAACCGGCGATCACGACGATCAACGTGGCGCTCATGAGCGATCCTCTCCGGCGAGTTCGTCGCCACCGAGTGCGAGCAGGACGGCGACGACCAGGCCGACGACGATGAAGGTGACGCCGAGGTCGAAGATCAGCGCCGTGCCGCTCTTGACCGTGCCGAGCACGGGAAGGTCGGCGTCGACGACGACCTGATCGAGCAGGGCGTCACCGAACAACAGCGGGGCGATCGCGACCACCCCGGCGAGCACGCCGCCGATCCCCATGAGAACCACGGGGCGACGCGGTGCCGACAGTCCGACGACGATGCGCAGCGCGGCGACGGCTCCCAGGACCAACCCGGCGCCGAAGCCGCCGCCCGGCTGGTTGTGCCCGGCGAAGAACAGGTAGGCGGCGACGACGACGGCGAGCGGGCTGGCGAGCTCGATCCCCGTGCGGACGACGATGGAACGTTCGGCGATCATGACGCCACCTCCGTGAGTTCGCGCTCCGTCTCGGGAGCGACTCGATCCCGTTGTCCCGCCTGCTCGTCACGACCGGCGCGAGCGAGTGACACGACACCGACCGAGACGGCGACGAGCACGATGATCTCGCCCCACGTGTCGAGCGCTCGGATGTCGGTGAGCACGACGTTGACGATGTTGTTGCCGCCACCGGTCTCGACCGACTCCTCGACGAGGGCCTGGCGCGGCGGTGCGCCGGTCGGACGACTCCCGGCCGCGGCGAGCGCAGCGGCGACCGCGATGCCGACGAGCACCGACACGGCGATGCGCACCTGGCGCCACAGCAGACCGAAGCGAGGGAAGTCGCGGCCGAGGTGACCGAGGCCGACGACGAAGCCGACGACGATCACGGTCTCGACGAGGAGCTGGGTGAGTGCCAGGTCGGGTGATCCCTGCACGACGAACAATCCGGCGACGGCGAACCCGACGGCGCCGAGCCCGAGCGCCGCCCCGAGCCGGTTCGGAACCAGCGTCAGGGCGATCGCAGCACCGAGCACGATCGCTCCGAGCACCACCTGGGCGGGGCTGTCCCACGGGCGGAGTGTGTCGACGTCGATCTCGGTCACGAACGGCACCGCCGCGAGCGCGGCGACGACCGCGGCCGTGAGCACGTAGCCGGGCAACGAGCCGTGTTGCACCACGCCGGCGACCCGGCGGGCGGAGCGCAGGGTCACCGTGACCATTGCGTCGACGGCATCGGCGCCGAGCGGGCGCGGAGCCGCCGAGTCACGACGCACCAGGACGAGGCCGAGGACCGCGCCGGCCGCGACGATCGCCATCGAGATCGCGAACGCCGTGGTGAGCCCCGGCCAGCGCAGCAGCGTGTAGGCCTCGGCCGCCGGGTCGATGCGGACAGCGCCGGCCCGGACCCGATCGCTGACCACGCCGAGCAGGACGAAGCCGACGAGGCTTGCCAGACCGAGGAGTCCGGACACGACCGTCATGGCGGGGCGGCGAGGGGCGACCGTCAGCCCGTCCGGCTCCGTACCGGCGAACACGCCGAGCAGGAACCGGAGCGTGTAGGCAACGGTGAGCACCGAGCCGCCGACGACGCCGGCGAGCAGGACCGCCCGCTCGGCGCCGCCGAGCTGCAGCGCGGCCTCGATGCCCGCTTCCTTGGCGGCGAAACCGAGCAGGGGCGGCACCCCGGCCATCGAGAGGCCGGACAGGACAGCGACACCGAACGCGACGGGCATCGATCGCCACAAGCCGCCGAGCTCGGCGATCTCTCGAGTGCCGGTGCGCACGTCGATCTCGCCGACGACCATGAACAGCGCCGCTTTGAACACGGCGTGGGCGACGAGGATCGAGACGGCGGCGAAGGTGGCCTTTCCCTCGCCGACGCCGAGCAGGGCGACCATCAGGCCCAGCTGCGACACCGTGCCCCAGGCGAGGATGAGCTTGGCGTCGGTCTGGCGGAGTGCACCGATCGCTCCCCACAGCATCGTCGCGAGACCGACACCGACGACCAGTGGCAGCCACGGCCCGGTGTCGCCGAGCGCCGGTTGCAGCACGGCGAGCAGGATGATGCCCGCCTTCACCATCGTGGCCGAGTGCAGGTATGCGCTCACCGGCGTCGGCGCAGCCATCGCGCCCGGCAGCCACACGTGGAACGGCACCTGTGCCGACTTGGTGGCGGCCGCGACGACCACCAACACCGCGGCGACCGCTCCGGTGGTGCCGCCGACGGGCTGCAGCGCACCGAGACGTGTCGAACCGTCGGCTCCGGTGAGTACGAGGAGTCCGGCGAGGAGGACGAGTCCGCCCGCGGCGGTGATGAGCAGCGCTCGGCGGGCGGCGATCTGCGCCGTGGGGTCGGCGTACTTGTGACCGACGAGCAGGAACGACGTGACCGAGGTCATCTCCCAGAACACGAACAGCGTCCAGACCGAGTCGGCCCACACGAGGCCGAGCATCGACCCCGAGAAGGCGAGCAGGGTGGCGGCGAAGCGTCCGAGGCCTGCGGCCCCCGACGAGAAGTAGCCGGCGGCGTACACGAAGACGGCGACGCCGATACCGGCGACGATCAACCCGAGCAGCGCCGTCAACGCATCGATCCGGAACGCCACCTCGAGGCCGAGCCCCTCGACCCACGTCACCGACGCGGTGAGCGAATCACCGGCGGCGAGCCACACGATCGAGCAGACCGACGTGAGGGCGGGCGGCACCGCTGCGATCGAGAACGCGGTGCGACCCGACCACGGCCGGGAGGCCAGCACGAGCACGGCGACGCCGAACGACGCGAGCAGGAGCCAGATGATCGAGGAATCGCTCATGCCGGGGGCCGCCGGAGGGGGCTCGCTTCGGTGCGCATGGCGAAAGGTTATCTCGTAATAGCTATTTTCAAACATAGCTATTATGATCTACGTCATTCACATGACCTGTTCAGCCCGTCATGACCGATCGGCCGAGCGCCCGCCAAACGATCGCTCGGATCCGCGGCATCGACGCCGACAGGACGAACGAAGGAGACGCACATGCCCATCGACCTGGCTTCCGACGACCCGACGCTGCGGATCACGAACCGTCACGGCGAGGTCCTCCCCTTCTCGCGAGGCATCATGGCGACCAGCCTGTTGGCGACCGGCCTCCACACCGAAGAGGCGTACCGATTGGCGTCGATCGTGCAGGAGTCGCTCCACGACGGTCGTGCACGTCACGACTCCGACGAACTCGTCGAGGTCGCGTGCGACGTGCTCCGAGCACAACCGGAGGGCGAGCAGATCGTCCGCCGTTGGCTCGCCTGGCGTGCCGTTCGTCGCAGCGGTCGGCCCGTCGTCATCGTGCTCGGCGGTGCGCCGGGTGCCGGCAAGAGCACGCTGGCGACGCGTCTCGCCGTCCGGCTCGAGATCACCCGGCTGGTCACGACCGACGCCATCCGCGAGGTGCTCCGCACCGTCGTGCCCGCCGCCGTGCTCCCCGAGCTCCACGCATCCACGTTCGAGATCGTCGACACGACGAAGGCCGACCCGTTCGTGGCGTTCGACCGTCAGTGCGAGGCGGTGTCGAACGCCCTCGGCGCCGTCGCATCGCGACTGGTCACCGAGAACCGATCCGTCATCGCCGAAGGCGTGCACCTCCGTCCCGGCGCACTCACCGAGGCTCTGTCCGATCACCCGATGCGACCCGTGGTCGTCGAGCGGGTCGTGATCGCTCCACCGTCGGTCCATCGATCGAACCTCGCGAGCCGACGGAACGCCGAGCCGCTCCGCGACGGCGACCGTCACCTCCAGCGGTTCGATCACATCACGGCGATCCAAGATCACCTCGTCGCCCAGGCCAAGACGGCCGGCATCCCCACGATGAACGTCGCCGAGTCCACCGCCCTCACCCAAGACCTCGTCGGTGAGGTCGTCGAACGGCTCGGCCAGGTGGCGGCGTGACGGCGTCGGCAACCACGAAGCAGCGCATTCGCAGCGTCGACACCAGCGGGCCGTCGTCGGCGGCGTGGGGCGACGACACCGTGCTCGTCTTCGATGCGCACGGCGTCGTCCTGAACCGGGCGTTCCCGACGTTCGTCCATCGACACGCCGCGGCACGGGGTGACGATCCCCGTCGCGTGTGGCGACGATGGCGCCGACACGTTCGTCTCGATTGCTGGGAGGGGCGCCTCGAGGTCGAGGAGGCGTGGAACCGTCTGTTCCCGGGCGACGACCCGGCCACGCTCGATCGTGGACTCGCAGCGAGCTATGCGCCCGGACCGATCTTCGACCTGGTCGCGAACTCCGACCGACGGGCCTGGCTCCTCAGCAATCACCGGTCCGAGTGGCTGCTCCCCCAACTCGAGCGCTTCGGCCTCGAGCACCGGTTCGAAAGGGTGCTCGTGTCGGACGTGCTGGGCGTCGCCAAACCGGACCGCGAAGTGTTCCGCGTCGTTCGGCGCCGAGCCGGCCACGGACGCATCGTGCTCTTCGACGATTCGTCACGCAATGTGTCGACGGCGCGCCAGGTCGGCATCGAGGCGTACCAGGTCGTCGACGTCACCGCTGGGAGGACCGAATGAATGACACGAAACGTCGACGTTCTGATCGCTACGATCGATCGACGATGTCGTCCGCCACCGAAACCGACACCGACACCGACGCCGGGGACGGCCGGCCGTCCTGGACGTTCCTGACGAACCACGCCCACGTGCTCGTCGCGATCGGCCAAGATCCCGAGATGCGCCAGCGCGACATCGCCGACGCCGTCGGCATCACGCCGGGGGCCGTCACCCGGATCCTCGCCGAGCTCGAGGCGTCGGGGTGCGTCACCCACGAACGCGTCGGTCGCCGGAACCGGTACCACATCAATCCCGAAGTCCACTTCCGTCACCCGCTCGAGTCCGAGGTGACGATCGGGCAACTGATCGAACTCACCGACGGCATCATCGACTGAGCATCCGTCCGGAATAATCACGGCCATCGCACGTTCCATCTGGCATGGACGAGCGTGACCACACACGCCCGGTCCCCGAGTCGGCCGACGTCGTGATCGTCGGTGCCGGCCTCGCCGGACTGGCCGCCGCCACCACCCTCCAGCGCGCCGGACACGACGTCGTCGTGCTCGAGGCGTCCGACGGTGTCGGCGGACGCGTTCGTACCGACGTCGTCGACGGCTATCGCCTCGATCGCGGGTTCCAGGTGCTCCTCACCGCGTACCCCGAACTCGATCGGCAGTTCGACGTCAACGCACTCGACCTCCGCCGATTCGAACCGGGCGCCATCGTCTGGGACGGCGCCGCCACCCATCTGATCGGCGACCCGCTCCGCCGGCCCACCACCACACCCAAGACCGTCATCGCCCCGATCGGCTCGCTGGGCGACAAGCTCCGCATCCTGCGTCAGCGTGTGCGGCTCACCCGGACGAGGGCGCCCGATCTGCTCCGGCAACCCGACGCCACGACGCTCGACGCGTTGCACGACGACGGGTTCGGCGACCGCGTCATCGAACGCTTCTATCGCCCGCTCGTCGGTGGCATCCAACTCGACCCCTCGCTCCGTACCAGTCGACGTATGTTCGACGTGATCCTGCGCAGCCTGCTCCAGGGCGACTCCGCCGTCCCGGCGCTCGGCATGGGAGCGATCCCCGCCCAGCTCGCGAACACGCTGCACCCCGGCACCGTCCACCTCCGCAACGAGGTCACCGAGGTGGCACCCGAGCGCGTCACGACCGGCGACGGCCATGTCGTCACCGCACGACGGGTCGTCGTGGCCGCCGAGGGGCCGAGGGCCGCGGCGCTGCTCGGTCTCCCGCCCGTCGAATCGAACCCCGCCACCTGTGTGTGGTTCGCCGCCGAACGACCGCCGATCGACGACCGATACATCGTGCTCGACGGCACCGGCGTCGGCCCGGCGCTCAACGTCGCGGTCATGAGCAACGTCGCCCCGGAGTACGCACCGTCGGGCGATGCGCTGATCGCCGCCGCCTGTCCGGGCGTCCGCGCCCCCGACATCGAGTCGGCGGTCCGCACCCAGCTCGGCCGGATGTGGGGCCCGCAGGTCGACGAGTGGCGACATCTCCGCACCGACGTCATCGCCCACGGGCAGCCCCGCCAACACCCGCCGTTCGACCCGAAGCAACGCGTCGACCTCGGTGATGGACTCTTCGTCTGCGGCGACCATCGCGACACCGCCTCGATCCAGGGCGCACTGTTCTCGGGACGGCGCTGCGCCGAAGCCGTCGCCGACTCGCTCACCTGACGAGCCGATCCCCGCCGACGAGCCGATCCCCTGCCCGCAGCGACCATGACCACGAGCGAGACATCATCTGCGACATCGACGCCGAGCGCCTCGGTCGAGATGATCTCGCCCGAGCCGCCGACGTGGGATCGACGCACCTTGATGCGACAGCGTTGGGACGAACTCGCATACTTCCACTGGTCGTACGAGCCGGACGTCGTGCAGCGCCTGTTGCCCGACGGGCTCATCGTCGACACGTTCGACGATCGAGCCTGGGTCGGCCTGATCCCGTTCGAGATGCGCAACGTGCAGCTCGGCCCGACGCCGCCGGTTCCGTTCCTCGGGTCGTTCATCGAGATCAACGTGCGCACCTACGTCCGCGACCGGCTCGGCCGCCGCTCCGTGTGGTTCTTCTCGCTCGACGTGCCGCGTTCGGCGATCGTCGGGGTCGCACGAACGGTGTTCTCGCTCCCGTACTGCTGGGCGAGCACCGAGCACACCGTCGACGGCGAACGTCACCGCTACCGGATGCGGCGTCGTTGGCCCCGCCGCAGCGGCGGCGAATCGGCGGTTGCCGACATCGCGTTCACCGTCGGCGCACCGATCGCCGACGACGACGTCACCGATCTCGACCACTTCCTGAGCGCCCGTTGGGCGCTCGTCACGACTCGGCGAGCGACGCCGCTGTACGGGCGGGTGCACCACGAGCGTTGGCCGCTGCACGAGGTGACCGGCGTCCGGATCGAGCAGGACGTGATCGAGGCAGCCGGACTGCCGGGACCCGTCGGCGAGCCGATCGCCCGCTACTCCCCCGGTGTCGGCGTCAGCGTGGCCTGGTTCGAACGGATCCGATCCGTCGAGGCCGTGGCGGCGGGCGGATGACGTCGGTGCTCGTCGCCGGCGCTGCGGCGACGTGGGCGATGGCCGGCGTGATCTGGGTGATGCAACTCGTGCACTACCCGATGCTCGTCGGGTACTCGGCGATGTCGCCGGTGACGGCGGCCGTCGACCACCAACGCCGGATCACCTGGATCGTCGGGCCCCTGATGGCCGTGGAGGGAACGACCGCGCTGGCGTTGCTCGTCGACCGCCCGGACACGATGAGCGCCCTGAGCGCATGGGTGGCCGCCGCACTCCTCGGCGTTGCGCTGGCCTCGACGTGGCTGCTCCAAGTACCGATGCACAGCGTGCTCGCCCGCGGCCACGACGCCGACGCCGGCCGGCGCCTCATCACCACCAACTGGATCCGCACCGCCGCATGGACCGCCCGCGGCATCGTCCTCGCCGCCGTCCTCGCCACCCCCTGACGCTCCCGCGCCGCCACGGCCTCGCCGAGCGGTTCGCCGGGTCTCTGCGAGATCCGTCTCGGGTGCGGGCTGGGCGTGGTGGCTAGCGTCCGGGGCGAGCGTGGCACGGGGCTGCGCACCGACCCGAGGGGAATCACCCATGCCGAACGTGCTCGAGACCGACCGCAACGACGCCCAGCGGACCCGCACCGTCGACCAGCCGACGACACCGCTCGCCGACGGCGAGGTTCGGTTCGCGATCGAGTCGTTCGCACTGACCGCCAACAACATCACCTACGCCGTCGCCGGCGACATGCTCGGCTACTGGGACTTCTTCCCGTCGGGCGACGACGCCTGGGGACGCGTTCCGGCGATGGGCTGGGCGACCGTCACCGAGTCGGCCCACCCCGACGTTCCCACCGGCGACCGCTACTACGGCTGGTTCCCGCTGGCGTCGGAGCACGTGGCCACCGTCGCGCCGACGTCGGCCGGCATCCGCGACGACGGAGACCACCGGTCGCAGCACGCACCGGTCTACCGCAGCTACGTGGCGACGGACCGCGACCCGTACCACCAGGACGGCACCGACGCCGAGCACCGGCACGCCTTGCTCCGCGGCTTGTTCGTGACCGGCTTCCTCGCCGACGGCCATCTCGCGCTCACCTCGGGCTCGGCGACACAGACCGTCGTCCTCTCGGCCTCGTCGAAGACGGCGATCGGCTACGCCGCCTGTGCGAAGGCGCGCGGCGTCGAGGTGGTCGGTGTCACCTCGCCTCGCAACGTCGACTTCGTCCGGAGCCTGCCCTACTACGACCAGGTCGTCACGTATGACGACGTCGATCAGATCCCGGCCGCGCCGAGCACCGTCGTTGACATGGCCGGCGTCGCGTCGGCGACCGCGGCGGTGCACGACCGTCTCGGCGACTCGATCGCCCGGTCGCTGACGATCGGGATGAGCCACCACGAGGCCGAACGGGTGCCGGTCAACGCCGGCCCTGCGCCGGAGTTCTTCTTCGCCCCGACCGCCTCCCAGGCGTTGATCGATGAGAAGGGGGCGGAACGCCACGAGCGCGAGATCGCCGAGTCGCTGTTCACCTTCGTGGATGCGAGCAGCGACTGGCTCACGGTCGACGTCCGCACGGGTGCGGAGGCCGTCGCCCAGGCGTGGAGCGACGTCTACGACGGAGCCGTCCCGCCGAACGTCGGCGTCATCGGCAGCCAGACCTGATCGGCGTCACGTTCCGGGCCCGCCTCGCCGGCGGAACTCGGCCGGTGTCAAGCCGGTCCACCGCTTGAACGCGCGGCTGAACGCCGTCTGGTCGGAGAAACCCGTGAGGAAGGCCACATCGGCCAACGAGTGCGCACTCGCCTGCAGCAGCGACTCGGCCGCGTCGCGGCGTGCGTCGGTGACGAGGGTCTGGAAATTGACGCCATCGTCGGCGAGGCGGCGGTGCAGCGTCCGCTCGCTCATCCCGAGGCGGCGGGCGACCGCCGACTTGCTCGGCTGACCGTCGGCCAACGTGTCGGCGACCACACCACGCACGACGACGGTCAGCGACCGGTCGGCCGCTTTCGCCTTGAGGTCGTCGAGTTGGGCGAGCAGGTAGGTCGACAACCCCTCGTCGGCGAGCAGCGTCGGTCGGGCGAGCTGCTCCGCATCGAGCAGCAGCCCGTCGACGTGGGCGCCGAACCGCACCGAGCACCCGAAGTACTCGCGGTGTGGCGCAGCGTCAGCGGGTGGTTCGTGACGGAAGCCGACCTGCCGGGGCACGAACGACGAGCCGGTCGCCTGTCGGATCATCGAGACGACCGCTGCCAACGCACACTCGTTGGCGAGGGCGGCGCCGGGCCGGTGGTGCGGTCGCCCGACCAGGGCGAACGTCGACCCGTCGGACTCGTCGAGCAGCTCGTAGTCGAGGGTGTCACTGAGCACGAGCACGTACCGCATCAGACGCCGGAGCGAGTCGCCGACGGTCGGCGCCGTCTTCATCGCCAACCCCAACGCGCCGAGGGAGTCGGCGGAGATCGACGCCCCGTACCGGAACGGCAACTCGGGATCGTCCGGTACCGCCACCCGCTCCAGCAGGTCGTAGTAGGCGTCGGCGTCGACCGACTGTCCGGTCCACGGCACTTCCGGCTCGATCGGGAGGCCGAGATCGGCGAGGAGCCGGTCGTGCGGGACCGACGAGCGTGACACGCCGACGATCCGCCGGATGACCGGTGTTCCGACCGATGGCATCCGCCGATTCTGGCACGCACCCAGCGGTGGCCGATCCGGTCACGACGTTGGCAGCAGCAGCCAAGACCCCGACCCCGGGCGATCCGTACGTTCGAAACCGTCATCCACGAGTGACGAACGACGAACCAGGAGGAATCATGTCGAACACCACCATTCCCACCATCGATGGCACCGGTGCCACCGGCTCGGCGCAGGTCGAACCGGCCGGCCACGGTGCGCCGGGGATCGCCCGACTCACCGGTCTGGCCTATCTGGGCATCATTGCGACCGGCATCTTCGCCGAGTTCGTCGTGCGAGGATCACTCGTCGTCGACGACGATCCCATGGCCACCGCCACCGAGATCGCCGCGAACCCCGCACTCTTCCGGGCCGGCATCGGCGCCGACATCGCGATGGTCGCCTTCGACGCCATGGTGGCGTTCGGCTTGTTCCGACTCCTCCGCCACGTCGACCGCAAGCTCGCCATCACAGCCACCGTCTGGCGCCTCCTGCAGGGCGCCGTCATCGCCGTCAACCTGCTGTTCCTGGTGAGCGCGCTCGGCCACGCCACCGATGCGGTCACCGCCGACGGAACGGTGCTCCCGGAGCCGGCCCGGAGCGCGCTCGACGCCATCGAACGCCACGCCGTCGGGTACGACATCGGTCTGATCGCGTTCGCCCTGAGCTGCTTCGCGGTCGCACGCCTGCTCCAGATCTCCCGCCTGACGCCCCGCTGGATCGCGCTCGGCATGTACGCCACCGGCGCCGTATACCTCACGGGCTCCTTCGCCGCCGTGTTCGCTCCCGACCTGCTCGCCGTCATCGATCCGTTCTACGGGATCGCCCTCGTCGTCGAGTTCGGCTTCGCCATCTGCCTGCTCCGCGGGCTCCGACCCCGGACCGCCGGCTCGGGCCGCCCCGAGTGACACGACCGGACACCCACACGCACACACAACCCACACGAACAGGAGCGCACCATGTCCGCACCGAACGCACCCACCGCCACGACCACCAACTCCGCCACGATCGAGCTCGACGTCTCGCCCCGACCGGACCGGATGCGGGCGATCGTCCAGCGACGCTACGGCGGCGCCGACCAGCTCGTCCTCGACGAGACCGATCGGCCCACGGTCGGCGACCATGATGTGTTGATCCGGGTCGTCGCCGCCGGCGTCGACCGTGGGGTCGGCCACCTCATGACCGGCCGGCCGTATCCGACCCGGCTCGGGTTCGGCCTCCGACGTCCTCGCAACCCGATCCCGGGCCTCGACGTGTCCGGCGTGGTCGAAGCGGTCGGGCGCGGTGTCACCCGCTTCGTCGAGGGCGACCGTGTCTTCGGCGTCGCACGTGGCTCGTTCGCCGAGTACGCGATCGCCGCGGAAGGCAAGCTGGCCGCAGCGCCACACGGTCTCGACCCCGTCGCCGCCGGTGTGCTGGCCGTCACCGGGTCGACCGCACTCCAGGCGATCGAGGACCACGGTCGGGTCACGGCCGGTCAACACGTCCTGGTGCTCGGAGCATCCGGTGGTGTCGGGACATACGCCGTCCAGATCGCTCGAGCGGTCGGAGCGCTGGTGACCGGCACGGCGTCGACCGACAAGCTCGATCTCGTCCGGGCACTCGGCGTCGAGTCGACGATCGATCACCGGGTGGACGACCCGCTGTCGGGCGACGTCCGGTACGACGTCATCGTCGATACCGGTGGGAACCGGCGCCTGCGCGATCTGCGACGAGCACTCGCCCCGGACGGCACCCTCGTGATCGTCGGCGGCGAGGGCGGCGGCCGCTGGTTCGGCGGCCTCGACCGCCAGCTGCGTGCCGTCGCCTGGTCGTCGGTCTCCACCCAGCGCATGACCACGTTCGTCGCGTCCGAGGACGCCGACCACCTCGAGCGGCTCGTCGACCTCGTCGAAGCGGGCGCGGTCGCACCGGTCGTCGACCGGCGGTTCCCGCTGCACCGGGCCGCCGACGCCATGCGTTACCTCGAATCGGGAGCAGCTCGCGGCAAGGTCGCACTGACCGTCGCCGACGCCGATCCGGTCGTCGGCGAGCGCTGATCCCCGGGGCCGAGTCGTGGGCCGATCGCCGTTCGAGCGGTCGGTGCTGCGGCTTGGCCCCGTCCGCGTGGATCGGCTTGACTGAAGACGTGGGCCAGACGACCGAACCGCTGCAACCAGGGGCCGATTTCCCGAGTGCCGACCGCGACGACTGGCTCGCCGGCGTCCGCAAAGTCCTCACCCGCAATCGCCCCGACGCGACCGACGACGAGGTCGCTTCGCTCTTCGCGAAGCAGCTCGTCACCCACACCGAGGACGGCTTCGATCTGCAGCCGTTGTACACCGCCGACGATGCGCCGACCGGTCGACCCGACCCCGGCGAGTTCCCGTTCGTTCGAGGCACGCACCGCGAGCCGCGTGACTGGGAGATCCGCCAGCGCGTGTGGCCGACGGTCGACGGCTCCGACGCCATCACCGAACTCGAGCAGGGCGCCACCGGCGTCCTGGTCGAGGTCCCCGGCGACGTGACCTCCGATCAGCTCGAACGCGTCCTCGACGGCGTCCTGCTCGATCTCGCACCGGTGTCACTGTCCACGCCTGCCGACTCGGCCGGCGTCGGAGCCGCCCGGGCGCTCATGACGGTGTGGGACGCACGCTCGATCGGCCCAACCGTTCGCCGTGGCTCGCTCGGCGTCGATCCGATCGGAGCGTGGGCTCGCTCCGGTGGCGGCACCGAGATCGACATCGCTCCGGTCGCCGACATGGTGAACGAACTCGCCGAGAGCGCACCCGAGGCTCGTGCCCTCGTCGCCGACGGCACGGTCTGGCACGACGCCGGTGCCTCCGACGGTCAAGAACTCGCCTGGACGATCGCCGCAGCCGTCGACACGGTGCGCCGCCTCGCCGATGCGGGCGTCGAGACCCGGCGCGCCTTCGCCTCGATCGAGTTCCGCTTCGCTGCGACCGCCGACCAGTTCGCCACGATCTGCAAGCTGCGAGCGGCACGCTCGCTGTGGTCGCGCATCGGCGAACTGTCGGGCCTCTCGCCCGAGCAGTGTGCGATGCGCATCCACGCCGACGCCTCACGTCCGATGCTCACCCGCTACGACCCGTGGGTGAACACCCTTCGGTCGACCGTCGCGTGTTTCGCCGCCGCGTTGGGCGACGCCGACGCGATCACGCTGACGCCGCACGATGTGCTCATCGAGCAGGGCGGCTCGTCGCTCGGCCGACGGATCGCACGCAACACCCAGTCGGTCCTGCTGCTCGAATCGAACCTCGCCCGGGTCACCGACATCGCCGGCGGCTCGTGGTACGTCGAGCGTCGCACCGATCAGCTCGCCGACGTCGCCTGGAACGAACTCCAGCGCGTCGATGGAGCCGGCGGACTCGTTGCCGCGGTCGAGAGCGGTTCGATCCACGAGGCGATCGCCGACGTGTCGTCGGAGCGATCTCGTGCGGTCGCCACGCGCAAGCGCCCGCTCACCGGACTCACCGAGTTCCCGAACATCGCCGAGACACCACCGCCACCCTCGACGATCTCGCCGGACGCCGACGGCGGTGGGTCCTTCGAGCCGTTCACCCTGCATCGGTTGAGCGACGAGTTCGAACAGTTGCGAGGACGCGCCGACGCCGTCGCCGCCAGTGGTGAACGTCCGAGCCTGTTCCTCGCTGCCCTCGGGGGCCCGGCGGCCTCCACCGCTCGCGCCACGTTCGCCAAGAACTTCTTCGAGGTGGCAGGTATCCGCACGATCGAGGGTGAGGTCGCCGACTTCGACCCGTCGGTCACCACGTTCGCGTGTTTGTGCTCGTCCGACCCGGTGTACGAGGCGCAGGGCGCCGACGCCGCCCGGTCGCTCCGCGACGCCGGAGCCACCACCGTCTACCTCGCCGGCCGCGGTGTCGGCCTCGACGGGATCGACGGCGAGATCGGGCTCGGCACCGACCTGCTCGACACCCTGAGTCGAACGCTCGACCAGATGGGAGTGCCGTCATGACCATCCCCGATCTCTCCGGCCACGATCTCCGCACCACGGCGTCGGCCGCCGGCACCGGACGCGAGGACGCCGGCGACGACGCAGACCAAGCCGTCTGGGAGACCCCCGAAGGCATCGCCGTGCACGGCGCATACGGACCCGGCGACCTCGACGGCGTCGACTTTCTCGACACCTACCCCGGCATCAAGCCGTACGTCCGCGGCCCGTACCCCACGATGTACGTCAACCAGCCGTGGACCATCCGTCAGTACGCCGGGTTCTCCACCGCCGAGGAGTCGAACGCCTTCTACCGCCGCAACCTGGCCGCCGGTCAGAAGGGTCTGTCGGTGGCGTTCGACCTGGCCACCCACCGCGGCTACGACAGCGATCACCCTCGCGTCGCAGGTGACGTCGGCATGGCCGGCGTGGCGATCGACTCGATCCTCGACATGCGACAACTGTTCGACGGCATCCCGCTCGACCAGATGAGCGTGTCGATGACCATGAACGGCGCAGTGCTGCCGGTGCTCGCGCTCTACATCGTGGCGGCCGAGGAACAGGGCGTCGAACCGCACCAGCTCGCCGGCACGATCCAGAACGACGTGCTCAAGGAGTTCATGGTCCGGAACACGTACATCTATCCGCCCGAGCCGTCGATGCGGATCATCTCCGACATCTTCGCCTACACCTCGAGCGAGATGCCGCGGTTCAACTCGATCTCGATCTCCGGCTATCACATGCAAGAGGCCGGGGCGACGGCCGATCTCGAACTCGGGTACACCCTCGCCGACGGCGTGGAGTACCTGCGTGCGGGCATCGACACCGGGCTCGACGTCGACAAGTTCGCGCCCCGCCTGTCGTTCTTCTGGGCGATCGGGATGAACTTCTCGATGGAGGTCGCCAAGATGCGGGCCGGTCGTCTGCTCTGGGCGAAGCTCGTGAACCAGTTCGGTCCGAAGAACGACAAGTCGCTGTCGCTGCGCACCCACAGCCAGACCTCGGGGTGGTCGCTCACCGCCCAGGACGTGTTCAACAACGTCGTGCGCACGTGCGTCGAAGCCATGGCGGCGACGCAGGGCCACACCCAGTCGCTGCACACCAACGCGCTCGACGAGGCATTGGCGCTGCCGACCGACTTCAGTGCTCGCATCGCTCGCAACACCCAGCTGTTCCTGCAGCAGGAGTCGGGGACGACACGCGTGATCGACCCGTGGGGCGGCTCGTACTACATCGAGCGCCTGACCCACGACCTCGCCGAACGGGCGTGGGCGCACATCCAGGAGATCGAGGAGGCCGGCGGCATGACCGCCGCGATCGAGGCCGGAATCCCGAAGATGCGCATCGAAGAGGCCGCCGCCCGGACCCAGGCCCGCATCGATTCCGGCCGCCAGCCGGTGATCGGCGTGAACACGTTCCGGCCCGACACACCCGACCAGATCGAGGTCCTCAAGGTCGACAACAGCTCGGTCCGGGCCCAGCAGCTCGCGAAGCTCGAGCGGCTCCGCGCCGAGCGCGACGAGCAGGCATGCCAGGAAGCGCTGACGCGGCTCACCGAGGCGGCAGCGGCGTCGACCACCGGCAGCCGCGCCCCCGGCCTCGAACAGAACTTCCTCCGGCTCGCCGTCGATGCCGCCCGCAAGCACGCCACCGTCGGCGAGATCAGCGACGCGCTCGAGGCCGTGTTCGGTCGTCACACCGCCGCGATCCGTACGATCGAGGGCGTGTACCGGAACGAGATCGGCAACGCCCCGAACGCCCAGCTCGCGCGGGAGGCCGTCGATCGCTTCCTCGACGACCACGGACGTCGCCCACGCATCATGGTCGCCAAGATGGGCCAGGACGGTCACGACCGGGGCCAGAAGGTGATCGCCACGGCGTTCGCCGACCTCGGCTTCGACGTCGACGTCGGCCCCCTGTTCCAGACGCCGGCCGAGGTCGCTCGTCAGGCCGTCGAAGCAGACGTCCACATCGTCGGAGCGTCGTCGCTCGCTGCGGGGCACCTGACCCTGGTTCCCGAACTGCGTGAGGAGCTGGCGAAGCTCGGCCGCGACGACATCATGATCGTCGTGGGTGGCGTCATCCCGCCGGGCGACTTCGACGAGCTGCGTGAGGCCGGTGCGTCGGCGATCTTCCCGCCGGGAACCGTCATCGCCGATGCCGTGCTCGACCTGATCAACGAACTCGACGAACGTCTCGCCTGAGTCGATGGCACGCCCGATCGACGTCGATGCGCTCGAGCAGGGTGTCCTGGCGGGCGACCGCACGACGCTCGGCCGCGCCATCACCCTCGTCGAGTCGCGACGTCTCGACCATCACGAAGCCGCTCAGGAACTCCTGCTGCGGCTCCTCCCCCGCTCCGGGGACGCCGTCCGTGTCGGCATCACCGGCGTGCCGGGTGTGGGCAAGTCGACGTTCATCGACGCGATGGGGTCGCAGCTGACCGAGTCGGGCAGCAAGGTGGCCGTGCTCGCCGTCGACCCGTCGTCGTCGCGTACGGGCGGCAGCATCCTCGGCGACAAGACCCGGATGGCACGCCTGTCGATCGACGACAATGCGTTCATCCGCCCGTCGCCGACGTCGGGCACGCTCGGCGGCGTCGCTGCAGCAACCCGCGAAGCGATCGTCATCGTCGAGGCCGCCGGCTACGACACCGTGCTCGTCGAGACGGTGGGTGTCGGGCAGAGCGAGATCGCCGTCGCCGACATGACCGACACGTTCCTCGTGCTGATGCTCGCCCGGTCGGGCGATTCGCTCCAGGGCATCAAGAAGGGCGTGCTCGAACTCGCCGACGTCCTGGCGATCAACAAGGCCGACGGCGAGCATCGCGACGAGTGTCGACGGGCAGCCGCGGAGCTGACGACCGCTCTGCACCTGCTGTACCCGCCGGAGAGTGTTTGGGTCCCCCCGGTGCTGATGTGCAGCGCGATGACCGGCGACGGCCTCGACGAGGTCTGGCAGCAGGTCATCGCCCATCGCACGACGATGGTCGAGTCCGGCGAGTTCGAGCGGCGACGCACCCGCCAGCTGATCGATTGGATGTGGTCGTCGGTCGAGACCGAACTCGTCGATTCGTTCAAGCGGCGCGACGACGTGCGCGATCTCGCCGGTGCGCTCGAGTCGGAGCTCGCAGCCGGGTCGACGACGCCCGCGCTCGCGATGCGTCGCCTCCTCGACCTGCGGCCCTGACAGTTCCCGTTCCGACGCGCCGGCGACTCAGATGACGCCGAGGGCGTCCATGGCCAGAGCGACCCGTTGGAAGCCGGCGATGTTGGCACCGCGCACGAGGTCGCCCGGCGCACCGAACCCTTCGGCGGTCTCGGCGCAGAGGCGGTGGATGTTCGTCATGATCTCGTCGAGTCGCTGCTCGGTGTGCGAGAACGACCACGAGTCACGCGAGGCGTTCTGCTGCATCTCGAGCGCCGAGGTCGCGACACCACCGGCATTGGCGGCCTTGCCGGGCCCGAAGGCCACGCCGGCCTCGGCGAAGGCCCGGACGGCGTCCGGGGTGCACGGCATGTTCGCACCCTCGGCAACGGCGACGCAGCCCTGGTCGATCAGGGTCGCGGCGTCGCGCCCCGACAGCTCGTTCTGCGTCGCGCACGGGAGTGCCAGTTCGGTCGGCAGTTCCCAGACGTTGCCCCGCTCGACCAGGTGCGCCTTCGGACGCCGATCGGCGTAGTCGCCGACCCGGCCTCGTTCGACCAGCTTGACCTGCTTGAGTTCGTCGAGGTCGATGCCGTCGTCGTCGACCACGTAGCCCGACGAGTCGGAGCAGGCGATCACGTGCGCGCCGAACGACTGCAGCTTCTCGATCGCGAACAGCGCCACGTTGCCCGAGCCCGACACCGTCGCCGTACGCCCGTCGAGGGAGTGACCTCGGGCGGCGAGCATCTCGCGCAGGAAGAACACCGTGCCGTACCCCGTTGCTTCGTTGCGGACGAGGGCACCGCCCCACTCGACGCCCTTGCCGGTGATGATGCCCGACTCGTAGCGGTTCGTGATCCGCTTGTACTGACCGAAGAGGTACCCGATCTCACGGCCGCCGACGCCGATGTCGCCGGCGGGCACGTCGGTGTACTCGCCGATGTGACGGTACAGCTCGGTCATGAAGCTCTGGCAGAAGCGCATGATCTCGCTGTCCGATCGGCCCTTCGGGTCGAAGTCGCTGCCGCCCTTGCCGCCGCCGATCGGCATGCCGGTCAGGGCGTTCTTGAACACCTGCTCGAAGCCGAGGAACTTCACGATCCCCGTGTTGACCGACGGATGGAAGCGCAGGCCACCCTTGTACGGGCCGAGCGCGCTGTTGAACTCGATCCGGAAGCCACGGTTGATGTGGATCTCGCCGTCGTCTGCCTGCCACGGCACGCGGAACACCAGCTGACGCTCGGGTTCGCAGAGGCGCTGCACGATCTTGTGTTCGAGCAGTTCGGGATGCTTCGCCACGACCGGGCCGAGGCTCTCGAGCACCTCACGGACCGCTTGATGGAACTCCAGCTCACCGGGGTTGCGGCGCAGCACCTCGTCGAGGACGTCCTCGAGCTTCTCGTCGATCATGGGTCTCTGTCTCCTTCGTTCCAGCCGCAACCGGGGGGATCGCGGCGACACGACGCGTCCGCCACGAAAAGGGTGACCCGGCCGACTCGAACGAGTCGGCCGGGTCGTCGACCTTTCCGGGCACGACGCTGTGCTGGAGGCGGTCATCGCCGGCGCCGACCGTAGCGATGAGTGAAGAAACTGCAACAGGAGTTCAGCACTGCTGAAGTCGACCTCGGCACCGCTCCCAGGGTCGAACGGTCGGCCCACCGACCGAGCGGCGCCGGCGACGGCATCGAGCCGTCAGTGGGACAGCTTGAGGCCGATCACGCAACCGACGATGCCGGCGAGGAACGCCAGCTTGAGGAGCGACACCGACTCCTGGCCGGTGGCCATCGCGAACACGACCGTGCCGACGGCACCGATGCCGACCCAGATCGCGTACGAGGTACCGACCGGGAGTTCACGCATTGCGTAGGCCAACCCGGCCATGCTGAGCGCGAGACCGACCCCGAACACGACCGTCGGGGCGAGCCGGCTGAAGTTCTCCGACCGGCCGAGTGCGGTTGCCCAGACCGCTTCGAGGACTCCGGAGACGACAAGGACGAGCCATGCCATGGCGACTTCTTCCTGGCCGTCTTGTCGCGCTCCGGGTACGGCTCCCTCGTCCGGGGGCCGGTGGCGGCCCACGATCGACAGGATATCGGTCAGAACGGGTGGTCGCCGATGACCGTGATCCGCTCCATCACCCGTCGTTGGGGGTGGTAGTCGGAGGTGGCGTAGTGCTGCGTCGCCCGGTTGTCCCAGATCGCCAGATCGCCCCGCGTCCACGACCAGCGACACTGATACTCGGGATAGTCGGCCTGCCGGCACAAGTACTCGAGCAGCGCATCGCCCTCGGCCGGGTCGAGGCCGACCAGTTCGGTCGTGAAGATGGCGTTCACGTACAGCGTCTTGCGGCCGGTCTCCGGGTGAGTACGCACCACCGGATGGACCGACGGCGGGAAGTCACGCCGGGTCGCCTCACGCTGCTCCTCGGTCATGAGCGCACCGAACGTATCGATCCAGTCGTGCACGGCCTGCATGCCGTCGATCCGCTGCTTGACGTCGTCGGGGAGGCAGTCGTAGGCCGCGCCCATGTCGGCCCACAGCGTGTCCCCACCGGCGGCAGGTACCTCGACGGCGCGCAAGAGCGAGCCGAGTGACGGCACCGCCCGCCAACTGACGTCGCTGTGCCACACGTTTTCGTAACCGCCGACGGCGTCGTTCTTCTCGAACCGGACGGCGGTCGGCCGGTCGGGGGCGTTGGTCAGGAACGGGTGGAACTCGAGTTCGCCCCAGCGGGCGCCCAGCGCAGCGTGCGACTCGGGGTCGAGGCCGGCGTCACGGAAGAACAGCACCTTCCATTCGAGCAGCGCTCGGTGGATGTCGGCGAACGTCTCGTCGTCGAGCGCCGTCAGGTCGACACCGACGATCTCGGCGCCGATGGTCGGGCTCTTCGGGATCACCTCGAAGCGGGTGTACGGCTCGTCAGCCCACGAGTCGGGGACCCGGGCTGCGACCTGGGGCCCGAACCGGAGGCCGGATCGGAACGAGGCCGGGGCTTCGGCGGTGTCGGTCATGTGGAACTCCCGGTGGTTTCGGACACGCTGACGCGTGCGGTGAGAACGGCGTGGCAGGTCGCGACGAGTTCGTCGCAGAGGTCGGCAGCCGGTTGACGGGACTCGCGCTCGTGGCGGCGCCATTCCCAGCCGGCGATCGTGCCGACGAACAGGGTGCTCATCTGATCGACGCGACGCAGCTGCTGGTCGCGATCGCCGTCGAGATGGACGACGACCAGATCGACCACGCGACGGAAGCTCGACAGCACCGGCAGATCGGCGACGACGTCGCGAGCGAACGTGTCCCATCGGGTACGGACGAGGAAACGCGCATACCAACCGCCGGTCTCGTCGACCACCTCGAGGAGCGGACGGATCGCCGCGTCGACCAGGACGAGGAGCGAGCCGTCGCGGCCCTCGGCGATGGCCTGGTCGAGCATGCGGTGACGACGTCGGTTGACCTCGCCCATTCGATACTCGAACACGGCCGCCACGAGTCCGGCACGGTCGCCGAAGTGGTACTGCGCAGCCGAGTGGTTGCGTTGGCCGGCGGCGGCAGAGATGTCGCGCAACGAGACGGTTTCGATGCCTCGCTCGGCGAAGAGCTGCTCACCGGCCTCGATCAACGCAATGCGTGCGGTCTCCCCGCGTGACGCCATGGGCGCAGAATACGACAACTGTCTTAATCAGTCAACTGTCTTATTTCCGAATCGTCGATCGAGCGCCCGAACGGGAAGACTGCACGGATGGCCACGCCCACGTATCGAACGGTCGACTTCGTCGATCTCCTGACCCTCGAACCGCACGGCCCCGACACCTACGTGGGTACAACGGCCGAGTATCCGTGGGGTGGGCGTCTGTTCGGCGGCCAGGTCGTGGCGCAGGCGCTTCGAGCCGCGATCGAGACCGTCGACGCCGAACGCCCCGTTCACTCGCTGCACTCGTACTTCATCCGCCCCGGCACGCCCGACGAACCGGTCCGGTTCGAGGTGGAGCGGCTCCGAGACGGCCGCTCGTTCAGCACCCGGCAGGTCGTCGCCCGTCAATCCGCCGGCGCCATCCTCAACCTGTCCGCGTCGTTCCAGTCACCGGAGGACGAAGCCGACGTCACCGTCGGCGGGGTGCCCGACGCGCTCCCCCGCCCCGACGACCCCGAAACCAGCGATCACTCGTGGGGTGCGTTGCTCGAGCGACGCAAGGTCGTCTCCCCCGACGGCCGGATCGGCTACTGGATCCGTCTCGACGCCGCGTTGCCGGACGATCCGGCGGTGCACGCGTGCGGTCTGGCGTTCATGTCGGACGCCGCGCCGAGTCGTCCGGCGCGAGCGCTGCATCCCGAGTTCGCCGGACGGGAGAACGACCGGCACTGGTTCCAGGGCGCCAGCCTCGACCATGCCGTCTGGTTCCACCGACCGAGCCGGGCAGACGAGTGGCACTGGTTCGACGCCCGAGCCAACGGTTTGTCGAACGCACGTGGCCTCGTCACCGCCGACGCATATACCGAGTCGGGCGTGCACGCCGCCTCGATCGCCCAAGAGGTCCTGCTCCGCAAGAAGCGCTGACGACGCCGACCGCCACACCAACTCGGTGAACTGGGTCCGACATCCCGCACCACAGCCGCCGAGAAACCTCGCAGCACCCGACGCCTCACGATCTCGGTGAACACAGTCCGAGATCCCGGACCACAGCCGCCGAGAAACCCCCGCAACACCCGACACCACACCATCTCGGTGAACACAGTCCGAGATCCCGGACCACAGCCGCCGAGAAACCCCCGCAACACCCGACACCACACCATCTCGGTGAACACAGTCCGAGACCCCGGACCACAGCCGCCGAGAACGTTCGGCGGCGGGACACCGGGGTCAGCGGTGGACGAGGGCGACGGCGTCGAGTGGGACGACGGCCTCGCCGTCGCGCACGACGACCGCGGGGTCGGAGGCGGCGATCAGTCGTCCGCTGGTCGGGAACCGGTGGGTGCCGGTGCCGAGGTTGACCAGCACGTCGATGTCGCCGCGCCGGACGGTCAGCGTTCGGCTGTCGGCGTCGACCTCGACGTCGATCCGGTCGAGGCGCGGGTCGGACAGACACGGGAACGCCCGACGCAGCCCGATCAGTTCGCGGTACCAGTCGGACATCGACCGATGGATGTCGTCGTCGAACTCCGACCAGTCGAGCTTCGACCGCTCGAACGTCGAACGGTCCTGCGGGTCGGGCACGTCGGCCGGATCCCACCCGAAGTACGAGAACTCGTTCCGACGCCCCTCGCTGACCGCCCGACCGAGTTCGGGATCGTCGTGGTCGGTGAAGTACTGGAACGGCGTCGTCGTTCCCCACTCCTCGCCTTGGAAGAGCATCGGCGTGAAGGGCGAGGTGAGCAGGAGCGCCGCAGCGATGCGGAGCCGGCCGTCCGACATGTTGCGGCTCGGTCGATCGCCGACCGCCCGGTTCCCGACCTGGTCGTGGTTCTGGGTGCACACCACGAACTGTGAACCGCTCAGTCCGGTCGGCGGGCGGCCGTGGTGACGGCCGCGATGCTCCGACCAGATGCCGTCGTACACCCAGGCCTGACGCAACGCCTTGGCGAGGTGTTCGAGCGTGCCGAAATCGGCGTAGTAGCCGCTCGTGTCGCCCGTGAGCACCGAACGGAGGGCGTGATGCCATTCATCGGCCCACGAGGCGTCGAGTTCGAACCCGCCGGCGTCGTGCGATCGGACGAACCGCGGGTCGTTCAGGTCGCTCTCGGCGACGAGGAACAGGGGTCGGCGGACGTGACTCGACAGTGCTGCGACCTCGTCGGCGAGTTGCTCGAGCAGGTGCACCGCCGAGTCGTCGACGAGCGCGTGCACGGCGTCGAGACGCAGTCCGTCGACGTGATAGTCGCGAAGCCACATGAGCGCGTTGTCGACGACGAAGCGACGGACCTCGTCGCTGCCAGGTCCGTCGAGGTTGACGGCGGGCCCCCAGTTGGTGTGGTGGCGCTCGGAGAAGTACGGCCCGAACCGACCGAGGTAGTTCCCCGACGGGCCGAGGTGGTTGTAGACCACGTCGAGCACCACGCCGATGCCGTGATCGTGGCATGCGTCGACGAACCGTTTCATCGCATCGGGCCCGCCGTATGCGGCGTGTGGAGCGAACAAGCCGACCCCGTCGTATCCCCAGCCCCGTTCACCGGGGAACGACGCGACCGGCATCACCTCGACGGCGTCGGCGCCGAGGCCCCGGAGGTACGGCAGCATCGCGATCGCGTCGTCGAAGGTGCCGCCGGGCGTGAACGTGCCGACGTGGAGCTCGTACAGCACGGCGCCGGCGAGCGGGACACCCCGCCAGTCGTGGTCGGTCCACGCAAACGCCGTGTTGTCGACCCACTCGGACGCTGCGTGCACACCGTCGGGCTGGGAGGGCGACCGCGGGTCGGGCAGTGGATCGCTCCCGTCGACCGAGAACCCGTAGCGAGCGCCCGATTCGGGGACGATCTCGTCGGTCGTCCACCAGCCGCCCCCATCGACGGCGAGGTCGAACCTCCGCCCGTCGACCTCGAGGCCCACCGCTGCGGCCGACGGTGCCCACACCTCGTACCGCAACATCAGCGGGCACCCCGGGTGAGGACGGAGACGGGAAAGTCGGCGAAGAGTTCGTCGAGTCGGATGCTGCCGCCGTCGAATCGTCGGCCCGACAGTGCGTCGGTCCAGTCGCCGGGCGGCGTCTCGACCGTCGTGCCCGACCAGTCGTCGCCGCCCAGCGTCGGGACGACGACCGACAGGTCGGGGCGGGCGAAGGCGACCACCTGGCCCGAACGAGCGCCATCGACCGCGAGCGGTTCGTAGTCGGACCCGGTGAAGGAGTGCGTCCGTTCGCGGCGGAGGCGGAGTAGGTGGCGGGTCATCCAGAACTTCGGGTCGCCACGGTCGCTGCGGGCAAGCACGTCGGCGGCCGATGCTGCGGCGGACTCGGCGGCGACGAGACGCCTGAGGTCGACATCGACCGGACGCCGGTTGTCCGGATCGACGAGGCTCAGGTCCCACAGCTCGGATCCCTGGTACGTATCGGGCACGCCGGGTGCCGTCAGCAACAGCGCAGTCTGGGCGAGCGAGTTGCGGCGGCCACGCCCGACGACGTCGTTCTCCCGGAGGAACCGCTCGATCTCGGTGGCGATCCGATCGTCGCCGACGACCGCCCGCGTGAACGCGGCGATCGCCAGGTCGTACTCGGGGTCGGGGTCGACCCACGAGGTGTGCACCTTCGCTTCACGAGTCGCCTTGTCCATGAAGGCCACGGCGCGTTCGGCGTCGATCGGCCAGGCGCCGACGAGCGTCTGGAAGAGCAGGTACTCGGCGTTCAGATCGTCGAACGACCGATGCGGCGTCGCCAGTTCTGCCAACCGCTCCACCGTGGCCGACCATTCGCTCGGAACCTCCGACAGCACGTTGAGCCGTGCCCGTACGTCGGCGCTGCGTTTCGTGTCGTGCGTCGACAGGGTGTTCATGGCGTTCGGCCAGGCACTCGCCGACGCAGCCGTCAGCCGATGGAACTCGTCGACGGATCGCCCGAACCTCGACGGGTCGCCGCCGACCTCGTTCAGCGAGATCAGCCGGTGGTAGCGGTAGAACGCCGTGTCCTCGACGCCTTTGGCCATGACCGGGGCGGTCAACTGCTGCACCCTCGCCGCGAACTCGCCACCGTCGGACTCGTCGCCGACGGCGAGACGCCCGATCAGGTCGACGAGTTCGGCGTCGATGTCGGGGCGCGCCGACCGGGTCGCGCCGACGGCCGCTCCGATGACGTCGCGGTCGGCGGCGCTCGTCGGCCTGCCGCCGGCGACGTACGTTCGGTACACCGGGAAGTGGGCCACGTACTCCCGCAACGCGTCGCGCAGTTCCCGGCGTGTGTGGTCGCTGTGACGTCGCCGAGACGCGCAGGCGTCGGCGAGGAGATCGGTGACGCGCTCGACCTCGGTCACCAACTCGTCGCGCATGATCTGGTGCTTGGCCGCGTGCACGATCTCGTGGTAGTCGGTCGACTCCCCGGTGAAGTCGGCGTAGCAGTCCGACATCGCGGCCTCGTTGCCCGAGTCGACGAACAGGTCGTTGACCCGGATCAGGAAGTCGTAGCCCGAGGTGCCGGCCGATCGCCACGACGGCAGGTTCTCGTGGCCTTCGAGGATCTTCTCGACCACCACGTAGGTGTCGTCGGTCGCGTCGGCCAGCCGGTCGAGGTACTGCTCCGGGTCGCGCAACCCGTCGACATGATCGACCCGGAGCCCGTCAACGACCCCGTCGGCGACGAGCCGGAGGATGAGTTCGTGGGTGGTCTCGAGCACCGCAGGGTCTTCGACCCGGACGCCGATCAAGGAGTCGATGTTGAAGAATCGTCGATAGTCGAGCTCGTCGCTGGCGGTCCGCCAGCGCGCCAACCGGTAGTTCTGCCGTGTCAGCAGCGCGTCGAGCCGGTCGTTCTCCCCGTTGACCGTCCGGAGCTCCTCGTCGACGGCGGCAGCGATCGACGGGTCCTCGTCGAACAGCTCGATGAGATCGGCGACGAGGCGCTCGACGAGATCGTGGCGCGCCCGGGCCGCCTCGGCCTCGCTGACCCGTGGCATCGGCAGGGCGCCGAACGACTCGGCGAGGTCGGCCAGGGCCGACGAACCGGCCCGGTCGGCTGCGCCGGCGAGCACCGACTCGTACGTTCGTGGTGCCAGCGGGAACCGGTGGTCGTAGTAGCGGACGACGAAGCGGGCGCCGAGGCGCTCGATCGACAGCTCCCCGCTCTCGAGGACCCGGCCATAGTGGTCGCCGAGCACCGGGACGAGCACCGGATCGGTCACGCCGTCGGGCCGTTCGTGCCAGCCGATGTCGAACACGGGGGCGAAGCGACTCGCTGCACCGTTCGCGAGGACGTCCCACCACCAGGGGTTCGTCGCGTCCGTCACCATGTGGTTCGGCACGATGTCGAGGATCTGTCCGAGTCCGTGGTCGGCCAAGGCGGCGACGAGGGTGTCGTGTGCATCGAATCCGCCGAGCTCGGCGTTCACCCGGTGCGGATCGGCGACGTCGTATCCGTGCGTGCTCCCCGGCGCTGCCTGGAGGTACGGCGAGCAGTACAGATGCGTCACCCCGAGGTCGGCCAGATAGTCCGCGATGGCGGCAGCATCGCCGAAACCGAAACCGGGGTGCAGCTGCACCCGATACGTCGACGCACCGTCCACGCAGCCATCTTGCCCGATCCTGGCCACGGCGAAACAGCGAATCCGCTCGGCGCCACGATCCGCCCGACGTTCGGGACGCCCTTCGTCGGGTCGGTAGCGTCCGGGTCATGGCCTCGATCGTCCGCACCGTACCACGCACCATCGGCTCACTCGGCGAGGTCGGACCGATCGCCTACGGGCAGTGGCGGGCCGACACCGACGACATCGACACCGCCCGCCGGCTGGTCGAGACGGCGCTCGATGCGGGCATGAACCTGATCGACACGGCTGACATCTACGGCTACGACGGCGAAGGCGGCTTCGGCACCGTCGAAGAGCTCCTCGGCAAAGTGCTCGCGTCGACCCCAGGTCTGCGTGATCGCATGGTGCTGGCGACCAAGGGCGGCATCACGCCGCCGACTCCGTACGACTCGTCGCCCGAGTGGATCACGGAGGCCTGCGAGGCGTCGTTGCGCCGACTCGGTGTCGACACGATCGACCTGTACCAGATCCACCGGCCCGACATGTACGCCCATCCCGCCGATGTGGCCGCCACGCTCACGACGCTTCGCGAACAGGGCAAGATCCGTGAGGTCGGCGTCTCCAACCACACCCCCGCCCAGACCGCAGCGCTCCGCGCTCATCTCCCGTTCCCGTTGGCAGCGACGCAGCCCGAGTATTCGATCCTCCAACTCACCCCGATGCTCGACGGCACGTTCGACGACGCCATGACCCACGACGTCGTCCCGCTCGTGTGGAGCCCACTCGCCGGTGGGCGACTGGCCACCGGCGACGGCGTCGAACCGGCCGTGCTCGACGTGTTGGATTCGATCGCGGAACGGGAAGGCGTCGACCGCTCCCACGTCGCCATCGCATTCGTGCTGGCCCATCCGTCGGCACCGATCGCGATCATCGGTACCCAACGACCCGAACGCATCGTCGACACGAGCCGGGCGCTCGACGTCCGGCTCGATCGCGGCGACGTCTATGCACTCGTGCAGGCATCGATGGGCGAGCCATTGCCCTGACGCACGCGAGACTGACCGCATGGCGACGATCAAGACCCAGCCGACCGGCGACGACGTCGAGACGTTCCTCGACTCGGTGCCCGGCGAGCGACGGCGCGCCGAGGGGCACGAAGTCCGGACGATGATGGAACGCATCACCGGCGCTCCGGCCGAGATGTGGGGGCCGTCGATCGTCGGGTTCGGCCGCCAGGAGTACACGAACACGACCGGCACCAACGACTGGTTCGTCGTCGGATTCTCGCCGCGCAAGGCGGCGATCACGATCTATGGCGTGTGGGACGGCTACGCCGCCGAGCCCGATCCGCGCTTCGACGATCTGGGGCCGCACACGACCGGCAAGGGCTGTCTCTACATCAAGCGCCTCGACGCCGTCGACGAGGCCGTCCTCGAATCGTTGGTCGAGAGCGCCTGGGCGGCAGCCGACTGAGCGACCGCACGGCCCGCGCCGGTCAGACGTCGGCTTCGCGCTCCGCAGCCGCTGCGGCTTTCGCCGCCTTCATCGCCGCCTCGTCGGCGGCCCGCTCGGCGGCCGCCCATTTGATCCAGATGGCGGCAATCGTGATCCAGATGACGGGCATCGCGCCCACCTTCATGATCGCACCGGCGAGCTGCTGGTCGTCGAGCGCATCGAGACCGACTCGGGGCGCGATCTCGTAGCTCGAGTAGAGCGGGCTCGACGAGAAGGTGAGGAACCCGGCCGGGATCAGCGCTGCGACACCGGCCGCCAGGAACAGATATCCGGAACGGCCGAGCGGCGACTGCACCCGGTGCTCGGGCAGCGATGAGATGACGGGGTACCACAGCACCAGGCCGTTGATCATCCACAGCACGTCGAGCAGGAACGAGCCGAGCTGCGTGCCCCGCAGGGTGTCGACCGTCCAGGGCGAGTGCGTGGCGATCATCACGCCGTTGGCGATGATCACGGCGTGGACGGGCCGGGCGAGCCAGCCGACGAGGCGATACGACCGTGTGCGGGCCAGCACCTGACGAACCCACCACTCGGGAGCCGCGAGCACGAACAGCGGCGCCGCGGCGAAGGTGTACAGCATGTACTGCGTCATGTGGACCGACGCGAGGTAGCCCGCTCCGAGCGCGCCGACGGGCCAGTCGGAGGCCAGCCACAGGAAGAACAGGCCGAGCCAGAACCAGACCCGTTGCCGAGTCGTCAGGTCGATGCTGCCGGTCGCCGCCTTGCGGCCGCGCAGCGCCCGCCATCGGATGATCGCGAGGGTCGCGACGACCACCCAGACACCGATGTACGGGCGCGGGGTCCACGACCACGGCTCGTACAGCTGTGAGCACCACCACCTCATGTCGTCATCTCCTTCACGAATCTTCCCACGCCAGCTCGTACAGCTGCGAAACGTCGGCGCTGACCTGGACCGGAGCGTGCTCGGCGAACCGCAGCGTGACCTCGACCTCGTCGCCCGGCTCGAGTTCGCGCACCACCTGTTCGAGCATGACGTGGTCGCCGAACGGTTCGAAGAGCACCTGGGTGTCGGCCGGGAGTTCGAACTCGTCGACCTCGATCATCGTCCCGTCGGCGCTGCCCGTGACGTGCAGGGAGGTGACGCCCGCAACGTCGGTGTCGACGCCGACGAGCCGGTCGTCGAGCGGCGACGTGACGCCGAAGTAGAGCGCCGCATCGGCGCCGATCGGTGTGGCGCCGATCCGTGGCTGCTCGACGACGAGTTCGTCGGCATCGTCGCCGCCGCACGCAGCGAGGACGAGTGCTGCGGCCAGCGCCACCATCGCTCGTCTCACTCCGTCACCAGCCGGGGCAGGTCGGCGAGCCAATCGGACTGCCGCACGCCGAACGGGTAGACCCGACGGGCGACACCGTCGGCGTCGAACACGACGACCTGGGTCGCGTGACCGACGAGGTACTCGCCGTCGGCGTCGGCCGGTTCGACCACCGCCACCGGGACGCCGGCGGCGACCTGTGCGTCGCGCAGATCGTCGGCCGAGCCGGTCAGCCCGACGAAGTCGGGGTCGAACCGGCCGAGGAAGGCGCCGAGATCGGCTGGGCTGTCGCGTTCGGGGTCGGTGGTCACGAAGACGACGTCGATCGACGCCCGCACGTCGGGAGCCAGCTGTTCGAAGGTGTGATCGAGGACCGCCATGTGGATCGGGCAGGCGTCGGGGCAGTTCAGGTAGCCGAAGTAGAGCAGCGTCACCCTCCCCTCCGATTCGGCTCGCAGGTCGTACGGCTCACCGTCGGTGTCGGTGAGGACGATGTCGGGCATCTCGACCGGCGTGCTCAGCTCGACCCAGTTCGGGGTGGGCTCGGACGACCGGGTGAAGCCGACCGCCAACCCGACCGCCAGCACGACGAAGGCGACGATCGCAATCGTGATCACACGGCGACGAGTGGTGCGGCGTTCGAGCTCGTCGTCGACCGTCGCGGGTGTGTCGATGACGTCGGTCATCCCAGCTCCTCCAGGTAGACGACGATATCGGCCAGTTCGTCGTCGGTGAGCTGGTCGGCACGGTACTCGGGCATGCGGATCCAGTCGCCGGTGCGCCGTTGCGCGTCGGGCGACCGCACCGAACGTTCGACGTAGAGCGCGTCGAACGTCGCGGTCGACCCGTCGTCGAGTTCGACCTCGGTGCCCCACGACCCGGTCCAGTCGGGGCCGATCGTGGCCTCCCGGTCGTCACCGCCGTGGCAACCCGCACAGCCGAGGTCGGTCGACAGCTGTCTGCCACGCTCGCCGGGCGCGGAGAGCTCGGCCGCCGAATCGGATCCACACGCGACGAATGCCACGACAGCGGTCATGACGAGGCCGCCGACTATCGGGAGTCGTCGATGGCGGGGGGAAGCCACGTCTCTGAGTATGCCGACAGAACGGGGCCGAACGGCAGCGCCTCGAGCGGCTGCGGCGGCACGGCGGTTCGTGGCACGAGTGGGGCGAGACCCGTCACGCCAGCACGGGCTCCCGCCGAGGGCCGTGCGTCGGGCCGGGTCTCGCCCCGCCCTCATGCGGACAGCACCCTATCACTCGACGAGTCAGGGTGCCTTGTCGCAGACGTTAAGTGGCCCTATCCAAGGTGGAGGACTGCTCGCGTACTCGCGTCGAGGTCTCGGCCGCACGTCAGAGACGACGGACCGCGAGGGCGGTGACGTCGTCGTGGGGATCGAGCCCGGCCATCAGATCGGCCAAACGCTCGGCCCAGCCGTCGATCGACGCCTCGGCCAGCAGCTGTGATTCGCGCCGGAGCACCCCGAGACCCTCGTCGATGTCGCGACCGGGCTTCTCGACGAGTCCGTCGCTGTACATCAGCAACATCTGACCGGGCACCAGTTCGAACTCGACGGCCTCGTACGGCCCGTCGAATGCGCCGAGCAAGCGGTTCACCGGCATGGACGTGTGCTGCGCGCCGTGGGCGTCGATGACCAGCGGCGGGAGGTGTCCGGCGCCGCACAACCGGACGCGACTCGACTCGTGATCGAGCACGGCGACGACCAGCGTGACGAGTTCACCGGGCAGCATCGTGCGCAGCAGCCGGTCGAGCTTGGCGGCCGCGACCGTCGGGTCGGGGTCGTCGGCGAGGTACGCCCGCAACGAGTTGCGTGCCTGCGTCATGGTGCTCGCGGCTCTGAGTCCGTGCCCGGCGACGTCGCCGACGACGAACGCCGTCCGGTCGCCCAGCGTGACGACGTCGTACCAGTCTCCGCCGACGCGACCCTGACCGTCCGGTGCGTAGTGAGCGTCGAGTGCGTAGCCCGGGACCGACGGCAGCCGAGCCGGGAGCGCGACCTTCATCAGATCGTCGGCGATCGACACCGCTTCGCGGTCGCGACGCAGCTTCGACGAGATGAGGTGCCTCGTGAAGCGGTAGGCCGCAGCCATCTCGGGTTCGGCCCATGGCTCGCTGCGTCCCCGGACGACCTCCCGCCAGAGTTCGAAACTCCGCCGCGGGGCGAGCCGCACGCCGGGTCGCTCGGCGGCCACTTCCTTCTCGTACGGGTCGCCCGCCCAGTCGACGAACTCCACCTGTTCGGGGCGGAACCACACGGCCAGATCGTCACGGTCGCCCGACATCGACATCGCCAGGATGCCCGCTGCGACATCGGCGTACGGCTCGGCGCCGGGCTCGATCGATGCGGCATGCTCGCACGCGAACGCATCGTCGTCGGCACTCCAATGATCGAGCACCGACCAGGTCACCGCCGCCGGAGGCACCGTGCCGAACCGCACGACGTCGTCACCGATCCGGATCGCCGCGCCCGTGGCGTTCGCCAGCTTGAGCACGTCGGCCTCGTGTTCGGCGAGCAAGGTCGTCAGCGACCGGTGGTCGTTCGCGAGCAGGATGTCGCCCAGCGCGTTCGCCAGGTTCGTCAGCTCGGTCGTGCGTTGCCGTTCGTGGTTCCGTTCGCAGTCACCCAAGCGCACCGATGCGAGCTGGCCGATGTATTCGGCGGTGTTCCGGACGGGCGGAGGAGGGCGGTGCGGCCCCGAGTAGTGGTGGCAGGCGATCAGCCCCCACAGCTCGTCGTCGATGATCAACGAGATCGACATCGACGCCGTCACGCCCATGTGACTCAGGTACTCGACGTGGATCGGCGAGACGCTCCGGATCGTCGAATCGCTGAGGTCGAGCGGCGTGCCGTCGGGGGTCAGGTCGTGCGGCTCGATCGGAGCAGGTTCGAAATGGATGTCGGGAATGACCCGGAGCCAGTTGCGTCGGTACAGATCCCTGGCCTGGGCCGGGATGTCGGTCGACGGATAGCGCAGGCCGAGGAAGGTGTTGAGATCGTCGCGCTTGCGTTCGGCGATCACCTGGCCGTTCCACTGCTCGTCGAACCGGTAGACCATCACCCGGTCGAAGCCGGTGATCTCACGCACGGCTGCGGCAGCAGCATCGGCGGTCGCCGCGATCGTCGACGTCTGGTTCAACTCCATCGTCGCGCTGCGCACGAGCGAGAGCGGCAGGTTGGTCTGGCGAACCGCCTCGAGTTCGAGCACGAACCACCCGGTCGAGGCGTACAACGCCCCGGAGTACCGATCGCCGTCGAGCACGAACTGGATCTCGTCGACGCGTCCTTCGGCGGCGCGAGCGAGCTCGGCCTCGACCGTCTCGGCGGCGACGTCGTCGAGGAGCTCGCCGAGGTGGCTCCCGACGATCTCGTCCGGCGAGTTGCCGAACCAGTCGCTGATGTTCGACGACGCGGCCTGGACCACGAGATCGGCGTCGAAGGCGATCAACGCTCCGTGCGGTTGCACCGACCCGGGGATGTGGATCGGTTCGTCCTCGCAGTTGTGCAGATCGATCAGCTCGCCGCGAACCAGGTATCCCGTCATGTCGCGACTCCTTCCCGAACAACCGGTTCGTCGGCTCGTACCAACTCGACGAGCAAGGCGTCGAACACCGCTCGCGCCGAGTGAACGGCTCGGTCGAGGTCGGCCTGTCCGCCGTCGAACGCGGCGCGGGCGGCGACGCGGAAGGCCGCCCAGGCGGGACGGGCGTCGGTGGCGGCGGCGTCGAAGTACGAGCGCGGCACGTCGGGCAGATCGACGGCCAACCGCTCCGCGATCACCGTCGAGCCGAGCCGCGACCCCTGCATCACGTACATCGCGCCCCACCACGAGCCGCCGTCGTCGTACCCGACCGACTCGGTCGACCGGGCCGAATCGTCGATCTCGAGGTCGATGTCGAGGCCGAGCGACCGCACATCGGCGACCAGCAGCGGCGTGAGCGGCACGAACGGGAATCGGCCGTCTCCGTACCGCACCAACGCCTGTTCGACACCCGGCAGCACGCGCGCGAGCGCCACCAGTGAAGAGCCGTACCGGTGCACGTCGAGACCGGCGGTGCCGAGCGACGACCGTTCGTCGACCGCCTGATGGAGATCGTCGACCGCTCGCCGCAGCGCACCCAATGGTTCGGTTGCACGGTCGCTGCGCGGGTGGTTCCGACCGTCGACCACACGAGCAGATTAGGAAGTGAGGTGCATCTCCTGCAACGACCGGGGCGTGGCAGCGAGCCAGGAGGACACGTTTCACCCCGACGGGTGACATGCGCGACGCCCCGGGATGGGTCAGAATGGCGCTGCTCGCCGCCCCTGGCGAGCGCTTGTGCATTGCCGTGGAAACGCCCGACCCGATCATCATCGAACGGACCGACGCGACGGCGACGGTGCGCGGCGAGATCGACGCCCACACGGCACCTGCGGTTCGGGAGGCCGGCGAGTCGATGCTCACTTCGTACGGTTCGGCTCGTTTCGATCTGAGCGGCGTCGAGTTCATCGACTCGAGCGGGCTCGGCGTGCTCGTCGCACTCACGTCCTCTGCTCGCGACACCGGCGGCGACGTCACGCTCGTCGCGCCGAGCAAGCCGGTGGTCAGGCTCCTCGAGATCAGCGGGCTCGATCGCCACCTCACCGTCAGCCCCGGCTGACCCTCCGCGCCCCGACCCACCGGTTCCGCTAGAACATCGTCGTGGCGAACGATGTGTCGCGTGAGCACCTGACGGTGCGCGATCGCCGCGAGATCGCCGCCGTCCGTCGTCGTGTCCGCGACGTCTCCCGCTTGGCGTCCTCCGACGCAGCATGGCTCGACGCGATCACCCTGGCGGTCAGCGAGATCGTCACCAACGCGATCGAGTACGGCGCGGGCGGCCCGGTGGAGATCACGATCGAGGTCGACGGTGGTGTCCAGGTGGCCGTCGCCGCCGACTCGACCGGCATCCCGCTCCCTCCCGCCGGCCCGGTTCCGACGACGAGCGTACGCGGACGGGGCCTGCACGTGGTACAGGCACTGGCCGACCAGGTGTCGATCGACGTCCGGGGTGGACGCGTGACCGTCACGTGTCGATTCGACCTGCCGATCTGAGGGTTCGCCGACATCGAGTCGGGGTATCGGCCGTCCGTGTTCACGCACCGGCCCGCCGCCACGACAGCAGTTGTCGATCGTTCGAGGGTCGCGGCGCCATGAGCGTGATCGACCCGACGACCGTCGCACGCGAGGCAGGGCTCCGGCACGTCGACCCGTCTTCGCTGCCCATCGTTCGGCAGCGGCGAGGCTCCGGATTCAGCTACGTCGGCGCCGACGCCCGCCGGGTCACCGGTCGGGCGCGCGATCGCATCGACCTCCTGGCGATCCCCCCGGCGTGGTCCGATGTGCGGATCGCCGCCGACGAACGGTGCCACATCCAGGCGGTCGGTGTCGATGACGAGGGCAGGACGCAGTACCGGTACCACGAGGCGTTCCGCGCGGCGGCGGACGCGGCGAAGTTCGCACGACTGGGGCGCATCGGCGAGCGACTGCCACGGCTGCGAGCCGAGATCCGACGACATCTCGCCGCGTGCGGGAGCGATCCGGCGAGCGACGTCGCCGGCGTCATCGCACTCATCGACCACACGCTCATTCGCGTCGGATCGCATCGCTACGCCGACGAACACGAATCGTACGGAGCCACCACGCTGCTCCGGCGGCACGTGAGCGCCGAGGAATCGAACCTGCGGCTCCGCTTCACCGCGAAGGGCGGCATCGACCGGGACATCCTGGTCACCGACCGGGCGATCGCCGACCCGGTACTCCGTTGCCACGCCCGCGGGCTCGCCCCGGGCGAACCGATCTTCACCGGACCCGAGGGCGGACGTCTCACCGGCGACTCGGTGGCCGACGCACTGTCGACGTGGAGCGGCCTCGAGATGACGGCGAAAGAGCTCCGTACGTGGGGCGCGACGGCGACGATGGTGACCGAACTCATGGCACCCGACCTCGCTCGCGACTCGACATCGGACGATCCCCTCCTCGCCGCCTACGACGGCGTCGCCGCCCGACTCGGCAACACGCGCGACGTCGCACGCTCGTCGTACGTCGCACCCGTCGTCGTCGAGGCATACGAGCGGGGCACCCTCCAGGACGTCTGGAACCGGTCGCGTCGGTCGACGTTGTTCGACCGCGGCGAACAGTGCAGTCGGAAGTTGCTCGCCGGGTGACGGGTCAGCGTCGTCCGGTCTCCCAGTCGCTGCGGAGCATCGCCATCACGACCTCGTCGACGAACGCTCCATCCCAGCGAAGTGTCTGTCGGAGCACCCCCTCGCGGACGAACCCGACACGCTCGTACACCGCGATCGCCCTCGGGTTGAAGGTGTACACGCCGAGCGAGATCCGGTTCACGGCGGGCTCGATCTCTTCGAAGACGTAGTCGACGAGCAGACGCGTGGCCTCGGTGCCGACACCACGATTCCGCGCGTGGGCGCTCAACGCGATCCGGAAGTTGCACGACCGGTTGTCGGGATCGACCTCGTTGATCACGACCTCACCCAGCCACGAACCGTCGACCGGGTCGGTGACTGCGAGGTCGAGCCGATCGTCGGTGTCGCCCCGGCTGGCCGTCCACGCCTCGATCGTCGGCCGGTCGAACGTCCCCTGAGAACCGGTCAGGCGCATCCCCTCCTCGTCGGCGAGATCGGCGAACATCGACTCGGCGTCGGCGGCCACGATCGGCCGGAGGACGGTGCGGTCACCCTCGATCACCGGCTTGTGGGCGAATGTCGTCATGCCCCGAGTGTGCCACCGTGCCGGACGGCTCGTCTCGAGGCTCAGCCGCCGCGTTTGCCGTCACCCGGAAGGGGTACCCGTGTCCCGTGACCACACACGCCACCGAAGACGCTCGCCCGGACACGCCCGAGATCGACGACCACGGCGTGATCGGCGACTGCGAGACGCTCGCGCTCGTGTCGAATCTGGGCGACATCGACTGGATGTGCTGGCCGCGTGCCGACGCGCCGTCGCTGTTCGGGTCGCTCCTCGATCCGGACGCCGGACGCTGGTCGATCCAGCCCGAATCGGCGACCCACCGGACCCAGCAGTTCTACCTGTCGGAGACCAACGTGCTCGTCACCCGGTTCCAGACCGAAGACGGGATCGTCGAGATCGACGACGCCATGGCGATGGACGGACCCCAACGCCTGGTGCGGCGAGTGCGATGCGTACGCGGGTCGGTCTCCGTCCGCAGCGAGTTCGTGCCGCGTCCCGACTACGCCCGTGCAGCGGTCGACTGGGACTCCGACACCGACGGTGTGACGTTGCAGACGGACTCACTCCGTCTGCGCCTCCGGGCGTCCGCTGAGCTGACGCTCGACCGCGACGCCAGCCTCGTCACCTGCGCCGAGCGACTCGACGAGGGGGACGAGCTCGCCTTCGATCTGGCCGCTGCCGACACCGATCGCGATTTCGACGATGACACCGAAGTCGCCGAGCACGTCGCCGCCACCGTGACGGAGACGATCGACTACTGGAAGCTCTGGACCGCAGGTGGCACGTACCGTGGCCGTTATCGCTCAGCGGTCGAGCGGTCGGCGCTCGCACTCAAGCTGCTCACCAACCGCAGCACGGGTGGCATGCTCGCCGCCGGGACGACGAGCTTGCCCGAACACATCGGAGGCGAACGGAACTGGGACTATCGGTTCGTCTGGATCCGCGATGCCGCGTTCACCGTGTACGCGCTGCTCGAGATCGGACACGACGCCGAAGCCGATGCGTTCATCGGCTGGCTCGTCGACCGGGTCGACGAGTGCGACCAGGCGGACGGGTCGCCGCTCACGCCCGTGTACGACCTCGACGGCAACGCCCGCATCGGCGAGCGCGAACTCGAATGGCGCGGCTACGAGAACAGCCGTCCCGTCCGGATCGGCAACGCCGCCGCCGACCAGTTCCAGCTCGACATCTACGGCGAACTCATCGATTCGTTGTACATCTTCGACCGCCGATCACGCGGCCTTTCGCTCGACACCTGGGACAAGATCCGTCTCATCGTCGACTACGTGATCGAGCGGTGGCGCGAGCCCGACGACGGCATGTGGGAGATCCGCTCCGAGCCGCAACGACACACTGCGTCGATCCTCATGTGTTGGGTCGCCGTCGAACGAGCGATCCGGATGGCGGAGTTCCGCGGCCGGCCAGCCGACCTCGTGGCGTGGCGACGAGCCCGAGACGAGATGCACGACACCATCCGCACGGAGGGCTGGAACGACGAACTCGGCGCGTTCACCCAGACGCTCGGTGGCGACACGCTCGATGCGTCGATCCTGCTCGCCCCGCTCGTCAAGTTCGTCGACGGCCGCGATCCGCGCTGGACCTCGACGCTCGACGCCGTGGTCGAGCACCTGGCCCACGGTCCCCTCGTCGACCGCTACGACACCGACCGCTACGACGACGGTCTGACCTGCGGCGAGGGTTCGTTCACGATCTGTTCGTTCTGGCTCGTCGAGGCACTCGCCCGGGCCGGGCGGGTGGAGGAGGCACGACGGTCGTTCGACCAGTTGCTCGGCTACGCGAACCCGGTCGGCCTGTTCAGCGAACAGATCGGTCCCTCCGGTCGGCAGCTCGGCAACACCCCGCAAGCACTCACCCACCTGGCTTTGATCAGCGCCGCCGTGGCGCTCGACGAAGCACTCGACAGCGAGGAAACATGACTCCACGAACCCCCCGTTCCGAGCGCGGCGACGCGCTCGTCGTGTTCGGCCTGACCGGCGACCTCGGGCACGACGAACTGCTTCCCGGCCTCGTCCTGCTCCACGCCACGGGGCGCCTCGGCGTCCCGGTGGTGGGCGTCGGGCGCAACGCCCCCGACGACATCGAACAACTGCTGCGCGATGCCATCGACCCCGAACTCGCCGGCCGGACCGGTCTGACGATCGAGCAACTCGTCGACGAGATCGACCTGAGCTTCGTCGAAGGCGACGCAACCGAAGCGCAGACCTGGAACGACATCCACGACCGGCTCGGCGATGTAGGGCTCCCGGTGGTGTACGCCGCACTGCCGCCTGCGCTGCTCGGCGACGTCGCCGAACAGGTCGCGGCGAGTTCACTCCCCGATTCGTGCCGCCTGGTGCTCGAGAAGCCGTTCGGTGAGGACCGGGCGTCAGCGCTCGACCTGCACGAACGCATCACGGACCAAATCGACCCGGCTCGGCTCTTCCTCGTCGACCACTTCCTCGCAAAGGCGGCGGTGCGCAACCTGGTCGACGCGCGACGCACTCCGGTGCTCGACCTGGCGTTGCAGGCAGAACATCTCGAGTCGATCACGATCGAGTTCCCCGAGGTCGGCGGACTCGACGGCCGAGGCTCGTTCTACGAGGGCGTCGGCGGCGTCGTCCCCGACGTGGTGCAGAACCACCTCCTGCAGACCGTGGCGAGCGCACTGGCGACGCCTCCGGGTGCACCGTCGGACGGCGACGCCGAGCGGGCCGCTCGAGTCGACCTCCTGCGACGGATCGCACCGATCGATCCGAACCGCAGCGTGCTCGGACAGTACGACGGGTACCGCGATCTCGACGACGTCGACGACGACTCGGCGGTGCCGACGTTCGTGTCGGCCGAGCTGGAGATCGACCACGATCGTTGGCGCGGCGTGCCGATCCGGTTGCGAACCGGGAAGCGGGTCGCGTCCGGGGCGTTCGCGATCGACTGGCGCCTCCGCGGCGCCGGCCTCGCCCGGTCCGTCCGAGCACAGATCAAGCCGCAGGCGGCAATCCAGATCGACCTCGACGAGCTCGACCCCGACACCCACGGCACCGTCGTGGCGACGGCGTGCACACCGGTGCGTTCGGATCACGGCGCACTCGACGCCTACGCCACTGTGCTCGGTGACGCCCTGACGGGCGAGCGGCACCACATGACCTCGCTCGACGAGGTCGTCGAGGCATGGCGCATCGTCGAGCCCCTCCTCGGCCCAACGACCGATCTGCGCGCCTACGCACCCGGCACCCCCCTCGACGACATCACCTGAACCCGCCAACGTCACCGGAGTCGGGTGATCTCCTGAAACGTCGACTCCGTCGCCGTTCCCTCCGACACCCGACCCGGAGCGGGCTTGCTGATGTCAGGCGGGGCGGGTGATGTCGAACAGATCGGTGGCGCGGCTGTAGGTGTTGCCGACGTGGCGTCCGATCGCCTTCAGCTCCGCTTGGTCGACCCGGGTGCCGTCGAGCAGCGATTCGGCGACGTGGATCTCGACCGCCTCACCGATCACCAGCGCGTTGCCGTGATCGGGGTGGCCGATGTCGACGATCTGGGTCACGACGCATTCGATGTTCGCCTTGCACTCCCCGACCATCGGCGGCCGGATCGACGTGGACGGCACCGCCGTCAACCCACACGCCTCGAACTCGTCGACCTCGGCCGGGAACGACGCCGCCGATGCGTTCATCGCCTCGACGACCTCCTCGCTCACGACGTTGATCGTGAACTCGCCGACAGCGCGCACGTTCTCCAACGTGTCCTTGCGGCCGCCCCGTCCGGGCGAGAACACGAACGTCGGCGGGAGGCCGCTGACGACGTTGAAGAACGAGTACGGGGCGACGTTCGGGACCCCGTCCGCCGACAACGTGCCGATCCAACCGATCGGGCGCGGCACGATGAGCCCGGTGGCGAGCTTGTAGCCGTCGACGCCTTCGAGGTCGTCGACGCGGAACCGGCGTTTCGTGGTCATGACTGCCAGTGTGGCAGCGAGATCACGTCACGCAGCCAGGAACGGCTCCCATTCGGCGCGCGGGTTCGAGATCGACGACACCAGGACCTCGGTGCGCGTCGGCACGTACGGCGCCCGCCGCAGATCCCAGCCGTGTCGGAGCTGCATCTCCTCGAGCGAACGATCGGCCTTGGAGTGGTTGTGGTGTCGGCACGCAGCGACCAGGTTCAGCCAGCCGTTCCCGCCACCTCGCGAACGAGGGAACAGGTGGTCGACCGAGTCACCCCGGCGATCGCAGGGCAACCCGTCGATGACGAACTGGCACTGATGGGCGTCTCGCTGGCGCACCCGCCGTGGCGAGCACGTCGGGGTGCGGCGTTGCGCCGCGTGCAGCCGCCCGCTGCGTGCGATCACCGAGGGAACGGCGACCTCGATCGACGGCGAGTGCAGGACCTGTGCGATGTCGCTCGATGCCGCGACGGCCTTGCCCGTCACCAGCAGTTCGCAAGCGAACTCGACACCGATGACGCGGTCGACTCGCCAGCCGGCGTCCAACAGCAGCACAGGGATCGGCATGGGCCACGCCTCCTTCGAAGTCGTGTGATCTCGTCGGTTGCCGTATGTGCCTATCACGTCCGGAGCACTCGGCGGGGGAAGGTTCCCGACTGTTCACGCTGCGTACACGGCGCGAACGGGTGCTCGGCTACCTTCGACCGCGTGACCGCACTGCACTCCCCCTTCGGCGCGCCGCCTGCCCCCGTTTCGATCGACGACGGGTCACCGGTCCGATGACGTCACTCGACCCGCGCACGCCGGTGATCATCGGCGCCGGGCAGATCAACGATCGCGATTTCGGTTCCGAACCGATCGATCTGATGACCCGATGCGCCGAGGCCGCCGTCGCCGATGCCGGCGCCACCGCCGACCTGCGAGCGGCCGTCGACGCCGTTCGCGTCGTCTGGGGCATCTGGCCGTACCGCGACCCGGGCCGGCTGATTGCCGAACGGCTCGGTCGACCCGAGGCTCGCACGACGCTGACGACGACGGGCGGCAACCAGGTCTACGACCTCGTCGTCGACACCGCCGAACAGATCACGGCGGGCTCGATCGACGTCGCCGTCGTGTGCGCAGCCGAGTCGATGCGCACCCGCCGGGCCGACCACGCCCGAGGGATCGACACCGAGTACCTGACCGAACGCGACGGGGCCGCGGCCGACGAGACCGTCGGCTCCGAGGCACCACTCACGACGCCCGTCGAAGACGCGATCGGGGTGCATCATCCGGTCCGCTTCTACGCCATGGCCGAAACAGCGCTCCGGCACCGCACCGGTGAGTCGGCCAGCGAGCACCTGCGCCGGATCAGCGGCATGTGGGCGCGAGCGAGCGAGATCGCCGCCGCCAACCCGCACGCCTGGCTGCAACGAGCGCAGTCGGCCGAGCAGATCGCCACGCCGAGCGAGGCCAACCGTCCGATCACCACGCCGTACCCGAAGCTGATGACGTCGAACCTCAACGTCGATCAGGGCGGTGCGATCATCATGTGCTCGGTCGAGGCCGCCGAACGGCTCGGCGTCCCGCGTGACCGGTGGGTGTTCCCGCTGTCGGGTTCGGGGGCGGCCGACCATCCGTCGATCACCACGCGCTGGGCGTTCGACGAGTCGCCGGCCATGCGCCTCACGGGGCGCGATGCGCTCGGGCTCGCAGGCGTCGACGTCGACGACTGCGCCATCATCGACCTGTACTCGTGCTTTCCCGTCGCCGTCCAGGTCGCACAGCGCGAACTCGACATCGATCCCGCCCGCGACTGGACGATCACCGGCGGCCTCACCTTCGCCGCCGGACCGATGAACTGCTACTGCATCCTGCCGCTCACTCGAGCGGTCGGCATGCTCCGCGCCACGCCGGGCCAGCGAGCGTTCCTCACCGGCAACGGCGGCTATTTCTCGAAGCACAGCGCGATCGTGCTCGCCGGCGAGCCGGCACCGGGCGGTTTCCGCAGTTCGCGCCCGCAAGCCGACGTCGATGCGCTCCCCGCCCGCACGGCGCCGACCGAGCGGGTCGCCGAGGCGACGCTCGAGACCTACACCGTCATCTCCGACCGCGAGATGCAGCCGTCGCGCGCGATCCTCGCCTGCCTCGACGACGAAGGCCGTCGCCATTGGGCCGACACCACCGACGCAGCGATGATCGCCGACCTGATGGCCGACGACGCCTGCGGTCGCCGGATCGACGTCCCGCCACCGACCGAACGATGAATCGATCCGACCTCGTCCGCACCTGGCTGCCCGACCTCCGTGCGGCGGTCGCCGGGTTGTACCCCGACCAGGTCGACGACGTGGTCGATCGACTCGTCGAGCGCTCGTCTCGAGCCGCCGACGAACGCGCCGACGAGCTCGTGCAACGCGATCATCGGCGCCTGATCGACCAGGCGTGGTACCAGTCGAACCAACGGGTCGGCTACATGGCCTACCTCGACCGGTTCGCCGGCGATCTCCGCGGCGTCGCCGACCGAATCCCGTACCTGACCGAACTCGGCGTCGACACCGTCCACTTCCTGTCGGTGCTGGAGCCACGCGACGGCGAGAACGACGGCGGCTACGCGATCCGCGACTACCTCTCCCCCGATCCGCGCCTCGGCACCCCCGCCGACCTGCGCGACATGATCCACGGCTTGCACGCGAACGGCATCGACCTCTGCCTCGACTTCGTGATGAACCACACCAGCGACGACCACGAGTGGGCCGTCGCCGCCCGAAACGGCTCGGCGTACCACCGCGGGCTGTACCGGATGTATCCCGATCGAACCGAGCCCGACCGGTGGGAACAGGGCCTGCCCGAGGTGTTCCCCGACATGGCGCCGGGCAACTTCACGTGGGACGACACGCTCCAACAGTGGGTGTGGACGACCTTCCGCGAGTTCCAGTGGGACCTCGACTACTCGAACCCGGACGTCTTGGTCGAGGTGGCGGGCATCGCGCTCGAACTCGCCAACCTCGGGGTCGACATCCTCCGGCTCGACGCGGTCGCGTTCACGTGGAAGCGGTTGGGCACGAACTGCCAGAACCAACCCGAGGCCCACCTGATCGCGCAAGCGCTGCGGGCGACGGTGGCGATGGCGGCGCCCGCCACGATCCTGCTCGCCGAAGCGATCGTGGCGCCGACCGACCTGGTGGGCTACCTCGGCCGCCACGATCTCGAACGACGCGAGTGCGAGCTCGCGTATCACAACCAGCTCATGGTGCAGGGCTGGTCGATGATCGCGACCCGTCGCGCCGACCTGGCGCTTCGATCGCTGTCACAGCTGCCCGACCATCCGGGTCGCACCACGTGGTTCACGTACGTCCGCTGCCACGACGACATCGGCTGGGCGATCGACGACGACGACGCGCTCGCCGTCGGCGTCACCGGCTCGGGGCATCGGGCGTTCCTCGCCGAATTCTTCCGCGGCGACTTCCCGACGTCGTTCGCGCTCGGCACGCCGTTCGGCGTGAACGAGGCCGCCGGAGACGAACGCACGAGCGGCATGGCGGCGACGCTGGCCGGCGTGACGTCGGCGCTCCGCGACGGCGACGCTGCCGCCCTCAGCCACGCGATCGATCGCGTGATCCTGCTCTACTCGATCGCCTTCGGCTGGGGCGGCATCCCGATCATCTACATGGGCGACGAGCTGTGCCAGGCCGACGACCCGAGCTGGCGGACCGACCCGGAGCGACGCCACGACACGCGCTGGGCCCACCGTCCCACGTTCGACGACGACCTCGCCGCACTCCGCAACGACCCCTCCACCTGCACGGGGCAGATCTGGGCGCGGATCCGCGACCTCGTCGAGATCCGGCGTTCCGCCGGCGTCTTCGACGACGTCGACACGGTCTCGCGCCCGTTTGACACCGGCAACGTGCACGTGTTCGGGTGGCGGCGCGACAACCCCCGCTGGGGGACGATGATCGGCCTGGCGAACGTCGGCGAGACCGCGGTCACGGTGACCAACCGCCCGGTCGAACTCGCGCACGACCTGCTCGCGCCGAACGACCCCGACCCGTGGCTGTTGCGGCCGCTCCAGGTGCGCTGGCTGGCCGACCCGGGTCCGCTCGCGACATCGCCGAGCTGACAGGCGTGTGCCGCTAGGCCGTCGGCCGCGGCTGCAAGCCGGCCGCCCGGTAGCAGGCGTCGATGATCTCCATGTTCCGCACGCCGTCGGCGGTCGTGGTCGGAAACGAGGTGCCGTCGACGATCGCGTCGCGGAACGCCACGAGCTGGTGGAAGTAGGTCGTCGACGAGTCGGCGATCTCGTAGCGGATCCGGTCGCCGGTGTCGACCACGAGCGTCGCCCCGTGCTGGGGAGCCAACGGGTTGGTCACGATCAAACGTCCCTGCTCGCCGATGACCCGGAGCCACGCCTCGACCTGGTCGCCTGCGGCGATCATCGAGGACTGGATCGAACCGGTGATGCCGGAGGGCCAGCGCAGCTCGGCGGTGAGCGAGCCGTCGATCTCGTCGACGGGGCACACCGCCTCGGCGGACACGACCTCGGGATCGGCGCCGGCCGCCCAGCGCACGAACTGGATCGAGTAACACCCAAGATCCATCGTGGCGCCGCCGCCGAGCGCCAGGTCCCAGCGGATGTCGTCGCGTCCGATCCGCCCGTCGGGGATGTCGAACGCCGCGTCGATCCGGTCGATCCGTCCGAGCTCACCGCCGTCGATCACGGTGCGGATCCGGTCGATGAAGGGGTGGTACCGCCAGTGGAACGCCTCCATCACGACCACGTCGCCACGCTCGGCGGCGGCGGCGATCGCTCGGGCGTCGTCGGCATTCGCTGCCAACGGCTTCTCGCACAGCACGTGCTTGCCGGCGTCGATCGCAGCAATCGCCCATTCACGGTGCAGCGATGCCGGTGTGCCGATGTAGACGGCGTCGACCTCGTCGGATGCCAGGAGCTCCTCGTAGCACCCGAACGCCAACCCGGCTCCCCACTCGTCGGCCGCAGCACGCGCCCGGGCGTGGTCGCGTGCCGCCACCGCGACGAGTTCGACGCCGTCGACGTCGGGAAGCGGATCGATGATCGCCCCCTTCGCGATGCGAGAAGCGGCGATCAGGCCCAAACGAATCGTCATGACGCCGGAAACTACCCGGCCGGGCGAGTCAGGCCGCGACGAGCGTCGTGACAGCACCGAAGTGCAGCGCCGCGGCCAGCACCGTGAAGCCGTGCCAGACCTCGTGGTAGCCGAACACCGAGGGCCACGGATCGGGCCGACGGAGCAGCAGCACGGGGAACCCGATCGTGTAGGCGAGGCCGCCGGCGACGACCAGTGCGATCTGGAGACCGCTCAGATGTGTGCCCAGCGCCGGCGTCGCGACGACGGCACACCACCCCATGATCGGGTACAGCGCGTAGCCCAGCCACGACAGCGAGCGGAACGCCGCCAGCTTGATCACGATGCCGAGGAGGCCGAGCCCGCCGACGACCGACAGCAGCGGGATTCCCCAGGCGGGTGGCAGCGCGAGCAGGCAGATCGGGACATACGTGCCCGCGATGAGCAAGTAGATCATCGAGTGATCGAGCCGCTGCATGATCGTGCGGGCCCGCACGGAGTGGGCGAGCCGGTGATAGGCGGCGGAAGTACCGAAGACGGCGAGCAGCGAACCGACGTAGACCGCGGCGGCGACACGCGCCGATGCATGGTCGGCGGCGAGGATCAGCAGGACGCCTGCGGGGATCGCCAGGACGAACGCCCAGGAGTGCAGCAACCCGCGCCACACGGGACGAGGCGCCGTCAGCACGTCGAGCCGCTCTGTGGTCATGGGCCCGACGGTACCGCACCGTCGTCCCGAACTGCAGACGGACACGAGGTGTTCACAGTGGCGTCTCAGTCCGGTTGCGGCGGCGTCATCGCGTCGCCGACGACGGCCAGGACCGATTCGCCGTACTGCTCGAGCTTGGCGGGCCCGACGCCTTTGACCCGGGCGAGCTCGTCGAGCGACGTCGGACGTCGGTCGGCGATCGCCGCCAACGTCTTGTCGTCGAAGACCGTGTACGCCGGCTTGCCGTTGCGGGCGCGGTCGCGGAACCGACGGAGCAGGTCGAAGACCACGACACTGCCGGCATCGACCTGGCCGGGTCGGGCACCCAGCTTGCCGCGCTGCTTCCCGATCGTCTCGACCGACGCGCCGATCCGGAATCGCCGTGTGCTGCCGTTGCGCTCGGCAACGGCAGCATCGGGTTCGATCGCCGTCACGACCCACTCCTGCCCCTGGTCGACGATGGTGAGCCCCGCGACGGCGATCACCGTGCCGCGGTCGAGCAGTGGGTGGTCGGGGGCCGTGCGCTTGGCCTTCGTCACCCGTTCGGCACGCTGGGGTCGGGGCGGTTCGGGGTGCAGTTCCGACGGGTCGGGCGGTTCGGTCGTGAGCTCGTCGACGAACGGGCTCGGTGTACCGCCGGGCACGACGGTGAGCGACTGCGACGCTCGGGTGATCGCCACGTGGAACAGTCGGCGCTCCTCCTCGTGGTCGTCGGCGAGCCGGTGCGGGAACTGGTCGGACGCCGCCTGGTGCACGACGACGTGCGGCCACTCCTGACCCTTCACCCGGTGCACGGTGGCCAGGGTGACGCCGGCGGAGGGACGGCGAGCGCCGAGGGAGCCACGCAGCCACGACTCGAACCCGTCATCGGCCCCGGACGCGGCGTGCAGCGCAGCGAGTTGCCGGAGTGCGGTCAGGTCGTCGCCTTGCGCGCCACGGTTCATGCCGTGGCGGGTGTCGTCGAGCGTCGAGACGGCGCCGCCGAGTCCGATGTCGTCGACGAGCGTCGCGATGATGCGGTCGGTCGGCGCCCGCCGGCGCACCATCGCCGTGAGCCGGCGGATGTCGCCGACGAACTCACCGAGCTTCTCGGCGTCGCGTTCGTTGTTGAGCCGGTCGGCGAGGCGCTGGAGCGAGTCGGGGTCACCCTGCTCGGTCACCCATTCCATGATCCGGGGGTGGAGCGAGCGCGACGGACGCCGCATCGCCTCGATCAGGTCGTCGGGGGCGAACGGACGCCCCGAGGCGAGCCGGAGCCACGCCAGCGCGGCGCGCACCGAGGTGCGATCGGCGAACTCGGTGCCGACGCCACCGTGCACGCCGATGCCGGCTGCGCCGAGCGCGACCTGGACCGGAGCGAGCAGGGCGTTGACGCGGGTGAGGACCGCGACGTCGGCGGGTGACGCCCCGGTGTCGATGGCTGCTCGAACGGCGGCAACCGTCGTGGCGACGGTGTCGTCGCCGTCGTCCACCGTCCAGGTGCCCGGAGCGTCGGGTCGGGCCCGGATCGTCTTGTCGACCCGGCGCCGGTTGTGCCGCAGCAGGCGGTCGGCGACCTCGACCACCGGTTCGGGGCAGCGGTAGTTGACCTCGAGCGGATGGTCGCCCGCGCCCGGGAACCAGCGTGCGTAGTCGATCAGCCAGCCGGGGTCGGCGCCGTTGTACCCGTAGATCGTCTGGTCGTCGTCGCCCACGCCGAACACCGATCCACCGCCGGCGCCGAGGAGCCGCACGAGGAGGAGGTGCGCGGGCGTGAGATCCTGGAACTCGTCGACCAGCAGCAGGCGGCACGCCCGCTGGGCCGCTCGGCGGGCGGCCGGATCGGCGAGCAACGTGGCGATCGCGAGGTCGATCTGTCCGTCGAAGTCGACGACGCCGCCGCGGTCGAGTTCGGCCCGAAACCGCGGGTACATCTGCGCGAGACCGTCGACGTCGCCGCCGTACCGCATCTCGGCCTGCTCGGGCGGAACGAGACCGAGCCGGACGAGGCTCAGCGCCTCGATCCACGGCGCGATCGGGTCGACGTTGCGGCGACGTGGTGTCTGCACGAACCGCTGGATGACGCGTCGGACCTCGGGCTCGTCGATCGTGGTGCGGCGGCCGGCGGTCGGAGCGAACGGTGGCGTGCCGTTGACGATCGCCAGCGCGATCGAGTTGAGCGTGCGCACCTGGACACCGTCGACGTCGGCGAGCCGCTCGGCCATCTCGATCTGGGCCCGCTTGTTGAACGCCACCAGACAGATCGCGCTCGGCGGGACGTTCCAGCGGGTGACGAGGTGCCGGGCCCGCTCGGTGAGGACCCGTGTCTTGCCCGAACCCGCCGGCGCGATGATGCGTGCCGACCCGGTGCCGTGGGTGACGGCGGCGAGTTGATCGGGTGCAAGCTCGGCGGTGCTGTCGTTCGGGCCGGGGCCCGTGAGGCTGCCGTGTTCGATCGCGACGCGACCGACGACGTCGACCCCGTCGATCGATGCGTGATGCCGTGTCGGACCGCCGTCGAGCCACAGCGGCCGACCGTCGGCAGCGGTCACGTCGGCGTCCCCGCCCGCTGATGCTCCGGCAGCGAGCGCCTGATCGACGAGCAGCCAGCGGGGATGTTCGTCGTCGCGGGCGTCGACGGCGTTGGACCACACGAGGTGGTGCAGCTCGTCGAGGAGGAACTCGTGCTCGACACCGACCTCGTACGCGGGACGGGTGTCGACCTGGGCGGGCGGGTCGTCGAAGGCAGCGGCGAGTTCGAACACGACGCCGGTCGCCGACGCCGCCGCCGTACGCACCTGGTCGAGCATCTCGGCCGGCGATGCGAGCACCGACTCGTCGATGGTGATCCGGGTCGCATCGAACCACTCGGGTGGTGCGACGGCACCCGCCTCGACGACGACGTTTCGCCCGAGCGCATGCGGCCCTCGCCGCAGCGCGACGGAAGCCTGGGCGCGTGTCGCGGGTGCAACCGGGCGTCCGGCCGGACGGCGACGCACCGCCGTCGATGACGTCGATGTCGTCGATGGCGCCGATGACGTGGGACGGGACTCGAACAGCGGCTCGGCGGGTGGCGGCGCCGGCGGCGCCGCGTCGTCGTCCGGTCGGGCCGGGTCCGATCGGGAGGGGCCTGCGGACTGGTTGCCGCTCTGCTGATCGGCCCAGCAGCGCTTGACGTCGGCCGGGCGCTCGTGCGCGCCTCCGCAGTACACGCAAGAGATCACGCGGCCGACCATACCGAAGGGGTGCGCGCCCGCGGCCCGCCCTCAAGCCCGTCGGGCGATGTGCCGATGAGACCCGCGGTGGGATTCCCGCACGGCAATGTTACGGTTCCATGACCACATTACGGTTTGATGACGAAGCGGGCCCGCTCAACAGGACCATGACGATCACCTCACGACTTCTCCGCACCGCGCTCGCCACCTCGATGCTGGCCACGAGCGCACTGGCCCTCTCGGCCGCCACCACGACTCCGACCGTCGGCGCCCTCGACGACACGCCCTGGACCCTGCCGGTGACGCCGCCCCGGTGCTCCGTCGCCCAGGCCGAGTCCGGCGACGTCGCCGACTGCCTGATGGTCTTCTACGACGACCCGTCCGAGACGGGCTGGGGGCTCCCTCCGGCACCCGGCGTGGGTCCGGGCTGGAACTGGCAGGGCTACTGGTACAACGGGTCGGTCGCCCTGACCGACTGGGAACGCACCCAGATCGTCACGAATACCGAATCGGTCGCCGGCATGTCGCCCGGCACGCTCCAGTTCCACAAGTACTCCCAGCCCTTGTTCGAGGGCTTCCTGAACGAGATCGAAGAGAACGGCTACGACGTCCAATACGCCGTCGGCTACTCGTTCCGCTGCATGAACAGCTCCGGCGGGTGGAGCTGCCCCTCCGGCGACCCCGACGACCTGTCCAACCACGCCTGGGGCCTTGCGGTCGACTTCAACTCGGCCACCAACCCGATCCGTTCCTACGCCGGTATCGACGGCAAGACAGCATGTCAGACGCCGATGGAGACCGACATGCCCCGCTGGGTCATCCAGACCGCCGAGAAGTGGGGGCTCTACTGGGGTGGCTACGGCTGGAACAGCGGCTGCCAGAGCACGACGACGCAGCGCACGACGGTGTTCCGCGATCCGCCGCACTTCGAGTTCCGCGGCACGCCCGAGATGGCCGCTGCGATCGCTGCGCACAACATGGAGAACGACCCACGCCGGCAGTGCTTCGAGACGGTCACCGACGACGGGGCAACCGTGGAGCAGTGCAACCTCACCGGCGTCCCCGAGGCCGAGTGGCGTCTCCCGGTCGACACCGACGCCCCCGCCGGCGCAACGGCGGCGATGATCAACCTCACGGCGACGCGGTCGTCGGCAGCGGGCCACCTGTCGCTCGAGACGTGCGGACCGGTCGACGACCACGGAACCTCGGCGGTCAACTTCGGTCCCGGCGAGACCGCCGCCGCCATGGCCGTCGTACCGGTCGACGCCGACGGACGCTTCTGCGTCTACCGGTCGACGGCCGTCCACAGCGTGGTCGACGTGGTCGGCTACCTGACCGACTCCGGCGAGCGTCTCTGGTTCGAACCGTCGGCTCCCGAACGCCTCCTCGACACCCGACTCACCGAGACCCGGGCGCCGGTCGCCGACCAGGCCGCAGCGCAGGTGCCGACCGACGACACGGCGGCCCGCATCGCGAACCTGACCGTGGCGGCCAGCCAGGGTCCGGGCCATGCGCAGGCGGCCAAGTGCGCCGACGTGAACACCACCCCGTTCTCCAACATCAACTACGTCGAGGGCACGACTCGCGCCAACATGGTGCTCCTCGACAACGACGTCGACGGCTCGTGCGTCTGGGTGCACACCGCGACACACGTCATCGTGGACGAACTCGGCCGGCTCCTGACCCAGGATGGCCTCGGCTGGCAGGTCGATGCGGCCCGCCGAGCACTCGACACCCGCCTCTGCACCGAAGCGTTCTGCGGCGACAAGCCGTCGGGCGGTGACGCGTTCGAGGTCGATCTCGGCGTCGACGCCCCGGCCGCCGCCGTGACGCTCACGATCACCGGGGCGACCGCCCCGGGTCACGCCTGGGCCGGGCCGTGCGACGAACTGGTCGACGGCGTCGCTCCGACGAGCAACGTCAACTACGTGCCGGGATCAGCGGTCGCGAACATGGCCGTCGTGGCGCCCTCCGACGGGATCGTCTGCGTGTACCTGCACGCCGACGCCCACGTGGTGATCGACGTGCAGGCCGAGCTGGTCGACGACCGAACCGTCGGCCTCCGCCCCGTGACGCCCGACCGCGTCCACGACAGCCGGGAGCGCTGACGCCTGTCAGGCGTCGAAATACTCGTCGAGCCGCAGTTGGGCGTCGTCGCCGAACAGGATCTCGGCGACTTCGCGCAGACCCGGTGACGACGCAATCGCCTCGTCGCTGACGACGAGGTCGATCTTGGAACGACGACGCATGAAATCGTCGAGCCGGACGATCATCTCGTGCTCGGCGGCGTTGTACAGCTCCGCACGCAGATAGTCGGCCGACCCCATGATGTCCTCCCCCATCCGGGGGTCGGCACGGATCGCTTCGAGCATGTCGAAGGCGCGGCGTCCGTAGCGGCGCCACAAGCGATCCGACAGCGGTTCGGTGTCGGGCTTGGAGCGGAGGCGATCGAGCTTCATGAGCCGCGCCTGACGGAAGAACTCGTCGCGCGTCGCCGTCGCCGGTTCGCCGTACCAGTTGCGCAGGTCGCGCTCGAGCGGCACGCCGAGGTGTTCGACCTCGCCACAGACCTCTTCGCCGACGTTGAGGCAATCGGTGAGCTTGCCACCGAACACGGTCACGACGCTGCGGTCGTCGTCTCGTTCGATCTCGTGCTTGCGCGACAACGACGTCCAGTCGACGTCGCGCTGATCGCCCGCACCCCGCTTGACGACCAGCGGGCGGACACCCGATCGTTCGGCGATCACGTCGTCGACCGTGAGCGGCTGATCGAGGTCGAGCCGGGCGTTGATCTGCTCGAGCAGGAAGGTGCGATCGTCGTCGTCGACCTCCGTGAACGGGGTGTCGATGCGCGTGTCGGTGGTGCCGATCACCGATCGTCGCCCCATCGGGATCACGTAGAAGAGCCGTTGGGTGTCGTCGAAGAACCCCAGCACGCGGTCGTGCTTCGTCGTCGTGAGGCGCGGGACGACGAGGTGGATGCCCTTGGAGTAGACGATGCGGTGCTCGGTCGTGAGTCCCCACTCCTCGTTCAACCCGTCGACGAACGGTCCGGCTGCGTTGACGATCACCCGCGCCGACGTCTCGAACTCCTCGCCGCTGTCGACATCGCGAAGCCGTGCGCGCCATCGGTCGCCGTCACGTTCGGCCGACACGAGTTCGACGTAGTTGGCCACGCTCGCGCCGGCCTCGATGGCCGAGCGGACGAACGAGAACACGAAGCGGGAGTCGTTGTCGACCAGATAGGCGTCGTAGTACTCGATCGCACCGCGGATGTCGTCGGTCTTGATCACCGGCTCGGCCGTCTCGACCTTCTCGGGCGAGTAGACCTTCGGTCGCTTGGTGCCGAACTGCCCGATCCCCCAGTAGGCGGTCGCTCCGAGGCCGGCGAACCAGGGCGCGTACGGCGCCGTGGTGCCGAGGGAGGCGAGGAACCCGATCTCCTTCACATTGTCCGGGTACGCCTTCATCAGACGGTTGCGGGAGCGGCAGAGTCCGAACACCAGCGGCAACTCGTAGTTCTCGAGGTACTTGAAGCCACCCCACACCAGGTTGGACGACTCCTGTGACGTGAAGCCGCCGAAGTCGCCTCGATCGATGAGTGCGACCGACGCGCCACGACCTGCGAGCGCCGCCGACGAGACCGCACCGTTGATGCCCGCACCGACCACCAACACGTCGAAGAGGCCGTTCCGCATCGTGTCGATGTTCGTCTGCCGGAGGGTCATGCCACCAGCGTCGCACGGACTCGCACCGAACCCCAACACTCGTCCCCGAGAACGACGTCACATCGTCCTGCCGACCGATGATCGGACCTGCCCGCGTGGCTACCGTTGCCCGGGATGAGTGTGCTGTCGCGCTGGTGGCGGTCGTTCCGTAGGGCGACCGAGGAGCACCCCTTCGCTGCCGACGTCGCGTTCGCGGCCATTATCGGCTTCTTCGCGCTCACCGGTCTCGTCAACGCCGTGGAAGTCGGCTCACAGCGTTCACCCGACGCCTTCGCCGTGGTGCTCGTGTTGTGCCAGACGGCCGCGTTCGCATTCCGCCGCCGTGCGGTCTGGTGGTCGCTGCTCGGGGTCGTCGCGTTCACGATCGTGTTCTGGGTCGCCGACTACGCGTCGAACTTCGACGCGTTCACGCTGCTGTCCGTGTACGCGGCGACCGTGCACGGCGGCGACGACCGCCGTCGCGTCTGGCGACGTGTGGGCGCGGCGGTGCTGGTGCTCACCGCCGTCGTCGTCCTGGGCGTCTTCGCACCCCAGGAAGACCTGCCGGCGATCGCCCTGTTCGGCATCGTCACCATCCATCTGACGGCCGCGTTCGTCGGCGAGGCCGTCTACGACCGCCGACGTCGGATCCTCGAGCTCCAACAGCGGGCCGAGCGCGCCGAAGCGGAGCGCGAGCTGTTGGCTCGCCAGGCCGTTCTCGACGAGCGCAGCCGCATCGCACGCGAGATGCACGACATCGTCGCCCACGGCATGAGCGTCATGGTGATCCAGGCCGGCGCCGCCGAGCGCTCGCTCGACCACGATCCCGAGGCGACCCGGACCGCTCTCGGCACGATCGGCACCGTCGGTCGTGATTCGCTCGCCGAGATGCGTCGGCTGCTCGGCGTGCTGCGCGGGAGCGATGCCCCGGGCCTCGAACCGCAGCCGACGCTCGCCGACGTCGAACAGTTGGTGAAGCAGTCGTCGGCGAACGGCACCGTCGTGTCGCTCGAGGTCGAAGGTGAGGCACCGGTGACGTCGGCCAGTCGCGAGGTGGCCGCCTACCGGGTGATCCAGGAGGCGCTGACCAACGTGCTGAAGCATGCCGGGCCGACCACGACGGTGAGCGTCAGGATCACCCACCGGCCCGACGGCACCGAGATCCAGGTCGACGACGACGGACGTGGCACCACGTTCACCGAACTCGATCGCGCCACCGGGCAGGGCATCGTCGGCATGCGCGAACGGGTCGAACTGTTCGGCGGCACACTCACGGCCGTGCCCCGCGCCGGCGGCGGATTTCGCGTCCGCGCGCACCTGCCACCGAGCTCGGTCACCACCCGAACAGGAGCCATCCGATGATCCGAGTCGGCGTCGTCGACGACCAGACCCTCGTGCGAACGGGATTCGCCATGATCCTCGACTCCGAGCCGGGCATCGAGGTCGCGTTCCAGGCGGCGGACGGGCGGGAGGCGATCGAACTCGCACAGCGACACCGCGCCGACGTCATCTTGATGGACATCCGGATGCCCGAGCTCGACGGGATCGCCGCCACGCGGGAGATCACGTCGTCGACCGACGCCCGGATCCTGATCCTCACCACGTTCGATCTCGACGAGTACGTCTACGCCGCGGTCCGCGCCGGAGCGAGCGGCTTCCTCCTTAAGGACACACCACCCGACGAGCTGGTGCACGCTGTTCAGGTCGTCGCGGACGGCGAGGCGCTGCTCGCCCCCTCGGTGACCCGCCGCTTGATCGAGGAGTTCGTCGCCGGATCGTCGACGCTCACGCCGGCCCCCGGACTCGATCAGCTGACCGACCGCGAGCAGGAGGTGCTCAGCCTCATGGCGCGGGGCTGGTCGAACGCCGAGATCGCCGGCGAGCTCATCCTCGGCGAGACGACGGTCAAGACCCACGTGAGCCGCGTGCTGTTGAAACTCGACGTCCGCGACCGCGTCCAGGCCGTGGTCGCGGCGTACGAGTCGGGACTGGTTCGCCCGGGCCAGCACCCGACGACCGGCACGTGAGACGCGTTCCTTTCACCGAGTGACCACTTTGAGTGCTCGTGCAACCGATCTTCGTGAGCGTTACTCGGATACCGTCAGCAATTTCTGAAGATATGGCAGATCAGTTGACAGAGAGCTGGCATTCCTGAGTACGGTGCGTGAGCAAATCCGGCGGGGAACCTCACAGCGTGTTGCAACGAGGCCCCGCCACGGTGCCACCGACGGTGGCAGAGCGGGAAAGGCAGCCCATGTTCCGACGAATCCTGATGTTGATGACGATGCTGATCGGTGGCGTCGTCGTCCTGGCGCCACAGTCGGCGTCGGCACACCACCCTGAAGTCAGCGGCTCCGCCGAATGCAACGACGACGGCTCGTGGACCATCACCTGGACGGTCCGGCCGTGGGCCAACCAGCCCAACTACGACTGGAAGATCACGAGCAGCAACGCCGACCTGTATTCCCCCCAGGGGCGTCAGCAGGCGGTGGGCAGCAGCCGCTTCATCCGCACCGAGGTTCGCCCCGCCACCGACCAGTGGGAGACCGAGACGGTGTCCGCCAGCTGGTACGACGGCAGCCGTCACATCGCCGGAGGCACGCGCACGTCGGCTCGGGTGTACCGCCCGGACGGCTGCACGTCGAACTGGACGTACCCCGCCCCCGACTGCTCCGCACTGACGGTGACGTACCCCGAATGGTTGCCCGCCGGACAGGCCAATGACGTGAACGTTCGGATCGAGAATCTCGACAACCCGGGCGAGAAGATCACCCTGAACTTCCACAACGACGACGGCGACTGGAGCGGCACGCAGGCCTTCGAGTTCGCATCGCACCCCAACTGGCCCGGCTGGACCTACTTCCAGGTCGAGTGGGCGCAGGTCGCCGGCACGAACTACCACTGGGAGGGCGAGGTGTCGTGCGGTCAGCCGACGACCACCACGACGACGACGACCACCACCACCACGACCACGACGACGCTGCCGTGCGAGTACAACCCGCAGCTGCCGCCCGGTCACCCCGACTGCGTCCCGCCCACCACCACGACCACGACCACGACGCTGCCGTGCGAGTACAACGAACAGCTCCCGCCCGACCACCCCGACTGCGTCGAGCCGACGACCACCACCACGACCACCACGACGTTGCCCTGTGAGTGGAACGACCAGCTCCCGCCCGACTCGCCCGACTGCCAGCCGGACGTCACCATCACGGTGATCTGTGCAGAGCTGTCCGTCACGGATGAGTTCGAGACGTACTGGTACGAGGTCACGAACAACGAAGACGTCACCCTGGAAGTCACCTGGGCCGGCGGCTCGGTCGTCCTCGACCCGGGCGCCAGCAAGATCGTCGGCGCCGACCAGAACGGCGTCGCCATCTCGGTGAACGGTGAGATCGTCGCCACGGCCGACTCGCTCGACACGAGTTCGACCGACCCGGCGACGAACGACGACATCTGTCAGATCGACGTCGAGTTCACCAAGGACGTCGAGGGCCCCGGCCCCGATGCCGACACCCTCTACACGATCAAGGTGTCTCGCCTGTCCGTCGACGGCGAAGTCGCGGAGTTCGAAGAAGAGGTCACGTTCGATCTGCTCGACAACGAGAGCAAGATCGTGCCGCTGCCCTCGACCATGAACCCGCTCGGCATCGAGTACAAGATCGAGGAGATCGCCGACGGTGGTGCCAGCCTGTCGGCCGTCAACCCGAACTCGTTCGTCCTCGACGGTCACCGCGGTGAGACGATCAGCGTGGTCGTCGTCAACTCGTTCGCCTCGGTCGAGATCGAGAAGGACTCCTCGGCGACCACGGTGTTCGAAGGCGACGAACTCAACTACACCCTCGACGTCACCAACACCGGTGTCCTCACCCTCGACCCGGTCGTCGTCGACGACCTGCTCCCGGCCGGCGTCACCTACGTCGACTACGAGGTCGAGGGCGACGCCGGATCGTGCAGCCTGACGCAGGCCGCCAAGCCGCAGCTCGTCACCTGCACCTTCGACGACGCCTTGGCCCCCGGCGCCGAAGCGCCCCGCATCACCCTGCTCGTGACGGTCGACAGCATCGACCCCGGCGAGCAGATCGTGAACCAGGCCCGGGTGCGCGGCACCTACGAGGCTCCCGAAGTGAACGGCAACGCCAACTTCCTCGACGAGGCCGCCGGCCTGTCGTGCGAGCCCACCGAGGGTGAAGTGTGCGACATGTCGCCCCGAGCCGGCGTGACGGGCGGGACGCCCACCACCACGTCGACGGCGTCCGGCGGCCCGACCACCACCGTGGTCGGCTCGAACTCGGCCACGACCACGATCGCCGCCGAGCTGCCCCCGACCGGCTCCAACGGCACGAACACGATGGTGTGGCTCGGCGCCCTGCTGCTCGGCGCCGGTGCGGCGATCAGCCTGCTGGTCCGTCGTCAGACCGCCTGACGATCACCCACTGACCTACCCCGCTGAAACGGGTGACCGCCTCCGGGCGGTCACCCGTTTCGCCGTTTTCCGGTCGGTTCACGCCGGTCTCGTAGTGTCGTCGGCATGCACCACGCCCCCACCCTCGTCCGCCGCGCCGTTCTGCTCGGCTCCGTCGCCCTGGCGCTTGCCGCCTGCGGCGGCTCCGACGACGACGCGTCCGCCACGACGACCGACGCCGCGACCGAGACGACCGCGGCACCGGCGACCACCGCTGCGCCGGCGACGACGGCCGCACCGACGACCGAGGCACCGGCGACCACCGCCGCGCCTGCAACGACGGCCGCACCGACGACGGTTCCCGAGACCACCGCCGCACCCGAGACGACGGCACCGACCACGACGGCGCCGGCGGTCGATCCCGACTCCAGCGTTCCCGACGGAGGCGACATGGCGCTGGCACAGTTCTGTTTCGACTCGCAGCAGGTCTACGTGTTCAACCAGGTCGTGAGCGTCCTCACCGAGCCGACGCCGGAACAGGCCGAGTCTGCGCTGTCGATCCTACGGTTCATGGTCGACGCCGCGATCGCGTCGGCCCCCGACGGGATGAGCAGCGAGCCCCAGATGATGGCGGACGCGCTCGAGCAGATCGCCGCCGGCTTTGCCGCCTACGACTACGACGTCGAGGCGTTCTCCTCGTCTCCGGAGGCCGAGGAGATCGGTGCGGCGTTCGCGACCTACGAGAACGTCGCCACCGAGCTGACGGCGTTCATCGAGGTGCAGTGCGGTATGGACGGTCGATTGGACCCGCTCGACAGCCAGGCGGTGAAACTCGCTCCGATCATCGATCAGTTGGCCGATCTGCCGCTGCAGCCGATCTCCAATCAGGCGGGCGACATCCGACTGTTCGTTCCCACCGAGTGGTCGGAGTGGGTCGGCTCGCTCGAGTTCGCCGAGACGACCGTGCTCCAGGCAACGACCGACATCGAAGAGTTCGAGCGTTCGTGGAACGTGCCCGGCGTGCTGGCGACGGTCGCGTTCGTGGGCGACGGGGCCGCCGATCCGAGCGCGCTGCTCGAGGCCGTGAGTGCGAACGGCGATTGCACGCTCGAAGCAACCGAGCCGTATGCGGACGAGGTCTATGTCGGCGAGCTCCACCTGTTGAGCGACTGCGCCGGGGTCGGCACCGATGCTGCCGTCCTCGCCGCCACCGACGCCGACAGCGGCTCGATCGAGATCACCCTCGAGTTCCAGTTCCCGGACGGGGGCGACCGCGAGCTCCTCGACCAGATGCTCGCCACCTTCGCCGCCCGAGCCTGACCCGACCGGGTCGGGTGTCGGAAGAAACGGCGACGGCCCCGACCGGGTCGGGTGTCGGAGGGAACGGCGACGGCTCCGACCGGGTCGGGCGTCGGAGGGAACGGCGACGGAGTCGACGTTTCCGGAGATCACCCGACCCGGGCGCGACCCTCAGCCGACGAGTTCGGGCGACCGCTCACGAGCATCGGCCAGGCGCACCACCGGCAACTCGTCGGCTCGGCCGGCGAGGTGCGGCAACAGCGCTTCACGCAGCTCGCAGCGCAAATTCCAGAGGTCCGACGCGTCCGCAGCGGTCACGAGGATCCTCACCTGGATCGCCCGCTCGTCGAGCTCGATCACCTGCACGTTGAAGGCGCGACCGTCCCAGAGCGGATTGCGGGCCAGCAGATCGCCGACCTCACGCCGCAGCGACTCGATGTCGGCCGTGTGGTCGACCCATGCGGTGACGACACCGGTCACTGCCGACGACGAGCGCGTCCAGTTCTCGAACGGTTCGTCGACGAACCGCGACGTGGGCAGCACGAGCCGGCGGTCGTCCCAGATCCGGACGACGACGTTCACGAGGCCGATGTGCTCGATCCGGCCCCACTCCCCTTCCACGACCACCACGTCGTCGAGGCGGATCGGTTCCGAGAACGCCACGATCACACCGGCTGCGAGGTTCTCGATCGGCGACCGCAACGCGAAACCGGCGAGGATGCCGATCACGCCGGCGTACGTGACGATCGTCGGACCGAAGTCGCCCAGCGGGGTGACGGTGACCAGGGTGACGGCGACGGCCCCGACGATCACGATCGCCGACACGATCCGTCGGATCAGCTCCACTTGGGTGCGTCGACTGCGGGCCCGGAGATTGTCGAACGTGTCGATCCGCAGCCGACGGAAGACGACGCCCTCGACCACGACGAGGAACCGAACGACGAACCACGCCACTGCGGCGATCACGGCGACCTCGCTGAGCGAGGTGTAGGGCTCTTCGTCGAACACCAGGTCGACGCTGCGGGCCACGATCGCCAGTGCGACGAGCCGCATCGGTGAACGCATTCGTCTCAGGTCGGCGGCGAATTGGGTGCGACCGCGTCGCCGCAGGACGAACTGGACGATCGGGCCGAGCAGGAGGAGGCCGACGGCGACAGCACCGCCGACCACGAGAGGGGTCAGGTCGTAGTCAGACATCGCTTCGAATCACCCTAGGAACGGTTCCACGCCGTCCCGACGTGTCAAACGTCGCTGCGGGGAGCGGGTGCGTCGTAGGCGGCCCACACGTCGACCTCGCCGCTGTCGGCCGTCGGCCGGGGTTCGTGGTCGCGGGTCGGGTTGGTCTGCACCGGCATCGTGCGGGTGTCTCCCGATCGGGCGACCGGTACCGGTTCGGTCGCGTCGACCTGCGCCGGCTCGGTCGGAGGCTCCGGGGTCGACCGCCGGTACTGCGGCTGCTGCGGCGGCGCCGACGGTCGGTACTGCGGCGTCGCAGCCGTGGCGGCCGTCTGCGGTGCTCGCCGGCGGGCGCGGCGATCGTCAGGACGCGAAACCGGCTCCGGAGCGGGTTCACGAGCCGGTGCATCGCGGCGCTTCGGCACGAGGAAGCTGCCGGCGATGGCAGCGATGCCGGCGATCGTGAGACCGAGGGCCCACGGCCCGATCGGCGCGGTGTACTCGCGCACCACGACCGTTGCGGTGTCGTCGACGCTGGTACTGATCCGGGGAGCGAGCCAGGTGGCGATCGGCGAGCCGACGACCCAGAGGAAGCCAGTGGCGACGGCCCAGTAGCCGAACCGACGGGCGGTCAGGCGGGCGTCGCCGATCACGAACGAGGTGACGAAGAGGAGTGCGCTCACGAGCGCCAGCCGCCAGACCCAGTCGTCGGCCGTGTCGCGCAGCGACGACGACGTGGACACGTCGGGCAGGGAGAGGTCGGTCGGTGTCTGTTCGATGATCGGTGCGAGCTGGGGTTGGGTGCGCGCGAACTCGGTCTGGAATGCCGCGCTCGCGGCGTCGAAGTTCAGCGCCCCGGCCTCGCTCACGAACGCGTCGGCAATCCGTTGTCGCGCCGCCGGGTCGGTGAGGACGGCGACGAGTGCGGCGTCGACCTGGTCTTGGGTGACGCCGAACTCGGCCGGGATCGCCGACATGACCTGGCCACGCACCGGGGCGAGCACCTCGTCGCGAGCGCCGGGGTCGTCGAGCACCGCGTTGGTGACCCGGGTCGTCGTGGCAGGATCGGCCCAGGTGTTGAGGTAGACCCAGCCGGCCCACGCGACCGACCCGGCCACGATTGCGGCCAGGCACAGCACCCACGTGATCCAGCGCCGGAACATGCCATCGACCCTACGGGTTCGGGCCGCACGAATGCCGTCACATTCGGCGCGGGCGGGCTCCGGAGCTGGTCAGTCGCTCTCGATGGCAGGCGGGAACCACTCGCCCGCTCGCACGTTCGCCCGAGGGATGTACGTGCGGAACGTCAGCGAGAACGGATGGCCGTCGGGCGTGGGCAGCCAGTTCGCTCGTCGGGGTCCGTCCGGCGCCACCGGCGAGCAGTACAGATCGAGCGAACCGTCGTCACCGAACTCGAGCGGCGAGTACGAGTTGAGGTTGAAGCGATCATCCGGGTTCGGGATGACCCGATAATCGGGCAGGCTCACGAGGATGATCGACCAGTAGCCGTCCACGGCCTCCGCCGGCACGTCACCCGGCCCGAAGTGAAGTCGGTACGACCGGCTCCCGTCGAGCGGCTGCCCGTCACCGCCGCGCGTTCCGACGAAGTAGATGCACTCGCTGGCGCTGTTCGCCCAGATGCCGACGAGGTTCGCCGCCGACCGGATCAGGTAGTCGTCGCCGTAGTTCCCGACCGTGATCGTCCCGAGCCATCCGTTGCGGAACACGCCCGACTTCGTGACGGCGTAGGCGAGGAACCACGGCACCACGTCGGCGTGGATGGCACGGTCGATCTCCGCACGAGCCTCCGGCGACGAAGCGACGTACGCGGCGACCGACCGGGCGAGCCGCTGTGGCTCGGCTGTTGCACCACACACGTCGCTCGCGGCGTCGATCAATTCGTTCGCATGGTCGAACAGGCCGACGTCGGCGAGGTGCTGGTTGTCGAAGTCGTCGATGGCGATCGTCGGTGCGATCCGGGGCGTACCGACACTGCGGAGAGTGAACTGCCGAGCCAGGTCGACGGCGTCGTCGGGCGAGTCCTGGAGCTCGACGCGGGCGAGCATCTTCGCCTTGTCGGAGTGCAGCTCGATCGGCACGGCTCCGTCGGGGACGGACGCTGCGGCACCGGGGGCGACGAGCGCGAACGTGCCCGACGGGTGGTCGGGGAAGTTGCGTTCGTTGATGTTGACGATCACCTCGCCCCACTCGTCGAGGAACTGTGCGGTGTAGTAACGCCCCTCGATCCGGGGTATCTCGAGCAGCACAGGCGTCTCGTCGTCGACGGCGACCCACGCTTCGAGATAGGCGACGTCGAAGTTCGGGTTGACGAACTCGGCCGATCCCAGCGGGTTGTGCTTGATGACGTTGTAGTCGACACCCTCCTCGGCGAGATCTCGTCGCTCCTGTCGGACGACCAGCGCCCTCCCGAGGAGGTAGCCGTACGCAGTACGGAGTTGATCGTCGTCGAATGTGCGCTCCATCGTCGGAGCCTCCTGCCGTTCCCGCCGGGTCCCATCACCCGAACAGCACGCACTGTAGTGAGCGGTCCCGTCGCGATCTGGCACGCCGGAAGGTTCTACTGTGCACGTTCGTGGGCACCCCCGTGACCGATCCCGACGACGAACTCTTCGGCGGCGATCCGCTCCCGCTCGTCGCTCCGCGCCGGCGTTCGCTCACGACCGTCCTGCCGGTCATCGCGTGGCTACCGGACTATCGCTGGAGGTCCGACCTCCGTCCCGACCTGATCGCCGGCCTGACCGTCGCAGCGCTCATGATCCCCGAGTCGATGGGGTACGCAGGCGTGGCGGGTGTGCCGCCCGAGATCGGTCTCTATGCGGCGCTCGGTGCGATCGCCGCGTACTTCCTCACCGGCGGCACCTCGATCCTGTTCGTCGGACCGGCCTCGGCCGTCGCTGCCCTGTCGGCGTCGATCGTCGCCGACTTCACCGGCGACGTCGACCCGATCGCGTTGACGTCGGCGCTCGCGATCACCTCGGGCGTGCTCTTACTGGTGGCCGGTGCACTTCGCCTCGGTTGGGTGGTCAACTTCATCTCCAAACCGGTCCTGCATGCGTTCGTCGCCGGCCTGTCGATCTCGATCCTCGTCGGCCAGCTCGACGAGCTCGTCGGCATCGACATCGACGGGGAGTCGGCCGTCGCCAAGTTCGTCGACACGATGTCACAGCTCCCCGACTGGCAAGGGTGGACAGTCGTGGTCGGTTTCGGCGGCCTGGCCGCACTGCTGCTCATGGAGCGGTTCGTGCCTCGCCTCCCGGGCGCGCTGTTCGTGGTCATCGTCGGCATCGTGCTTGTCGTCTTGTTCGGGCTCGACGACAACGGGGTGGCGATCGTGGGCGACATCCCGAGCGGTCTCCCGGGTGTGGGAATCCCCGACCTGTCGGCGACGCGCTGGATCGAGCTGTTCGGCGGTGGCGCAGCCCTCCTGCTGGTCGGTTTCTCCGAGGGCTACGCAGCTGCCTCCACCGTTTCGGAGTCGACCGGCGAAGACGTCGACTCCGACCAGGAACTGATGGGCGCCGGCGCCGCCAACATCGCCGCTGGGCTCGTCGGCGGCCAGGCCGTGTCGGGAAGCCTTTCGAAGTCGGCAGCGGCCGAGGAGGCGGGCGCTCGCACCCAGATGTCGAACCTGATCAGTGGCGTCGTGCTGCTGATGACGCTGCTGTTCCTCGCACCCGTGTTCGAGCAGTTGCCGGAGCCGATCCTCGCAGCCGTCGTCATCGCCGCCGTCGTCAAGTCGGCCGACCCCCGTCGTCTGCTGGGCCTGTGGAACGTGAACCGGTTCGATTTCGTCGCCGGTGTGGTCACCTTCACGCTCGTGTTGGTGTGGGAGGCGCTCCCGGCGATCTTGGTCGGCGTGGCGATGTCGCTGGCGTTCCTGGTGCGGCGGGCCACGTTCCCCGACGTGGTGGAGCTGCGCCCGTCGACGGATGGCGTCTTCCGGCGATCGGTGCGACGCGTCGACGGACCGGCTCGCGACGGCGTCGTCGCGCTCCGTCTCGAAGGGTCGTTGACCTATGCGAACGCCGAACGCTTCATCCGAGGTGCACGTCTGCTCGCCGATCGAGGGGGCGTCCGTGTGCTCGTCGTGGATGCCGAGATGATGGCCGACCTCGACACGACCGGGGCCGAGGCGCTCGAGTTCGTCGACGACGACCTCGGCGAACGTGGCATCGAGGTCAGGCTGGCCGCCATCCACGCCCGCGCCCGAGCCCAGATCGCCCGCTCGCGCCTGTCGGACCGCTTCGAAGGACGCCTGTACGACTCGGTCGAGGCCGCGGCGGGTCAGACCACCGCGAGCTGATCGAGTGTGCCGACGGCGGTGTCGCCGTCGGCGGTGATCGTGAGGATCTCGACACCGTCGTCGGTGACGAGGACCGTGTGTTCGAACTGAGCCGACGGCCGGTTGTCGTTCGCGTGCTCCGTCCAGCCGTCGTCGGCCTGGTGGAACGTCGGGCGGCCGGTCGTGAGCATCGGCTCGACGGTGAGCGTCATGCCCGGCCGCAACACGTACCGGTCGTGGGCGTCGATGCAATGGTTGACGTGCGGATCGGCGTGGAACGTGACGCCGATGCCGTGGCCGCCGTACTCGCGGATGACGCCGTAGCCGCGTGCTGCTGCGAACGGCTCGATGGCGCGGGCGATGTTCTGGATCGACTCGTTCGGCCGGATGGCGGCGATGCCGCGCAGGGTCGCCTCGCGGGTCGTCTCGATCAGGCCGCTCACGGCGTCGCTCGGCTCACCGACGACGAACATCGCCGAGTTGTCGCCGTGCATGCCGTCGACGTAGGCGGTGACGTCGACGTTGACGATGTCGCCCTCGCGCAAGGGTCGGTCGTCGGGGATGCCGTGGCAGATCACACCGTTGACCGAGGTACAGATCGACTTGGTGTAGCCGCGATACCCCAGCGTGCTGGGGTATGCGCCGAGTTCGACGTAGGTGTCGTGGGCGACGACGTCGAGCTCGTCGGTGGTGACGCCGGCAGCGACCGCGGCGCCGGTTCGCAGCAGCACCTCGGCGGCGACCTGACAGGCGTGACGATGACGGGCCAGCGACTCGGCGTCGTGGATGTGGGCCGCCTTCGGCGTCGAGATGCGACCGGTGGTGACGTAGTCCGGGCGGGCGATCGTCTCGGGGACCGGACGCATCGGCGACACCTGGCCGAGTTCGACCGGCGGCCGGTCGAGGGCCTGACGGTCGCCGTGGCATCGCTTGTGCTTCCGGCCGCTACCGCACCAGCACGGATCGTTCGACTTCAACTTCATCAGCGAACGAGTCTATGGGCGTAGACGTGCGATGTCTACACCCCTCGACACGGCTACGATCGTGGCGTGGCACCGATGGTCAACACCGAAGAGCTGATCGATTCTCGCGAGCTGGCGTCGATCCTCGGCCTGTCCCACGCCAACAGCGTGAGCCTCTACCAGCGCCGGTACGCCGACATGCCCCGCCCGGTCGTCGACCTCGGCAACGGGCGCCCCCGCCTCTGGCTCCGCAACGAGATCCTCGACTGGCTCGATCAACGCAGGTAGCGCGTCGTTGCCACGCCCGCGCAGACGACGTACGGTCGAGCCATGTCGATGCGGGGGTTTCTCAGGGCGCTGTTGCAGCAGCAGCCCGAACGGCAACCACAGCCGCACAGCGGCGACCAGCTCGCCGACGAGATCCGCCAGACGATCGGGCCGCTTGCGAGCGGCCCCGGGGCGGGCGGCGGACGCATGACCGGCCGCTCGGTCTACCGCCACCTCGAAGACCGAAACCGCTCCTGAGCACGGCCTTCGCAGAGCCCGGCGTGTTCACGACCTCGGGCCCCGGATCAACGACACCCGCACGGCCGCGCGGCCCGCGACGGGCGCCGATCGTCGCGCCCGTCGGCGCGATGAGATCAGCAGTGCCGGGAGCGCCGCCGACGCCCCGCCAGGCATCACCCAGGGGCCGTCCGTGCGATATCGACATAGTGTCGCTATCTTGTCGACACCATGTTGACAAATGATCGGAGTCGTCGTGTTCGTCGCTAGGAAAGATCTGTGGTTCGCCCGCGGGCGGTTCGCGCTCGTGGGGCTCGTCATCGGACTGGTCGCGCTGATGGCGACGCTGCTGTCGGGGTTGGCGAACGGACTGGTCGATGACGGAGTGTCCGGTCTCCGGCAGCTGCCCGCGTCCCATCTCGCCTTTCAACCAGGCGCCGAATCGACCTTCAGCCGTTCGACGCTGACACGCGAGGCCCTCGAACCATGGGACGAACTCGACGGTGTCGAGTCGGCACCCATCGGCATGTCGTTCTTCAACGCGCGTCGAGACGACGGCACCACGATCGACCTGGCTGTCTTCGGGGCACCCGCGGAGAGCTTTCTCGCAGCTGCGATCGGCGGTCTCGACGACGCAGCGTCCGCGCCAGGTTTGATCGTGTCCGACACGTACGAGGACGTCCTCACTGTGGGAGACGTGGTGACGATCGTCGGCCTCGACCAAGAGATTCCGATCGTCGGCTTCGCCTCGCTGGGGTCGTACGGTCACGTCGACGTCGCTTTCACGTCGCTGACCACGTGGCAGTCGTTGCTCTATGGCGACAACGCTGCCGACCGGTTCTCGGCGATCGCAGTTCGGTCCGATGATCTCGAGGCGGTTTCCTCGGCGGCGACCACATCCGGCACCGAGTTGGAGACTCGCGAGTCAGCTTTTCGCGGGTCGCCCGGCTACACGGGCGAGACCCAGACGATGTCGATGATGCGCACGTTCTTGCTGCTGATCTCCGCCCTCGTCGTCGGAGCCTTTTTCACCGTCTGGACGGTGCAACGCAACAGCGAGATCGGGCTCCTCAAAGCACTCGGGGCGTCGACGTTCTACGTGATCAAGGACGCGATCGGCCAGATGGTGGCGGTGTTGCTCGCAGCGTCGACCATCGGGGCCCTGATGGGGGTCGGACTGGGAAGCTTGGTCGGCTCCAGCGTCCCGTTCCGCCTCGAGGCTGCCCCCGTCATCTCGTCGATAGCGCTGCTGGTCGCATTCGGCGTCATTGGATGCCTCGTGGCGCTACGACGCATCGTGTCGGTCGACCCGATCATCGCCCTCCGGGCACGGACCTGACCTCCACCAACCTGTTCAATCCTTCCGAGAATGGAGAACCCGAACTCATGAGTATCGAACTCGATGACATCGTCGTGACCGTCCCAGACGGCGACCAGACCCGCACGCTGCTCGATCACGCAAGTCTGGTGATCGGCCGCGGCGAGGTCGTCGCCCTGTCCGGCCCCTCCGGCTCGGGGAAGTCCACGCTGCTCGCCGTTGCAGCCCTGCTGTTGCGAGCCGACCGTGGAACCGTGAGAATCGACGGCGTGGACGCCCACGCAGCCAACGATCGCGATCGCACGCTGCTCCGCCAGCAACACATCGGCGTTGTGTACCAGAACGCCAACCTGTTCCCGTCGCTCACAGCCCGTCAGCAGGTCGAACTCGTCGCGCACGTTCGTGGTGAACTCGACCACCATGCTCGTGAGCGGGCGGCAGACCTGCTCCGCACCGTCGGGCTCGATTCGCGCCTCGACGCACGACCTGCCGAGTTGTCCGGTGGCGAACGGCAGCGGGTGAACATCGCTCGCGCCCTCATGGGGCGACCGTCGGTCATCGTCGCCGATGAGCCGACCGCTTCACTCGACGCCTCGCGCGGTGAGCAGATCATGAAGCTCTTGGTCGACCGGGCACGCGAAAGCGGGGTCGCGACACTCGTCGTCACTCATCTCCCCGAACAGGTCGCAGCGACGCGCCACGTTACGATCGAACACGGCGGACTCGTCGAGCGAGACTGGTCCGACGCTGCGTAGCCATGCCCAAGATCACCGCTCCGACCATCGCCGAGCACGTCGAAGTGCGCGAGCGGGAGATCATGGACGCTGCGATGCGCCTGTTCGCCGAACGCGGCGTACGAGACGTGAGCATCGGCGACATCGCTGACGATGTCGGACTCGCTCGCACCTCGCTGTACCGATACTTCCGAACCAAGTCGGCGATCATTCACGCATGGTTCGACGCGACGATGGGACCGATCATCGACGAGTGCACGGCGATCGCAGACGATGTTCAGCCAGCTGCGCAACGGCTCGAACGATGGCTCGACGTGCAGTTGGACGTGCTTTCGGACCCGTCGAACCACGCGATGATCGCCGCCGCGCTCGAGGCAGACGACATGACTGACCGCCGGCAGGGGGCCATCGCAATCCAGCACCAAGCCCTGTATGCGACCCTCGAGCAGATCCTCGCCGACGATCGACCGGTCGATGACAACGTCCGGGCCCGGACCATCGTGATCTCGGGGCTCCTCCGCACCCTGACGGATCTCGTTCAACACGGCATCCCTCCGACGGCTGCTCGCGAGCAGATCCGAGTCGCCATCAACGCGATCGAACCCGTCGCCGACGGCGAGCCACGTCTCGCAGCCGCACCGAACGCAACGGGCCGGTCCTGACGCCGGCAGACCGGCCGGGTCATCGAGCGGTCACTGCACCGCTTCACCGCCGCCAGCCAAGGGCAGCGGCGATCGTCGATCAGCACTGACGAACCGGCGCGCCGCAAAGCCTCAGCCCGCGGCTCACTACGCCCACGCCACAAGGATCCGACTCGGCCTGCGTTGCGACATGCACCCCGCTGTGGGCAGCCACCAACTCCGGCGCACGTACCCGAAGTGAACGATTCGTGCGCCGAACGTCAGTCTGCACCGAGATTCTGTCGGTACCGTCGCGCTGCAAGCAGTGCCGTGTCGTGGAGACGTTGCTGCTCATCAAGCCGCTGCCACTCAGGGAGCCGCCTCGCTGTGTCGAGCACGCGGGCTGTGAACCCGGCATACCAGAGGGTGGTGCCGGCTTTGTCGAGTTCGTCGTCGAGTTCGCGGAGCTGGTCGATGATGGTCACCGAGGTCGTGCTCGCCGGCGAGGCGTCGAGCACGAGGACGGTCGGCGAGCGTTCGGCCACGCTCTGCATGATCGCACGACGGACGCGCTTGATGTTCGCTGTGTACAGCAGCCCATCGATCCGGAGAATGAGCAGCCCGGGGAGCGATGCCGTGTCGTCGGCCGCAATGCGGAGGTCGTCGCCATCAGCTGAGAGCTGGAGTTCGGTGACACCCACTCTGTTGAGCTCCCGGAGCACCAGCAACAACGTGAGCAGGACGCCGATCAGTACGGCTGCGAGCAGCCCCAGAGTTAGGCCTGCAGCGGCGGTGGCGGCTGCGATCCAGAACGACAGCCGGTCGAGTCGCCAGTAGCGGACGAACTGCTGGGGCTGAACGAGTCCGCCGACTGCCACGATGACCAGGGCGGCAAGCGTTGCCTCGGGCATGTCGCTGAGTACATCACCGAGAAACACGGCACACGAGACCGCGAGCAGCACGGTGACGAGTGCGCTGAGCTGAGTTCGTGCCCCGGAGCGCTGGTTCATCGCCGTCTGAGAAAAGCCCCCGGCCGCAGGCATCGCGCCGGAGACTCCGCCCACGAGGCACGCGAACCCGTTCGCGAAGAGTTCTTGATCGTTGTCGATCTGTGGCTCGGAACGTCGTCGGACTGCGCCGGCGACGGAGGCGGTCTCCATGAAACACATCAAGGCGATCGCGGCTGCGCCACCCAGCATCGGCTCGACGCTGTCGAGACGTGGTCGGACCGGGGCGGGTAGGCCCGACGGCACTGATTCGATCAGGGCGACACCATGTGCGTCGAGCGACCAGACAGCGACCAGCACGATGCCGAGGCCCACGGCAAGGAGCGGCGCCGGCACGGCCGGGGCCACACGCGCGAGCCCGACGAGGAGCCCGATCGTGACGGCTGACAGAACGAGCGTTGCCGTGCTGGTGTCGGCGAGGTCGGCGAGCGCGCCACGGATCTCGCTGAAGAATGCGTCGGCGTCGGGGTCGCCGGCGACGCCGAGCAACGCAGGGAGCTGACCGGCAGCGACGGTGAGGCCGACGCCGGTCCTGATACCGGTGAGGGTCGCTTCGGAGATGTTGTCGATCAGCGCTCCGAGCCGCAGGAGGCGAGCGATCAACATGAGGAGCCCGACGAGAACGCTCAGCGTCGCAAGGTCGCGTGCGGGGTCTTCACCGCTCGTCGCAACCTCCGCTGCCAGCAGCGTCGAACCGGTGAGCACGGCGACCGTCGAGGTCGTGCTCACCGACAGCGTGCGCGATCCGCCGAGGAGCCCGTAGACGAGCATGGGAACCATGCACGTGTAGAGGCCGACCTCGGCTGGCAGCCCAGCGATCGATGCGTAAGCCATTGCCTGGGGAATCACAACGGAGCCGGCAGCGAGGCCGCCGACGAGATCCTTCGAAAGCCATGATCGCTGGTAGTCCCGAATCCACGTTGCGGCGGGCAGAGCCGGAATCAACCTGCGCACGGTCATGCCAATCCGGCCAGCCGTCGAACAGGTCGTTCGGTCGGTCGCCGACGTCGAGTCCCTGCCGGGACATCGACCCCACGCGACAGCGGAGCGGCTGCCGCGCCTTCGTGATTCACCGCGAACACTCACATCGTGTCTACTGGATGGTTGGTCGGGTCTGGCGTACCGGAGGCCAGAACACGTTCGACCTGCAGCACGGAAAGCAGACGTGTCGTGCAACAATGACGCTCTGGCAGACGTACCCGAAAGGAAGCCCTGCGATGTCCCAACCTGAGTTCTCCGGCGTCATCAACCTGGATGTGAACGACTCGGTTCCTGATTGGGAGCCGTACAAGCCGACCAAGGCGCCGGACGGTGCTCCGAACGTGCTGGTGATCCTCTACGACGACACCGGACTCGCGGCGTGGTCGCCGTTCGGCGGGGGTGTAGAGATGCCGACGCTGCAGCGACTGGCCGATCGGGGGTTGCGGTACACCCAGTGGCACACGACGGCGCTGTGTGCGCCGACGCGGTCGACGATGATGACTGGTCGCAATCACCATCTGAACGGCATGTCGTGTATCACGGAATGCGCGAACGGATTCCCCGGCTGGCACGGCCGAATCCCAGAGGCATGCACGACCGTGTCGCACCTCCTCCAAGACGCAGGTTGGTCCACGTTCTGGTTGGGGAAGAACCACGACGTACCTGAGCAAGACGTCGCGCCGGGCGGCGACCGGTCGCGATGGCCGCTGAACATGGGCTTCGACCGGTTCTACGGATTCCTCGGTGGAGAGACGAACCAGTGGTACCCCGATCTGGTGGAGGACAATCACTTCATCGAGCAGCCCTACGGACCCGAGGACGGCTACCACCTGTCGAAAGATCTCGCCGACCAGGCGATCAAGATGATCAGGGACCAGAAGGCGTCGAACCCGTCCAAGCCGTGGTACATGTGGTACTGCCCTGGCGCCAACCACGCCCCGCTGCACGCGCCGCAGGAGTACATCGGCAAGTACAAGGGCCGGTTCGACGACGGCTATGAGGCGTACCGGGAGTGGGTCCTGGAACGCATGATCGACAAGGGCGTGCTTCCCGAGGGAACCGAACTCACACCGTTCAACCCGCTGCCCGACGACCGCGCCAACCCGATCGACCAGGTGCTGCCCTGGGACGAGCTGTCCGAGGATCAGAAGAAGCTGTTCTGCCGGATGATGGAAGCATGGGCCGGCATGTCGGAATACACCGACGTCGAGATCGGACGGCTGATCGACTACTTGGAGGAGAGCGGACAGCTCGACAACACGTTGATCTTCTACTGCGCCGACAACGGCACGTCCGGCGAGGGCGGGCCGAACGGGTCGGTCAACGAGAACAAGTTCTTCAACAGCTACCCCGACGACCTCGACGACAACCTCCAATACCTCGACGTGATGGGCAGCCCCGACACCTACAACCACATCCCGACCGGGTGGGCTGCGGCATTGTCCACCCCGTTCCAGATGTTCAAGCGCTACTCCCAGTTCTCCGGAGGCACCTGCGACCCGATGGTGATCTCGTGGCCGAAGGGCATCACCGACCACGGCGGAGTTCGTCACCAATACCACCACTCCACCGACGTGGTCGCCACGATCCTCGACGTCTGCGGTCTCGAGATGCCCGACACCTACCGGGGCGTCGAGCAGGTGCCGATGTCGGGAACGTCGATGCGCTACAGCTTCGACGCCGACCCGGACGGCCAGACGACGAAGGAGCGCCAGTACTTCGCGATGTTCTCGACCCGGGGCATCTGGGCCGACGGGTGGAAGGCGTCAGCGATCCACGCACCACTCAGCGGCATCGGCGACATGGAAAACGACCGGTGGGAGCTGTACCACGTCGACGAGGACCGCTCCGAGAGCAAGGACCTTGCCTCCGAGCACCCCGAGAAGCTCCAAGCACTGGTCGACATGTGGTTCGAAGAAGCCGAGAGGAACAACGTGCTGCCGCTCGACGACCGGATCGCCGCCGAACTGCTCGGCACCGAGCGACCGAGCACCGAGCCGCCTCGCGACACCTACATCTACTACCCGAACACCTCCCCCGTGCCCGAAGGCGTGGCTGTCAACATCCGCAACCGCTCCTACAAGCTGCTCGCCAACGTCCGGATCGAGGACGGGTGCGAGGGCGTCATCTTTGCCCACGGTTCTCGGTTCGGCGGACACAGCCTGTTCATCAAGGACGGGAAGCTTCATTACGTCTACAACTTTCTCGGCATCAAGCCCGAGCAGCAGTTCAGCTCCGACGAGCTCGCACCCGGCGACTACACCCTCGGAATGGAGTTCGTCCGGGAAGGACAGGGCGAGAACCGGGAGTCACTCGGCACGTGCAGGCTGTACGTCGGCGACCAGGTGGTCGACGAGGGGCCGATGCGTACCCAACCCGGGAAGTTCACCCTGTCGGGCGACGGCCTGTGCGTCGGCTACGACAGCGGCGACGCCGTGAGTAGCCAGTACACCACACCGGGCCGATTCACCGGCGGCCAGATCCAAGCGGTCGAGGTGTCCGTCGGCGATGTCGAGTACGTAGACCTCGAGGCCGAAGCTGCGGCCGCATTCGCTCTCGACTGACACAACGCCTCGTTGTCGCTTCAACGGACTGCGGATGGGCCACCTCGCGAGGGAGATCCGCCCGTCCTTCCTCGCCGACCCGCTGCGCAGCACCGCAACGAGCAGATGACGTGGAACGACGAACGGGGTGTCATCTGATGCAATCCACCAGATGACACCCCGTGGGCGATTTCGTCAGCTGCAGCCGCTGGTGCTGCCGCAGCTGGGGCAGGCGTGGCAGCTGCCGGCGCGCACCATGTGGACGCCGCACTGCATGCACATCGGGGCGTCGATCGCCTTCGACGACGTCACGATGCCGCGAGCCGGGGTGTTGTCTTCCACCGTCGGCTCGATGGCGCCCGACTCGAGACCGGCGACCAGCTCGTCGACCGACGGGATGCTCGCCGGGTCGGGGACGATGTCGGAACCGTTGGTGGTCTCGGTGACCGCCTCCTCGACACCCGGCAGCGTCGGCTGAGTGCGCTCCTCGATCGTGAAGATGCCGAGCTCGGCACGCTCCTCGTAGCTCATGTACTCGAGCGCCATACGACGGAACAGGTAGTCGACGATCGAGCCGGCGAAGCGGACGTCGGGATCGTCGGTCATGCCGGCGGGCTCGAACTTCATGTTCGTGAACGCCTCGACGTAGGCACGCAGCGGCACGCCGTACTGCAGACCGTGGCTGATCGACTTGGCCAGAGCGTCCATGATGCCCGACAGGGTCGACCCCTGCTTCGAGACCGTGAGCCAGACCTCACCGGGCTGGCCGTTCTCGTACTCGCCGATCGTGGCGAAGCCCTTGAGATCGGCGACCCGGAACTCGAACGTCTTCGACGAGCGGGTGCGGGGCAGCTTCTGGCGGATCGGCTTGTGGACGATCTTCTCGACGATCTTCTCGACGACCTCGGTGGCCGCCTCGACCGTTGCCTCGTCGTCGGTCTTGGCGCCCTCCTTCTTGGCGGTCGAGAGCGGCTGGGCGACCTTGCAGTTGTCGCGGTAGATGGCGACGGCTTTCAGGCCGAGCTCCCACGACAGCTGGTGCAGCGCCTCGACGTCTTCGACCGACGCCTCCTCGGGCATGTTGACCGTCTTCGAGATGGCGCCCGACAGGAACGGCTGCACCGCACCCATCATCCGGACGTGGCCCTCGTAGTGGATCGTGTTGTCGCCCATCGAGCAGGCGAAGATGGCGACGTGCTCCTCGGCGAGGTGCGGGGCGCCGAGGATCGACTTGTTCTCGTCGATGTAGGCGATGATCTCGTCGACCTGCTGGGCGTCGTAGCCCAGGCGACGCAGCGCACGCGGGATCGTCTGGTTGACGATCTGCATCGTGCCGCCGCCGACGAGCTTCTTCATCTTGACGAGGCCGAGGTCGGGCTCGATGCCGGTCGTGTCGCAGTCCATCATCAGGCCGATGGTGCCGGTCGGGGCGAGCACCGACGCCTGGCTGTTGCGGACGCCGAACTCCTGGCCGTCGCGGACGGCGTTCTCCCACGCACGCTGACCGGCCGAGAGCAGTTCGTCGGGGACGACCTGGTCGTTCTCGATCTGGTAGCTGGCGTCGCGGTGCATGCCGAGCACGCGGAGCATGTGCTCCTCGTTGTCGGCGAAGCCCTCGAACGGGCCGAGGCGAGCGGCGGTCTTGGCCGAGGTGGCGTAGGCGTGGCCCGTCATCAGCGAGGTGAGCGAGGCGGCCCACGACCGGCCCTCGGGCGAGTCGTAGGCGTGGCCGAGCGCCATGAGGAGCGCACCGAGGTTGGCGTAGCCGATACCGAGCTGGCGGAACTTGCGGCTGGTGTCGCCGATCGGCTCGGTCGGGTAGTCGGCACGGCCGACCAGGATCTCCTGGGCGGTGAAGATCATCTCGATCGTGTGCATGTAGGCGTCGACGTCGAACGTGCCGTCCTCGTCGAGGTACTTGAGCAGGTTGATCGAGGCCAGGTTGCACGCCGAGTTGTCGAGGTGCATGTACTCCGAGCACGGGTTCGAGCCGTTGATGCGGCCCGTGGTGTGGGCGGTGTGCCACTTGTTGATCGTGGTGTCGAACTGGAGGCCGGGGTCGGCGCACTCCCACGAGGCCTGGGCGATCTGACGCCACAGGTCGCGGGCCCGGATCGTCTTCACGACCTCGCCACTGGTGACGGCCTTCAGGCCCCAGTCGGCGTCTTCGACGACGGCCTGCATGAACTCGTCGGTGACGCGCACCGAGTTGTTGGCGTTCTGGTACTGGATCGAGAACGAATCGGCACCGTCGAGGTCCATGTCGAAGCCGGCGTCACGCAGCACACGCGCCTTGCGCTCCTCTTTGACCTTGCACCAGATGAACTCCTCGACGTCGGGGTGCTCCACGTCGAGGATGACCATCTTGGCGGCGCGGCGGGTCTTGCCGCCCGACTTGATGGTGCCCGCCGAGGCGTCGGCGCCGCGCATGAAGCTGACCGGGCCGGAGGCGGTGCCACCGCCGTCGAGCGGCTCGACCGACGAGCGGATCTTCGACAGGTTGACGCCGGAGCCCGAGCCACCCTTGAAGATGACGCCCTCCTCGCGGTACCAGTTGAGGATCGAGCTCATCTTGTCGTCGACCGACAGGATGAAGCAGGCGCTGGCCTGCTGGGGCACGTCTTTCACACCGATGTTGAACCACACGGGGCTGTTGAACGCCGCCCGCTGGGTGACGAGGATGAACTTCAGCTCGTCGCTGAAGGCCTGTGCCTCGTCGGGGTCGGCGAAGTAGCCGCCCTCACGGCCCCAGGCCGTGATCGTGTCGACGACACGGTCGACGACCTGCTTGAGCGACGACTCGCGCTCGGGCGTGCCGGGGGTGCCACGGAAGTACTTCTGCGACACGATGTTGGTCGCATTGACCGACCACGTGGTCGGGAACTCGACACCGAGCTGTTCGAAGGCGACCGAGCCGTCCTTCCAGTTGGTGATGCGAGCGTCACGCAGCTCCCACACGACCTCGTCGTACGGGTCGACGCCCGGCGAGGTGAACAGCCGATTGAGACCGATCCGACCGTTGGCGGCCTGTCGTTCCGGTGCGAGAGACATGTGTGATCCTTCCGTCTGGGTGCGGGCCGGTGCTGCGTGTCCCTCCGGCCGGCAACCGGAGACGTCCGCCGTGCCGACCGGCCCACCAGTCGACACAACTTCATTTGTCGGGGCACAACATCTTGTTGGGAAGACCCCGTTCCTGCTCGCTCGACCACAACTGGTTGTGCCTGTCGCGGGCAGGGCTCGGTATTACACCACTGTAGTTACGAGAGTGTCAACGCTTGGCTCGCACTCGCGCGAAACAACTCGCTGACCAGCCGCGACGCGCCTGTTCGCGATCGCATCGCGGGCCGAAGCAGTCCCGCGCCGATCCGGCGTCGTCGGCGTCGACCGCCCGGGCGTGGGCGACTCGATCCAGGTCGTCCCGGAGGGTGATGCGATACGCAGGTTCAGGATCGTGGCTGACCCCATTCACACCGTTCGTCCGACCCCAACTCGGCCAACCTCCGAACCGTGCGGCTTCGTCATCCGCGCATCGCACCACCACCGGCACGAGGGGCAACCCTACGGGTGTCCCATTGTGGAACGGAAGGGGACAACGGTGTGAATTGCCGGTTCTTCCTGTGCACACCGCTGTGGACGACGCCGGGTTGTCCACAGCCGCCCCACCGCCCCGGCGAGCAGCAGGCGCGCGAACAGCGTGCAGCCGGGATGTCGCTTCGCTCGGCCACGGGCGCACGGCGAGGTGTGCAGCGGGTGCCGAGTGGCAAGATTCGTTCGTGCCCTCCGATGCAGCACCCGCGATCCGCCGCCTCTCCCCCGACCCCGTCGGCACGACCACGGTCGTCGACGAGTACGGCGTCGATCGGCCACGGCCGGCCGACCGGCCGTGGGTCACGGTGTGCATGGTGGCGAGCCTCGACGGCTCGATCGCACTCGACGGCGCATCCGGCGGCCTCGGCAACGCCAACGACCGGGCCGTACTGGCGACGATGCGGACCGTCGTCGACGTCGTCATCGTCGGCGCAGCGACCGCGGCCGGCGAGGGCTACGGCCCGCCGAAGCGTCCCGACCTGCGGATCGGCGTCGTGACGAACAGCGGCCGCATCGATGCGACGTCGCCACTGTTCACCTCGGGCGCCGGATTCGTGATCACGAACGAGCACGCCGAGATCCCGAGCGGCGTCGACACCCTGCGGACGGGCGGTCGCGAGGTCGATCTCGTGGCGGCCGTCGAACGCATCCCCCACCTGATCCCCGGCGTCACCCACGTCCAGGCCGAAGGCGGGCCGACGCTCAACGGGGCGCTCGCCGCCGCCGATCTCGTCGACGAGATCTGCCTGACGGTGTCGCCCCACGTCGTCGGTGGCGATGCCGCACGGCTGACATCAGGCGCTCCGGAACGGGGCCTCGGGTACGAGCCGGCGCACGTGCTGCTCGACGACGAGGGCTATCTGTTCACCCGCTGGGTGCGGCGACGCGACTGATCGGCGCGGCGACCGGCGCCGGCGTCAGGAGAGCTTCTTGAGCAGCTCGAGTTCGCTCTGGAAGTCGGCGGCGCCGTCGAAGTTCTTGTACACCGAGGCGAAACGCATGTAGGCGACCTCGTCGACGACTCGGAGCCGCTCGAGCACGGCGAGCCCGATCCGGCTGCTGGTGACCTCACCACCGTCGAGTCGGAGCTCGTCCTCGACGGCGCTGGCGAGCTCGGCGATCGTGATGTCGTCGACACTCCGGCCCTTCGTCGCCGCCCGCAGACCGTGGACGATCTTGTCGCGGTCGAACGGCTGCGTCGTACCGTCCGACTTGGTCACGACGAGCGGCAGCTCTTCGACCCGTTCGTAGGTCGTAAAGCGGTAGCCACACCCGAGACACTGACGACGACGGCGGATCGCCGACCCCTCGGCCGCCAGGCGCGAATCGACGACCTTGGTGTCGTCGGCGTGACAGGACGGACAGTGCACCCGGTCGAGGTTACTGCGGCGACGCCGCGCTCACCCCGACGATCCTCGAGCCGACCGCCGCCCGTTCGGCGATCACTCAGTGACGCTTCAGCAGCTCGGCTCAGCGGTTCGGCACGGCAGTTCGGCGAGATCAGGGCAGGACGACGATCTGGCCGACGTGGATCGTGGCGCCGCCGTTCAGGGCGACCAGTTTGTCGACGTACTTGACGAGCGAGATCTCGCCACGGTGTTCCTGGGCGATCGTCCACAGCGAGGCGCCCGGCTGGGCGACGACGGAGCTTCGTGCCGGCTGGCTCACGGCAGCGGAGGCAGGTACGCCGCCGGAGCCGGCCAGCACGTCGTACGTCGTGACAGCGCCCACCGCGACGAACGCGGCCAGGGCGGTTCCGACGACGGCTCGGCGCCGGCGATACGTGGCCTCGCTGACACGGCGGCGAGCCGGACGGCGCTCGACGGCGGGAACCGTCGACGAGTCACCGCCGTGGGTGCGACCCCGCTGCGGGGCTCGTGTCGTGTGCTGCAGGCTGATCGTGGCGCTCATCTCGTCTCCCAACTGACGATCCAGTGCTCGGTGGTGGTGCTGGTGGTGCTGCTCAGGCGCCCGGCCGGGTGACCGAACGACTGTACGTCGAACAGTTGTACCCGAACGACCGTTCGCTCGTCAACCCGAAAACGGACATTTGTTCGACGAACGGGTGCGCGATTCGGAACACCTGTCCGACGAACGGGTGTTTGACCTGGTCGGCGAACGTCTGTACGATGTCACCATGGCCGAAAAAGCGATCAGTCGTCGTCAACGAGAGATTCTCGAGTTCATCGAGTCCCAGACCCGCGACCGCGGCTTTCCGCCGTCGGTCCGCGAGATCGGCGAGGCGGTCGGCCTCACCTCACCGTCCACGGTGCACAGCCACCTCAACACCCTCACCAAGATGGGGTACCTGCGCCGCGACCCCACCAAGCCCCGTGCGATCGAGGTGCGGTGGGATCCGAACTCCGGTGTGGCGATGGAGCGGCGACCGGTCCGTCACGTGCCGCTCGTCGGCGACGTCGCCGCCGGCACCGACGTGCTCGCCCAGGAAAACGTCGAAGAACTGTTCCCGGTCCCGACCGACTTCACCGGCGATGGCGAACTGTTCATGCTCCGGGTCCGCGGCGAGTCGATGATCGACGCCGGCATCCTCGACGGCGACTTCGTGATCGCGGCGCAGCAGTCGACGGCGAGCAACGGCGAGATCGTCGTCGCCGGCATCCCCGGCGACGAGGCCACGGTCAAGACCTACCGCCGCGAGGGCGATCAGGTCGTCCTGGTACCCGCCAACTCCACGATGGACCCGATGGTGTTCGGGCCCGACGAGGTCACGATCTACGGCCGGGTCGTGACCGTCATGCGCCGCCTCTGATCGGCGGCCGCCGACCGACGGCGCTCACCATCACGCCGACGTGTCGTCGTCACTCGACGACGACACGTCGGCGTCGTCGCGTTCGGGCGACGGTTCGAGATCGCTCGGCCAGGCAACGGCCGACGATGAATCCGGCGCCGGAGCGGGCGCCGATGGCGATCCCGGCGAGACTGCCGAAGGGTCCGGGCGTGGCGTCGCTGCCGACTCGGTCGACGGCGAGTCGACGTCGGGGGTCGGCACGACCAGCGGCGGTGCGGTCGTCTCGGCGTCGGGAGCCGACCACGGCTCGGCGACCCGTCGCTCGTCCGGCGCCATGGGATTGACCGGAACCTGGCGGACGTCGGGCGACGCGGGCGGCCACGATCCGTTCTGGGTCTCGGCGCGCCGGGCGTGGTCGCGTTCGGTCACGCCCCAACCGGGATCGGCGAGCCCCGTGAAGGTCGCTGCCTTCTTCGACCGACGTGCCGACAGCCACAGCAGGAAACCGCCGAGCACGAGTCCGCCCGCCACGGCGGCGATCGCTCCCTGTCGCAACTGTTCGACGCCGTCCTGCGGGTCGCCACCGATCGCGGCGACGATCGCCGGATCGGCACCCAGGACGCTGATGCGGTACTCGCCGGGTTCGGGGATCGTGATCCGAGCCACCGAGGTGCCACTGCCGACGTCGAGGTCGTACGAGACGCCGTCGTCGGCGACCCGGGGCACCTCGACCCCGGTCGTGGTCGTCACCGTGAAGGTGAACGGCCGTCCGGGCAGAGTGCTCGGCTGGCACCCGTCGACCGGGGCGACGATGCCGGACAGTTCCTCGAACACGTAGAACTCGCCCGGCTCACCGAACGTCAGCGTGGTCGTGCAGCCGGTGACGGCACGAGCGAACGACTCCGCTGCCGATTCCGGCTCGCGGTCGGCGAGGACCCAGAGGACACCTCCGCCGACGAGTCCGGCGCACAGCACCAGCAAACCGATCGCCGCGATGACGCCGCGTCCGTGTCCTCCCTTGGGCATGTGTGGCCTTTCAGTCAACGCCGAGTCGCTGGGCGATCTCGGCGATCCGCTCGTCTGGTTGTACCACGGCCACCCGCACGTAGTCAGCACCCGCGGCGCCGTAGAAGTCGCCGGGGCTCACCAACACGCCCGCTTCGCGCGCCAGGCGTTCGGTGAACTCCCATGCGTCACCGACTCGGAACCACAGGTAGAAGCCACCCCCGGGCACCTCGATGTCGTACCCCGACCAGCGGCTCAGCACATCGGCCAGATGGACGAGCCGCGTCCGATACCGCTCACGCTGCACCTCGACGTGTTCGTCGTCGTCGAGCGCCACCACGCCGGCGGCCTGCACCGGGCCCGGCACCATCATCCCGACGTGCTTGCGGACCTCGCGCAGGTAGTCGACCAGGTCGGCGTCGCCGGCGTAGAAGCCGAGCCGGGCACCGGCCAGGTTCGACCGCTTCGAGAGTGAGTGCACGGCGACGACGCCGTCGGTGCCGTGCTCGAGGATGGTCCGACCGTGGCCCGTCCACGTGAACTCGACGTAGCACTCGTCGGAGAAGACCGGCACGCCGTGTTCGCGACCCCACGCTGCGGCGGCTCCGAGATCGTCGAGGATGCCGCTCGGGTTGCCCGGACTGTTGACCCACAGCAGCAGCGCCCGTTCCGCGTCGGCCGGGTCGATCGCATCGAGTTGCACACCGCCGGTCGGCGTCATCGGGATCGGGACGGCTCGGCAGCCCGCCAACGTGGCCCCCATCTCGTACGTCGGGTACGAGATCTCGGGGTAGAGCACGGTGTCGCGATCGGGCGAACGCAGCTTCATCCACTGCGGCAGCGTCCCGACGAACTCCTTCGTGCCGATCGCCGCAGCCATCTGGTCGATCGGGACGTCGAGATCGAAACGTCGTCGCATCCACCGCCCGATCGCCTCCCGCAGGGGCACGGTGCCGATGCTCGGCGGGTAGCCCCGCTCCGCGTTCGAAGTGGCCAGCGCCTCGATCACCGCCGCCGGGGGCGGATCGAACGGAGTCCCGATCGACAGGTCGATCAGGCCGGTCTCGAACCGCTCACCGTACGGCTTGAAGCGGTCGATCCGCTCGTACGGGTACGGCGGCGGGACGAACGGTTCGGGGGTCATGCGAACCCGATGCTAGGAGACGCGCCCGCCTCGGCCGGCGACGGATCGACCGTCAGGTCACGTCGGCGACGACGAACTCGGCCAGACGACCGGCCGACGCGTCGGACAGGCGAGCTCGCACGGTGAGACCCTTCTCGGCCTCGGTGGTGGACACGACCTCACCCTCGCGGTGCACCGAGGCGATCACGTCGCCCCGGTCGTACGGGATCAACAACTCGACGACATTCGTCAATGCTCGCAAGCGGTCGGCGAGGGTGCGCAGGAACACCTCGATGCCGTCGCCGGTGACGGCACTCACGGCCACCGAACCCGGATGATCGACGACGAGTTGCGGGGCGTGGTCGGGCGCCAGATCGGACTTGTTGAACACGATCAGCTCGGGCACTTCGTCGCCGCCGATCTCGGCGAGCACCTCGCGCACCGCCGTGATCTGGCCGTCGGGGTCGACCGAGCTCGCGTCGACGACGTGGACGAGGTAGTCGGCGAGTGCCGCCACCTCGAGCGTGCCCTTGAACGCCTCGACCAGACCGTGGGGCAGGCTTCGGACGAACCCGACCGTGTCGGTGAGCAGCACCGGCTCACCGCCGGGCAGGGCGAGTCGCCGGGTCGTCGGGTCGAGGGTGGCGAACAACCGGTCTTCCGACAGCACACCGGCATCGGTGAGCCGGTTGAGCAACGTCGACTTGCCGGCGTTGGTGTACCCCACGATCGCGACGTTCGCCAGACCGCTCCGACGGCGGCTCTTGCGCTGCAGGTCGCGCGTCGCCGCCAGGTCTTTCAAGTCGCTCTCGAGCTTCGTGATCCGGCGCATGATTCGACGGCGATCGACCTCGATCTTCGTCTCGCCACCGCCGAATCGGGCACCGACACCACCGCGCTGCTGCGCCAGCTTGGCGCCCTTGCCGCGACGGAGGCGGGGCAGCCGATAGCGCAGGAGCGCCAGCTCGACCTGGGCCTTGCCTTCGAGGGTGTGGGCGTTCTGGCCGAAGATGTCGAGGATCACGGCGGTGCGATCGATCGCCGTTCGGCCGAGCACCTTCTCCAGGTTGAACTGCTGCGCCGGGGCCAGCTCGTTGTCGAACACGACCGTGTCGGCATCGACCGCCAGACACAACTCCTTCAGCTCGTCGACCTTGCCCTTGCCGATGTACCACGTGTGGTCGGGGGCGTCGCGGCGCTGGATCAGTCGTCCGGCGACATCGGCGCCTGCGGTGTCGACGAGGAGCTCGAGCTCGTCGAGGCTCTGGTCGACCTGCTCGTCGGTCTCCCCGGGCAGGGCCACCGCGACCAGCACGATCTTCTCCCGGATCGTCCGGTCGATGAGGGTCGAACTGAGCGCCTCTTGGTACGGGCTGCTCATGCGGTGACCTCGATCGTGGCGACGAACGTCGCCGGCCCGGTGAGCGTGACGCGTCCGGCGTCGGGCGTGTCGAGCGCCACCGTCGCACTCCCGCCGTCCATGTGGACGACCAGCTTGCCCTCCCGCGGCGTCGCCAGCCCCCAGGAGGCAGCGGCCACGGCGGAGGCACAGGCACCCGTTCCGCACGCTTCGGTGATGCCGGCGCCGCGTTCGTGCACCCGCATCCGGATCTCGTCGGTGTGCTCGCCGGGCTCGACGATCTCGAGGTTGACGTGCGGGACGGTGGAACCGAGCTGTTGCAGATCGACCACGTCGACGTCGTCGACGCCGACGACGCTGTGCGGATTGCCGAGGCTGTAGTGGGCGACCGGACGATCGGGATGGCACCCGAGTTCGGACCACCCGGACGGTTCGTCGATCGGATCGACCGAGCCCATCTCGACGGTGGCCAACACCGTGTCGTCGTCGTCGGTGGTCGCGAGCGTCACGAGCCGGGCGCCGGCGTCGGTGAGGATGTGCTGATCGTCGAGGTCGCCCCGTCGGGCGGCGAGCGCCTGCGCGAAGCAGCGGATGCCGTTGCCGCTCATCTCGGCTCGGCTGCCGTCGGCGTTGTACAGCACCATGCGTGCCGCGTAGCCATCCTCCGATTCGGCGACGAGCAGGCCGTCGGCGCCGAGGCCGCGTCGGCGATCGCACAGCCGTCGGGCCAGATCGGGCAGGTCGGTCTCGGGAACGTCGGGGTGGAACACGACGAGGAAGTCGTTGCCGAGGCCGTGGTGCTTGGTGATCGTCAGAGTGCTCATGTGCTCCCACCAGCGTACGCCGTCGTGTCCACCGATGGGCTCGGGGTTCCGCTCGCCCGACGTCGGCGGGTGGCGTACGCTCGACCCATGGGACTCGGCGACGAGAAGTACATCCTGCTCACGACCTTCAAGCGTGACGGGACGGCCGTGCCGACACCCGTGTGGTCGGTGCCGCTCGGCGACCGGGAGATCGGCTTCTGGACCAGCTCCGGCTCTGGCAAGGCCAAACGACTCGCCCACACCGACCGGGTCATCGTCCAGCCGTGCGACGCGCGCGGCAACGTGAACGACGGGAGCGAACCCGTCGACGCGACCGCCCGACTCGTCGAGGGCGACGAACTCGAGGCGATCCGGGTCAAGGTCAACGACAAGTACGGCTTCATGACGAAGATCACCAAAGTGCTCGGCACGATCGGCGGCATCGTCAAGCGCAACCGCATCCCCTACGGCGACCGCGGCGTCGTGATCACCCTGCCGGAGTAGCCCGCTCGAGCGCGTCCACGACGAGCTGGGCCGCCTCGGCGACGGGGTCGGCCGCCACGTCGACCCATCGCACCCGCGGATCGCGACCAAACCAGCGCAACTGGCGGATCGCGAACTGCCGGGTCCGCAGCGTCACCTGATCGACGGCCTCGACGAGGCTCAGTTCGCCGTCGAGGTAGGCGAGGATCTCCTTGTAGCCGAGTGCCTGTGCCGCCGTCTTCGAGAAGCCGGTCGTCGAACGGATCGTTGCGACCTCGTCGACCAGACCGTCGTCGACCATCATCTGCACCCGGCGGACGATCCGCTCGGTGAGCACCGCCCGATCCCAACGCAGACCGATCTGCACCACGTCGGTCGGCGGGTAGGCGTCGAGACCGGGCCCGAACGACGAGAACGGTCGCCCACTCCCCTCGCACACCTCCAACGCACGGACGATCCGCCGCTCGTTCGTCGGCTCCATCCGGGCTGCCGCGGCGGGATCGATGGCGGCGAGACGGGCATGCAGTACCTCCGGACCGGCACGTGCGAGTTCGATGCGGAGGCGTTCACGGACGACGGGCCACTCCCCCGGGATCTCGAGGTCGTCGATGACCGCTCGGTGGTACAGGCCGGTCCCGCCGACGAGGATCGCTCGACGGCCCCGATCGGCGAGATCGCCGAGCACCGCCCGGTACGCCCGCTGGAACTCGGCGACGGTGAACTCGTCGGACGGCTCCACGAGGTCGAGCAGATGATGCGGCACGCGATGCCGCTCCTCGACGCTCGGCTTCGCCGTGCCGACGTCCATGCCCCGGTACACCTGCATCGAGTCGATCGAGACCAGGTCGACGTCGCCGAGTTGCTCGGCGACCGCCATCGCCACCGACGACTTGCCCGACGCGGTCGGTCCGACGACCGCCACTCGTCGGGGCAGCGCGCTCACAGCGAGGCGACGGGGATGCGCAGCTTGTGGGTCGGTTCGGCGAGCAGCTCGACGAACCGGCCTTCGAGGAAGTGCGGCGCGCCGCGGGTGACCTCGACGTTCGCGTACGAACCGACCCGCAGCGGCTGGGGCGCCTCGAAGTGGACGAGCTTGTTCTGGCGGGTCCGGCCGGTCGTGATCTCGGGGCGCTTCTTCGACGGCCCCTCGACCAGGACCTCCTCGACGAGCCCCTCGCGCGCCTGATGCTTGCGCAGCGCCGAGCGTTCGATCACGAGCTTGAGTCGATCGAAGCGCTCACCCGCCACGGCCGCGTCGACGAAGTCGCCCTCCATGTCGGCCGCTTCGGTCCCGGGTCGGGGCGAGAAGATGAACATGTAGGCGAAGTCGAACTCCGCGGCGGCGGCGACTTCGAGCGTGCGTTCGAAGTCGTCGTCGGTCTCGCCGGGAAAGCCGACGATGATGTCGGTCGACACGGCGAGGTCGCCGATCACCGAACGGGCCTGGGCCAACCGCTCGAGGTAACGCTCACCGGTGTAGCCGCGGTGCATCAGCGACAGCACACGATCGCTGCCCGACTGGAGCGGATAGTGCAGGTAATTGCACACGGCCGGTGTCTCGGCCATGGCGGCGAACGTCTCGGGACGCATGTCCTTCGGGTGAGGACTCGTGTAGCGGACCCGGCGGATGCCCTCGACCGAGCCGACGTCGCGGAGCAGGTCGGCGAACAACGGACGCAGCTTCGCGTCGTCGTCGCCGGCACGGCGGGCGGCGAGTTGCAGGTCTCGTCCGTACGAGTTGACGTTCTGACCGAGGAGGGTCACCTCGGTCACGCCGTCGGATGCGAGCTGGCGCACCTCGGCGACGATGTCGTCGTACGGGCGGCTGATCTCGGCGCCCCGCACGGCCGGCACGATGCAGAAGGCGCAGTTGTTGTCGCAGCCGATCTGGATCGTGACCCAGCCGTTGTAGCTCGTCTCGCGCCGGGCCGGCAGTGCCGACGGGAACATCGCATGGTCGTCGATCACGGCCTCTTCGAGGATCTCGGTGATCGGCGCCGAACTCGTGGTGGCCTGCTCGAGCAGATCGGCGGCGCGGTGCACGTTGTGGGTGCCGATGACGACGTCGACGTGCTTGGCCTTGCTCGCCACGAGATCGCGATCTTTCTGCGCGAGGCAGCCCGCGACCATGATCTGACGACCGTCCTTGGCGTCCTTCCACGGCTTGAGGTGGCCGAGGTTGCCGTACAGCTTGTTGTCGGCGTTCTCACGGATGCAGCACGTGTTGAGCACGACGACGTCGGCCTCGTCCTCCGACTCGGCGCGCACGAGCCCGTCGGCCTCGAGCAGTCCGGCGATGCGCTCGGAGTCGTGCTCGTTCATCTGGCACCCGTAGGTACGAACGACGTAGCTGCGTGTCACGCCCGTCGAGGCTACCGACCAGCGTTTCCCGGCGTGCGTTGCGGGTACCGAACCGGCATGAGCGAGCGGCATCGGCCCTGGTTGGAACGAGACCGACGACCCGACGGCGTCGACGACGACACGGTCTCGTCGGTCGGCAAGCTCGGTGAAGCGGTCGAGTGGATCGAGCGGGCGCGCGGCCGACTGTACGACTTCCACCAGATGAGCGGTCACGCCGATCTGCTCCTCGGGGAGGCAGCCGACGAACTCGACGAGGCCGGACACGGCGACCTGGCCGACCGGATCCGCACCGAGTTCGTGGGTCGCAATGTCATCGAGGGCCGTTGGACGTTCCAGATCGTCGAGGAGTACGACGCCACCTACTGGTCGCCGGCCCGCGACGTGAAAACCGCCGTCGAACGGCAACTGCTCGACGGACGCGAGCACGTCTTCGAGTCGGAGATGAAAGAGGATCGCCGCACGGACGGACGACGCCATCACGAGTCGCGCCCCGACGACTGACACCGGTCACGATCGGGTCAGACGATCGGTCGGGAAGGGTTCGGGGCTGTTCGGTGTTCACTGTGCTCGTGCCTCCCATCGAGACCGACGAGCAATACGACCTGATCATCATCGGCAGTGGATCGGGGAACTCGATCCCCGAGTACCTGTCCGACTGGAACATCGCGCTGATCGAGCGCGGCACCTTCGGCGGGACGTGCCTCAACGTCGGGTGCATCCCCTCGAAGATGTTCGTGATGCCCGCCGACGTCGCGCTCGAAGCCGGCCATGCCGACCGGCTCGGCATCTCACTGGAGTACCACGGTGCCGACTGGCCGGCGATCCGCGACCGGGTGTTCGGTCGGATCGACCCCATCTCCGAAGGAGGCCGCCAGTACCGCGACACCGGCACCGAGAACGTCACGCTCTACCAGGCGACCGCTCAGTTCGTCGCACCCAAGGTGATCGACGTCGAAGGCGTCCGCATGACCGCCGATCACATCCTCGTCGCCACCGGTTCGCGCCCCGTCGTGCCGCCGATCCCGGGCCTCATGGAGACCGGGTTCCACACGAGCGACACGATCATGCGGCTCGACGAACTCCCCGGCCGGCTCGGGATCATCGGCGGTGGCTTCATCGCCGTCGAGATGGGCCACGTGTTCGCCGGTCTCGGTTCGCAGGTGTCGGTCTTCAACCGCTCCGACGTCCTCCTCCGGCACTTCGACCGTGAGATCGCCGAACGGTTCACGGAGGTCTTCTCCGCTCGTCCCAACGTCGACGTGCACCTCCAGCACCTGCCGACCAAGGTCGAGCGGCGCGGGCACGAGATCGTCATCCACTGCGCCGGTGAGGAGATCGTCGTCGACCAGTTGCTCGTCGCCACCGGGCGCGAGCCGAACAGCGATCTCGTCGCCGCCGAGGAAGGCGGCTTGTCGTGCCACCACCACGGCACGATCGAGGTCGACGAACACCTCCGGACGCGTGTCGAGGGTGTCTGGGCGATCGGTGACGTCGCCAACTCGTGGCAGCTCAAGCACGTCGCCAACCACGAGGCAACGGTGGCGTTCTGGAACATCGCCCACCCCGACGACCTGAAGCGGGTCGACTACAAGGCCGTCCCGTCGGCGGTGTTCAGCAACCCGCAGGTGGCGACGGTCGGCCTCACCGAGGAGCAGGCACGCGCCGAAGGTCGCGACGTCGTGATCGGTCGCCGCGACTACGGCGGCACCGCCTACGGCTGGGCCCTCGTCGACGACACGTCGTTCGCCAAGGTCGTCGTCGACGCCGCGACCGGGTTGATCGTCGGCGCCCACATCATCGGCCCACAGGCGGCATCGCTGATCCAGCCCCTGATCCAGGCCATGCAGTTCGACCAGACGGCGGCCGACATCGCGAACGAGCCGTACTGGATCCATCCGGCGCTGACCGAGGTCGTCGAGAACGCCCTGCTCGAAGCGGTCGAACAACTGTGACCCACGCCTCGCCGGCGATCTGACTGGCGGCGCACCCGCCGGGTAGCGTGCGCGTCGTGCTCGCCATCCTTCTCGACACCTTCCCGTACCGCGCCATGGCGCTGGCCCACATCCTCGCTGCGATCGTGGCGTTCGGACCGCTGTTCCTCTACCCGAGTCTGCGTCGCACCGGTGAGACGCAGGCGATCGCGGCGACGCACATGAAGATGACGTTCCCCGCGCTGATCGTGCTGTGGGTGCTCGGCATGGGCTTGGCCGGCATGTCGGAAGATGCCTACAAGATGAGCCAGCTGTGGCTCGCCCTGTCGATCGTCGACTGGCTGATCCTCGTCACCGTGAGCTGGTTCCTCATCCGACCCTCGATCACCGACACGTCCGACGCCGCTCGCGGCAAGCTGGCCGCCGGCGTCGGCATCACCCACCTGGGCCTCTTCATCGGCCTCGTCCTGATGGTCTGGAAGCCGGGCCTCTGATGTCGTCGACGGTTCGCGCCGCGGTCTGCCGTTCGTTCGGCGAGCCCTTGGCCGTCGAAGAACTCACCCTGGCCGGCCCCGAGACCGGCGAGGTGCGCGTCCGCCTGCGGGCGGTCGCGATCTGCCACAGCGATGTGTCGTACGCCGACGGCGAATGGGGCGGTGAGCTACCCGCCGTGTTCGGCCACGAGGCCGCCGGCGAGATCGTCGAGGTCGGCGACGGCGTCGGCTTCGAGGTCGGCACGTCGGTCGTGGTCACCCTCATCCGATCGTGTGGCGAGTGCCACCGGTGCCAGAACGGGGCCGAGGTCGCCTGCTCGACCCAGTTCGCTCTCGACGGGCGCTCCCCGCTCACCGACCGAGACGGCGCCTCGATCGTGCACGGCATGCGCACCGCTGCGTTCGCCGAGGAGGTCGTGGTGCACGCCAGCCAGATCGTGCCGATCGACGGCGATCTGCCGGCCGACTCGGCGTCGCTCCTGGCCTGCGGGGTGATCACCGGTGTCGGCGCCGTCGTCAACACGGCGCAGGTCGAGCCCGGCAGCACCGTCGTCGTGCTGGGGTGTGGCGGCGTCGGCCTGAACGTGGTGCAGGGCGCGGCGATCGCCAAGGCGGCGTCGATCGTCGCCGTCGACATGCACGCCGGCAAGCTCGAGCTGGCGGCACGGCTCGGTGCCACCCACACCCACGACCTCGCCGACGGTCCGATCGACGACCTCGTCCGATCACTCACCAACGACGAGATGGCCGACTACGTGTTCGTGGCGACCGGGGCGCCCTCGGCACTGGCGACGGCGGGCGACATCGTCGGCACGATGGGCGCCGTCGTGATCGTCGGCATGCCCGCCACGGGCGTCGCCGGTTCGTTCGACCCGAGCACGCTGGCCGGCAACAACCAGCGGATCCTCGGTTCGAAGATGGGCACCTCGGTCATCGCACGCGACATTCCCGACCTGATGCAGCGCTACCACGACGGCGACCTCGAACTCGACGGGCTGATCTCGCGCCGCTTCCCCCTGGAGCAGATCAACGACGCGATGGACGAGGTCCGATCCGGCGCCGCGCTGCGCAACGTCATCATCTTCGACTGACGGCGTTCGGGCCCGCTGGTACCGGTCTGGGAGACTCGCCGGCATGCGCATCGAATCAGTCGAGACGTTCGTCATCGGGAATCCCCCGCCGGGATGGGGAGGCCACTACTTCGTCGTCGCGAAGGTGACCACCGACGACGGGCTGTACGGATACGGCGAGGCATACGGGGCGACGGTGCGTGCACCCGTGCTCGCCGACACGATCGTCGACCTCGCCGATCAGTTCCTCGTCGGCCACGATCCGCACCACATCGAGCTGTTCTGGCGGCGCGCCTACTCGCGCGGGTTCACCCAGCGACCCGACGTGACCCTGCAGGGCGCCATGAGCGCGCTCGAGATCGCCTGTTGGGACATCATCGGCAAGGCGGCCGGCAAGCCCGTCTACGAGCTGCTCGGTGGCCGGGTGCACGAGGCGTTGCGGTCGTACACGTACCTGTACCCGAAGCCCGACGACACAGCGGACGTGTACACCGATCCGGATACCGCAGCGGCACGGGCGGCCGAGGAGGTCGAGCGGGGCTTCACGGCGGTGAAGTTCGACCCGTGCGGGCCGTACACCGCGATGGGAGGGCACCAACCCCGACGCGCCGACGTCGAACTCACCCGGTCGATCGTCGCCGCCGTGCGCGACGCCGTCGGTGACCGTGCCGACATCCTCGTCGGCACCCACGGGCAGTTCACCGCGGGCGGAGCGCTGCGGATCGCCTCGGCGATCGCCCCGTACGACCCGCTGTGGTTCGAGGAGCCGGTGCCGCCCGACGACATCGCTGCGATGGCGCAGGTCGCTCAGTCGTCGCACGTGCCGGTCGCCACCGGTGAACGGCTGACGACCAAGTACGAGTTCGCGCGGCTCCTCGAGGCGCGGGCAGCGTCGGTCATCCAGCCGAACCTCGGGCGCGTCGGTGGCCTACTCGAAGGCAAGAAGGTGGCGGCGATCGCCGAGGCGTTCGGCGCTCAGGTGGCACCGCACTGCTACAACGGTCCGATCGGTCTGGCGGCCAACGTGCAGCTGGCTGCGTGCACGCCGAACTTCCTGATCACCGAGGCGATCCAGGATCTCACCGGCTTCCACGCCGATCTGCTCGTCGAACCGTTGCAGTGGTCGGAGGGCAACGTCGTGATCCCGACCGCACCCGGTCTGGGCGTCGAGCTCGACGAGGACGTCGCCCGGGCCCACCCGTACGACGGCGATGCGACGCACCTGACGATGTGGAACGACCCGATCGACGAAGCCGAACTGCACCGGCGGGTCTGAGCGGCACGGGCGCTGCGCCCTGGACGTCAGGTGTGCGCCAGGCGCAACCCGGTGCGAGGCCACGGCGTCGACACCAGTCGACCGGTGCTCGACAACGTGATGTAGGCGGTGCGCAGATCGTCGCCACCGAAACAGATGTTGGTCGTGATGATGTCGCCCGTCGCGTGGTGCTCGACCACCTCACCGTCGGGCGAGATCGCCGTCACGCCACCGTTGAAGATCGTGGCGACGCACACCCACCCATCGCCGTCGACAGCGAGCGAGTCGAGGTACTGCTGGCCGGCGAGGCCGCACAACACGGCCGACGGGTCGAGCGGCACCGCCGGCGCCAACTCGCCGGGCGTGACCACGGCACGCTGGAACACGCGACCGGTCATCGTCTCGGCCCAGTAGAGCATCGAGCCGTCGGGCGACAGGCCGATGCCGTTCGGGGCTTCGGTCGGGAACACCACCTCGTGGATGTGGCTGCCGTCGGCGAGGGCGTAGTAGATCGCCGTCAGATCGCTGGTCCGGGTGCCGTGATCGCGGATGCCGTGATCGGTGAAGTAGAAGCCGCCGTGGCCGTCCATCACGAGGTCGTTCGGTGCGCGCAGTGGTCGTCCGTCGCACTCGGTGTACAGATCGGTCACCTCGCCGCTGTCGAGGTCGACGCGCTGGACCCGACCGCCGATGTGGGCCGAGGCGTCGAACCCACCCGGGAGGAGCAGGTCGCCCAACTCGGCCGGACGGAAGGCGCCGCCGTTGTTGCACAGGTACACGGCCCCGTCGGGGCCGATCGCCGCGCCGTTCGGTCCCCCGGGGATGTCGGCGATCGTCTCGGTGGTGCCGTCGGGCAGGACACGCGTGAGCCTCGGGCCGAACATCTCGACGAGGACGACCGAGCCGTCGGGCATCGCGACCGGCCCTTCCGGGAACCGGAGGCCCGATGCCACCTCGGTCAGTTCGGGCTGCAGATCGACGAAGCGGGTCATCGCCCGATCGTGTCACCGCACCACCGAGCACCACGACCCGGAGCACCGGGGAGCGAGCGGCGGTCAGTCGGGTAGCGGCATGCGGCCCGACTCGTCGTTCGGGGCGTACGGGTTGTGAGCGATCTCCCAGAGATGGCCGTCGGGGTCGGCGACGTACGACGAGTAGCCGCCCCAGAACACCGGCTCGGGTTGCTTGACCGGCTCGGCGCCGGCGGCGACCCACTCGGCGAACACGGCGTCGACCTCGTCGCGGCTGTCGCAGTTAAGCGCCACGGTGACGGCCCGGAAGCCCGAGCCCTGGCTGTCGACGCCAGCGTCATCAGCCAGCGCGTCACGACCGAACAGGCCGAGGGCGCTGCCCTGCATCGAGAAGAACGTCACGGTGTCCTGCGACGCCGACGATCGTGTCCAACCGAGCGATTCGTAGAACGCCGTCGATCGGGCCAGGTCGGCAACGCCGAGCGTCACCATCGTCAGACGTTGTGGGACGGCCATGTCGTGATCTCCTCGATCGGTCGATGTCGGTCGGTTGGTGTCGGACCAGAACCGACCGGGTTGGTGCGTTCGACGGTCGGGTGGCCGGTTCCGGTCGGACACCCGACCAGAACCGACCGCCTCCTGGATCAGTCGAGCGTGATGGGCTCGTCGTCGGCGTCGGTGAACTCGTCGCCGGGCGCATCGGGATCGGGGCGCAGGCCGGCAGCGATCATCACCTTGTCGCTGATTTCCATCATCACCTCGAGATGCTCGGTGAGGAAGTTCTTGGCGTTCTCCCGGCCCTGGCCGAGCTGTTCGCCTTCGTAGGTGAACCACGCTCCCGATTTGGTCACGATGCCCAGATCGACCGACATGTCGAGCAGCGACCCCTCACGACTGATGCCCTTGCCGTACATGATGTCGAACTCGGCCTGCCGGAACGGCGGGGCGACCTTGTTCTTGACGACCTTGACGCGGGTGCGGTTGCCGACGACCTCGGCGCCGTCCTTCAGGGACTCGATGCGGCGGATGTCGAGACGGACCGACGAGTAGAACTTGAGCGCACGACCGCCCGGCGTCGTCTCGGGCGAGCCGAACATGACACCGATCTTCTCGCGCAGCTGGTTGATGAAGACGCAGATCGTCTTGGTCTTGTTGAGGTTGCCGGTCAGCTTGCGCAGCGCCTGGCTCATGAGGCGGGCCTGGAGGCCGACGTGGGTGTCGCCCATCTCGCCCTCGATCTCGGCACGGGGCGTGAGCGCCGCCACCGAGTCGACGACGACGACGTCGATCGCGCCGGAGCGCACGAGCATGTCGCAGATCTCGAGTGCCTGCTCGCCGGTGTCGGGCTGGGAGATGAGGAGCTGGTCGATGTCGACGCCGATCGCCTTGGCGTAGACCGGGTCCATCGCGTGCTCGGCGTCGATGTAGGCGCACGTGCCACCGTTGCGCTGGGCCTCGGCCACGACGTGCATGGCGAGGGTCGACTTACCCGACGACTCCGGGCCGTAGATCTCCGTGATGCGGCCACGCGGCAGGCCGCCGATGCCGAGTGCGAGGTCGAGGCTCAGTGCACCGGTGGAGACGGCCTCGACCGCCATGGTGCCCTTCTCGCCCATCCGCATGATCGATCCCTTGCCGAACTGCTTGTCGATCTGGGACAGCGCCATGTCCAGCGCCTTTTCGCGGTCGTTCGCCATTGTGGTGTCTCCCTGTTCCTGCTTCTCGTTGTCGGGGCGACGTGCGCCCGTTCCGTCGGGGATTCGACGTGGTGATCACCGTACGGAAGGGGTGTCACATGGTTTCCCCGGTCGGTCACGAGCCGCTGGATCGGGTGCGATCCGAGGTGCAGTCCGAGGTGCGATCGGGAATGACAACACTGTAGTTGTCGAACAACCGTTCGGCAAGGATCCCAGGGAACAATCGTTCGATTTTCCCGTCGTTCGATTCTCCCGTCGTTCGAGCGTCTCGCCGTTCCATGAACCCGGCGCCGGCCGGGCGCGCTACAGCGAGGCGTCGGCGATGCCGGCGAGTTCGGCCTCGGTCGGCGGACGCATCCAGAGGTCGACCGCCTGCCACAGCGTGAACGAGATCGGGTAGTACAGCGCCGGCCCCAGCAGGCCGACGGCGCTGGCTGCCACGACGACGAGCACGACCGGTACGTCGGGCACGGTCGCGACGACGAGCACCAGCATCACCAGGAGCAGGGTGCCGAAGGTCAGGATGATGTTGGCCGTGGTGGCGCCGAGTTCGAACGCGTGGTCGCCGCGTCGGTAGCCGTGACCGCACCGCTGACAGCGCTCCTCGCGCTTGAACCAGCCGGTGAAATAGGCGTGGCGATCGCCACACCAGGGGCACCGGCGGGTGAATCCGCGCGCCAGGAGACGGGGCCGGGACGGGGCTTTCTCGATGGGCTGGATGACGGGGATTTGTCCGGACATACCACTCACACTCGCAGACTACCGCTCGTCTTTGCCAGACTCTCACCCCGTGGAGCGGAGTCTTGCCGGGATGTTGTTCTTGGTCGCAGCGGTGTCGATCAGTATCGCAGCCGGGTCGTGGTGGCTCCAACGGATCGCGTTCACGCCCGACGACACCCGCGAAAGCGCCGCGGCCATCCTCGAAGAGGCCGACATCCGGGTCGAGCTCAACACACTCATCACCGGTGCCGCAGCGCCCACGATCGGCCAGACCCAGGCCGAACTCGGCACCCTCCTCGAAGACGTCGTGATGACGTCGCGCCCCGGCGCCGCCGTCATGGCGCCCGTCCTCGAGCGCATCCACGACCGCATCATCGGCAACGCCGACGACCCGGTCGTGGTCACCGGGCTCGACATGGTGCCGATCGTCCGCGACGAGCGGGCCGTCGACGCACCCGACATCACCTTGCCGATCGACACGATCGGTGTGTTGTCGAACATGCGCGCCGCGCTCGGGTGGATCGCACTCGGGACGGGCGTGATCGGCGTGATCGCACTCGTGCTCGGACTGCTCACGCGCCCCGAACGACGCGATGTACTGCGGGGCCTGGGCGAGTTCGGGATCGCGCTCGCCGCGTCGCTGATCGTGTTCGGGTATCTCATCCCGGTCCATCTGCTGCCGGCACTCGACAACCAGACCTGGACGCACGCGATCAAGCAGTTGGCGCTGCGCACCACACCGGTCGTGTTCGGCGGCGCCGTGATCTTCGCCGTGATGGGCGTCGTGCTGATCCTCGGGTCGATGTCGGGCGGCAAGCGTCGCCAATGGTCGACGCCGCTGTCGGTCACCCGCTATCGCGGTGGCGACAACCCCGGCTGGAGCTGACCGACGGAACCGACGTGGTCGACGACACGTGCGTCGGCGACGTCAGGCGACGTCCATGCCGTCGAGGCGACGAGCGGCGACGAACAGGGCGACCACGGCGACGAGGATCGGAACGATGACGCCAGCGGCGAGCGACTGGTCGCCGAGATCGACGTCGACGTCGGTCATCGCCGTGACGATCGAGCGGGTGTATCCCGAGATCGCCAACTGTGCCGCCGAGCTGCCGAACGCCGAGATGACGCCTTCCCAGATCAGGACGTAGCCGAGCCCCCACACGATCGGGTTCTTCACCAGCAGACCGACCAGGAGGAACACGGCGCTGTAGGCCACGACGCCGACGATCGACGCGAGCATCGTGGCACCGAAGATCGTGCCGGCCTCGCCCGACAGCACCGCTGCGAGTGCGAGCGGGCCGAGCGTGAGTGGCAGACTGACGGTGAGTGCGGCGAGCCAGGCGCCCACCACGACCGGCCATCGGTCGATCGGTCGGAGCCACAGATAGACGAGCGTGCCGTCCTCGCGAGCGTCACCGAGCGCGGCGGTGGCGAACACGAGCGACACGACCGGGACGACGACGGTGAAACCGAGACCGGCGATCACGCCCACCGACGCCTCGAGCGGGTCGGTCACGTCGGACGACGACCCGACCGCCCACGCCACCGCGGCGACGGCCAAGCCGACTGCGAGGAGGGCGAGCACGCGCCCGCGGCTGACGAGCTGTCGCAGCAGCAGCCGGTACGTGAGACCGATGGCGGCGAACGGGGAAACCGAACGGCCGCTCATCGCCGACGCTCCACGAGATAGCGGAAGACCGACTCGAGGTCGTCGTCGGTCGGTTGGACTTCGTACAGGCGCACGTCGAGCTCCTTGGCGACGGCCGCCACGTGGCGGCCGAAACGATCGATGTCGGTGGTGTCGGCGATCACCTCGTCGGCCGAGACCGAGACCCCGTCGACGAACGACCCACCGACGAGCGCAGCGGCGAGGTCGCGCGGCCGGTCGGCGTTGATGCGCAAACGCAGCGGACGATCGTCCATCAGGCGACGGAGCGCCCGATAGTCACCCGACGCCGCGAGGCGACCTTGAGCGATCACGAGGACGTTCGATCCGATCCGGGCCACCTCGTCGAGCACATGGCTCGACACGAGCAGGCACTTGCCCTGGTCGCCGAGATCGTGGAACAGCCGGATCATGCGATTGCGCTGCACCGGATCGAGGCCCGTCAGCGGCTCGTCGAGGATCAGCACGTCGGGATCGTTGACGAGTGCCGCCGCGAGCTTCACCCGCTGCCGCATGCCCTTCGAGTAGGAACCGACCGGCTTGTCGACCCGGGGGTCGAGGTCGACGAGTTCGAGTGCACGGTCCGCGGCCGATGCCGGTTCGGACACGGCGTGGGTCAGCGCGGCGATCTCGACGAATCGATGGGCGCTGAGCCGATCGAACAAGGCGTCCTGCTGTGGCGCCAGCCCGATCCGGCCACGAACTTCACGGTCGGCTCGAGCGTCGGCGCCGAGCACGCGGACGGTGCCCTGCGACGGCGGCGTCAGGCCACACATCACGCGGAACAGGGTCGACTTGCCGGCGCCGTTCGGGCCGAGCAGCGCCGTGACACCGGGGCCGACGCGAAACGACACGTCGGAGACGGCGACGACGTCGCCGAACGCCTTGGTGACGTTGGTGACCTCGACCATGGGGGCCGGGGCATTCGGATCGGGAGGCGGCGGCATCGCCGGGGTCGGGGGTGCCCAGTCACTCATCAGACGGCCTCCAGGTTGCGGTAGCGGAAGGCGACGATCGCGGACGGAACGAGCAGCCACGCCGCGTTGGCGAGGGCGACCGCCCAGGTGGCGACGCCGGCGTACTCGACCGACTCGCCGCCGAACATGCGGGCCGGGATCTCGAGCGGCGTGCCGAGCGGGTCGAGGAGCGACAACCAGTCGCTCATCTGACCCTCTTCGACGATCAGGTTGACTGCGATCGAGAGACCGAACATGAGCATGATCACGGCCACGCTCGCGAACGCACGCCGGTCGGTGATGCTCGACGCTGCGAGGCTGACCGCCGTGTAGATGGCGCTGATCAGCAGCCCCGAGGCGAGCAGCCGAGCAGCCACGCCGAGCCACGCCGGGAACCCGTCGGGGCCCTGCGACTGCACGGTGTAGCCGATGAACGCCATGACCACCGGCAGACCGATGATCAACCAGAGCGTGCCGACGGTCGCCATGGCCTTGGCGAGCAGGTAGGTCGGCTTGGTGAGCGGCGTCGACAAGTAGAGCGAGAACATGCCGTCGCGACGGTCACGGACGATGGCCTCCGGGGCCACGAACGCCGTGAACAGCAGCGCCGCCATCACCGAGAACCCGAAGAACTCCCAGTACTCGGGGCGGACTTCGTCGCCGAGCTCCCCGAACAGCACCGTGACCGCGAGGAAGACCGTGGCCGGCACGAAGGCGATGACCGCCACGATGATCGGGAACACCTTGTGTCGGCCCTTGCGACCGAGCCCGAGGATGCTTCGTGTGGTGTGCCATGCCACGGAGCGGACCGCACCGCGGACGCCGGACCGCTCACCGTCGTAGCGGCGGTAGCCCCGGTCGAGGATCTGTGCGTCGCTCATGACGACACCTCTGCTGCGATGTGGAACAGGTCTTCGAGTCGGCGGCGCCGTCTGACGACCTTGCCGAGACGGGCGCCGCTCGCAGCGAGCGCATCGCGGACTCCGTCGGCGACCAGGTCGACGTCGGGACCGATCACCTCGACCGTGCCGACCCCGAGCGGCCGGACGACGAAGCCGGCGCCGGTGAGGCTGGCCGAGACCTGCTCGATCGCACCGGGCCGGTCGGCGACCTCGACGATCTCGAGCACGACGCCCTCGTCGTCGCCGACGAGCTGGGCGAGCGGGCCGCTCGCGACCAGCGTGCCGGCGTCGAGCGCCACGACGTTGTCGCAGATCCGCTCGACTTCTTCGAGCAGGTGCGACGAGAGCACGACGTCGATCGAGTACTCGGCACTGATCTGGCGGATCAGGGCGAGCATCTCGTCGCGCTGCACCGGGTCGAGCCCGTCGGTCGGTTCGTCGAGGAAGATCAGACGCGGATCGGCGGCGATCGCCTGGGCGAGCTTGACGCGCTGCCGTTGCCCGGTCGACATCGAGCCGAGGGCACGGAACCGTTCTTCGCCGAGGCCGACCAGCCACAGTGCGTCACTGGCCCGACTGCGGGCCTCGTCGCTCGGGAGACCGCGCACCTCGGCGAGGTGCTTGACGAAGTCGGACGCCGGCATGTCTTCGGGCAGGACGTTGCGCTCGGGGCCGTAGCCGACGAGGGCACGGAGTTCGGCGCCCTGCGTCGACGGATCGAGGCCGAGCACGGTCGCCGTGCCGGACGTGGCGCGGCGCAATCCGAGCAGGATCGACATCAGGGTGGTCTTGCCGGCGCCGTTGGCACCGACCAGGCCGGTGATGCCGTTCGGCACGTCGACGTCGAGGGCGTCGAGCGCCCGATGCGAGCCGAACTGCATTGTCAGCCCGGCGGTGGAAATCACACTCACCCGAGCATCATGCCGCACCGCTCCCCCACCGACGTCGTCCTTCCGGCCGATTCGACGTCGTCCCGCCGGTTGATGTCTCGGTTGTCAGACATCGATCGACCGACCAGCGTGGTGCTCGTCGGTTGATGTCAGACATCAACCGACAGGTACGACCCCATCCGTTGCGTCGGTTGAGGTCAGACCCCAACCGACGGGTTTGCTCAAGCCTGCGACGCCGGGCATGTCGGTTGGGGTCTGACCTCGACCGACATCGCCTCGACTCGCATGGGGTGCTGTGCGTCAGCCGACGAGTTCTTGGACGAACTCGTCGAAGACGGTGGCGTAGCGCATCGCGGCGTCGTCGTCGTGCATGACCGAGATCAGCCACTGCTCGTCGAGACCGGGCGGCAAGAGCACGCCACGGTTGATGCCGTGGATCCACTGGGCGAACGCCAGGTCGAAGTCGGTCGCCTTGTAGTCGCGGTAGTTGCGAACCGGCGACGCCGACCACGTGATGCAGCCCTTCGCACCGAACCGCACCGTGTGGGCCGGGATGCCGGAGCGGTCGATGATCGCCTGGCAGGCATCGACCAGTCGGCCATTGCGGGCGACGGTCTCCTCCACGATCGGCTTGGTGCACGCCTCGGTCAGCGTGGCCTTGACGGCGGCCATCACGAGCGGGTTGCCGTTGTAGGTGCCGAGGTGCAGCACCGTGCCGTCGGTGATGTAGTTCATGTACTCGGCCTTGCCGCCGAACGCTCCGACGGGGAAGCCGCCGCCGATCGACTTGGCGAGGGTGATCAGGTCGGGACGAACCCCGAGCTGGTTCGTGGCGCCGCCGTAGCCGGCGGTGATGCCGGTCTTGACCTCGTCGAAGATCAGGAGGGTGCCGTGCTTGTCGCAGATGTCGCGGACGGCCTGCAGGTAGCCCTCGTCGGGCAAGCAGATGCCGATGTTCTCCATGACCGGCTCGACGATGAAGCACGCCACGTCGCCCGCCGCCAGCGCACGATCGAGTGCCTCGGGGTCGTTGTAGGGGATCACGATGACGTCGTCGATCGTGCCCTGCGTGATGCCGCCCGACTGGGGCACCGAGTGCGGTGCGTCGGCCGGCCCGGCCTCGTCGAGACCCGGCTTGTTCGAGATCATCACCTCGTCGTGGTGGCCGTGGTAGCCGCCTTCGACCTTGACCAGCTTCTCGCGTCCGGTGACGCCGCGAGCGAGACGGATGGCGTCCATCGTCGCCTCGGTTCCCGAGTTGGTGGGCCGCCACATCGGGAACCCGTACCGGTCGGCGAGGATCTCGCCGACTTCGGCGTTGAGTTCGCACGGCGTGACGTACAGGGTTCCGTCGGCGAGCTGTTCGCTGACGGCCTTGTGGACCGCCGGGTTCATGTGACCGGCGAACAGCGCACCGAACCCCATGTCGTAGTCGACGTAGCTGTTGTCGTCGACGTCGACCATCGTGAAACCGGCGGCGTGCTTCACCACGACCGGCCACGGGTCGTACGCCTGGAAGCTCGACGGCACACCGGCCGGCATCACCTTCCGGGCGCGTTCGGTCGCCGCCTGGCTGGCTTTCGTGCGCTCGGCGTAGGACGCCATCTCGCGCTCGGTGATCTGCTTGGCCTTCGAAACGAGTTCGTCGTGACTCGACACGAGTTATCGGTGCTTTCTGTGAACTGCCGCCGCATCCGCGCGACGGGTCAGCTCAGGCTAGACCTGCGCCGCTCCCCGGGCCAGCAACCCGCCCCACGGCACGGATCGGTTGGTCGGATGGGGTCTGACCCCATCCGACCCCTCATCCGGCCAGATTGGCGGGTCGAAGCCGTCGCGCCCGTCGGATGAGGTCAGACCTCATCCGACGGTTCAGCTGCGGGGGACGGTGTTCCAGGGGACGTCTTTGTCGACCCGTGGTTCGCCCGGCAGGCCGAGCACCTGTTCACCGAGGATGTTGCGGAGGATCTCGGTCGTGCCACCCTCGATCGAGTTGGCCCGCACGCGGAGGAACGAGTAGCGGGGCCCGTGGCCCATGCCCGACACGTCGAGGTCTTCGGGACGACGGAACGTGTAGTCGTAGTCGATCAGAGCGTCCGCGCCCATCAGGTCGATGCAGAACTCGTACAGGCCCTTGTTGAGCTCGGAGAAGGCGAGCTTCGCGATCGACATCTCGGGGCCGGGGTTGCCGGCCTTCGCGTTCTGGCCGGCGCGGCGGTTCGTGAGCCGGTTGACCTCGGCCTGCACCCAGAACTTCATGAGGGTGTCCTTGCGGACCGGCGTCTGCTCGGACGGGTCGAGTTCGTTCCAGATCGCGACGGCGTCGTTGGCCGCACCGCCCGGGCGTGACGTGGAGCCCGATCCGGCGCCGCTGCCGGTGCCGATCGCGTTGCGCTCGTTCATGAGCGTGGTGAGGCTGGCGCGCCAGCCCTCGCCGACGTCGCCGACGCGGTGGGCGTCGGGCACTCGCACGTCGGTCATGTAGACCTCGTTGAACTCGGCCTCGCCGGTGATCTGGCGCAGCGGTCGCACCTCGACACCGGGTGCCTTCATGTCGAGCGCGAAGTAGGTCATGCCCTTGTGCTTCGGGGCGTCGGGGTCGGAGCGGGTGACGAGCATGCCGAAGTCGGCGATGTGGGCCAGGGTGTTCCAGACCTTCTGGCCGTTGATGATCCACTCATCCCCGTCTCGCACGGCGCGGGTGGCGAGACCCGCGAAGTCGGACCCGGCGCCGGGCTCGGAGAACAGCTGACACCAGACCTCTTCACCGGTGTACATGGGGCGGAGGAAGCGCTCCTTCACCTCGTCGCTGCCGTGGGTCACGATCGTCGGGCCGGCGAGCGCCATGAAGAAGGTGTGCGGCTCGGTCGGCTTTGCGCCGGCCTCCTTCAGTCGCTGGTCGACGTGCTTGTTCAGCTCGGGCTTGAGCCCCATGCCGCCGAACCCCTCCGGGAAGTGCACCCACGCCAGGCCGGCGTCGTACCGGTGTCCCCGGAACTCCTGGTTCGGGGTCGAGGCCGGCGGGTGCTCGGCGAGGAGGGCGTCGATGGCGGCATCGACACGTTCGAGGGGAGTCACAGCGGAAGTCGTCACCCGATCAGTGTCGCAAACGAGGGCGGCTCCGCGCGAAGCCGGACGATCGACGAATCGAGGGTGGCGATCCGCTCCCGACCTGGCAGACTGTTCGACGCCGTGAGCGGCAACGCTCCCGGGCATACATGGTGGCCGTAGCTCAGCTGGTGGTAGCGCCAGGTTGTGATCCTGGAGGTCGGGGGTTCAAGTCCCCTCGGTCACCCTTCGAGAACCGGGGAGTCGGCAACGCCGGCTCCCCGGTGTCGCGTCCCGGGGGCACCAGTCCGACCCGGACACCCAGGCGATTCAATCCACCACGGCTCCACCGGTGGACGCCCAGGCGATTCAATCCACCAGGAGTCCCGACCCCGGTCCGGCGACGGAGCGTTCGCGGTCGGCCGGACGGGCACGTGTTTCGATCGCACCCTCAGGATTTCGTCTTGCCCTTCCCGTACGAGCGTTCGCTGTGCGACGATGTCGGCCAGTGCGACGAGCCGCAGGGGCTCGGCCGCGACCTGGGAGGGTTGGGATGCGATCGACGATTCGACGATCGAGGTTCGGGCGAGCTGCCGCGGCGGTCACCGCCGTGGCGCTGCTGGCGTCCGCGTGCAGCGGTGACGACGACGATGACGAGCCGTCGGACGACTCGGCCGTCGACGAACCGTCCGACGACGACGGAGACGACGGTGACGATGCCGCCGACGACGGCGACGACGATGCGCCCGCACTCGACGGCGACGGGCTGACGATCGGATTCATCCAGCCCGAGGTCGGCCTGTTCGACCTGTTGGGCGCGGCCCAGGAGGGCGGCCTCGCCCTCGCAGCGGACGACATCGCCGCCGGCGGCGGCGTGCTCGGCGGCGAACTCACGATCGTGGCCGAACGGCCCACCCCCGAGCGCGACGTCACCGCCGTGTTCGAGTCGATGGTGGCCGACACCAGCCCGCTGATCGTCGGCCCGGCCACCTCGGCCGACGCCCGCGCGATCATCCCGCTGCTCGGCAGCAACGACGCCGTCGTGTGCGGAGCGAGCGTCACGGCGCCGGGCCTGACGACGCTCGAGGGTGCCGACGGACGCTTCCTGCGCACCACGTTCGACGACAACATCGTGGCGATCCACACGTTCGACCGGGTCCGCGAGTACACGGCCGACGTGATCGGTCGCCAGCCGAAGGTCACCATCGTGTCCCGCGGCGACGAGTACGGCGACGGACTCTCCAACACGCTGGCCGGCATGCTCGGCCTCGTCGGCATCGAGGTCACCGTCGAGCGGTACAACCCCGCCGATGTGTTGATGACGGGTCTCGGCGAGCAGGTCGCCGCCACGGCGGCCGATCTCTACGTGATGATCGCGCTCGAGGAGGGCCCGCGCCTGGCCGGCGTCATGCAGGAGGCGGGCGTCGCCCCCGACACCATGCTCGGCCTCGACGGGTTGGCCACACCCCGACTCGGTGAGAAGGCCGTTCCGCAAGACCCGGCGGCGCTCGACGGAGCGACCGTCATCGGTGCCACCGGCCCGGTGTCGTTCCTCACCCGACTGCTCGACCAGCAGGCTGCACAGGGCGAGGTGCTCTACGGCGCGCAGGCGTACGACTGTGCGATCTCGATGGCGCTCGCCGTCGAGGCGGCCGGCAGCACCGACCCCGCCGAGGTCTCGGCCGCGATGCGGACGGTGACCGGCGGTGACGGAACCGTGTGCACCACCTACGCCGACTGCCGGGCGTTGCTCGCCGACGGTCTCGACATCGACTACCAAGGTCCGAGCGGACCGATCGACTTCGCCGAGGACGGCGAGCCCGGCGGCGGTCGCTTCATCACCGCCCGCGACTCGTCGGGGACGCTGCACATCGTCGCCGACCTGACGATCTCGCTCGAGGAGATCCGTGACCGTGTTGCGCCGCAGCTCGCCGGCTTCATCGCCGACATGCAGACTGCGCTGACCGAGCTCGGGTACTACGCCGGTCCGATCGACGGCCAGATGAACGACGAGTTCGCGGCCGCCATCGCTGCGTTCCAGACCGACAACGGCCTCGAGCCGACCGGCGAACTCGACGCGGCGACGATCGCTGCGATCCAGCAGGCGCTCGGCGAGAACCCGATCCTGACGGCGACGATCACCGAGGTCCAGCAGTTGCTCACCGAACTCGGCTACTACACCGGCCCCATCGACGGCCTGTGGAGCGAAGCGCTGTCCGATGCGATCAAGGCGTTCCAGACCGACCTCGGCGTCGAGCCGACCGGCATCCTCGATGCGGCGACGCTGCAGGCGATCTACCAGGCGGGTGCGAACTCGGGCGGCGACCAGCCGCCAGCGAGCACGACCACCACCACGATCGGCACCGGCACGACCATTCCGGTCGACACGACCACCACCACGGCGGCGCCGACCACGACGGCACCGCCCGCCACCACGACGACGAGCGCCGCTCCGACCACCACGACGACGGTGCCGGTCCCCGCTGACTCGATCCTCGGTGTCCTGATCGCCAACCCGCAGTTCAGCGAACTGGTGGCCCTGCTCGACACGCCGGGCCTCGAAGCGGTCAAGGGTCAGCTGTCCGATCCGTCCGCCGCCGCCACCCTGATGGCGCCGAACAACGATGCCCTTCCCGACGACGCGGCGACCGCGCCGACCGACGACCTGATCGATCTGCTGTCGTTCCACGTGGTGACGACGGTGCTCGATCCGCTCGCCGATGGCGACTATGCGACGGCGCTGTCGGGCCAGGACCTGACCGTCGCCGGCACGACGGTGAGCAACGCCGACGCGAGTGTGACGGCGAACATCCTGGGCGACGCGCTGCCGACCGCAGCGGGTGTGGTGTGGGAGATCGACACCCTGCTCGCGCCGCCGCAGCCCTGACGAACCGGGTACCGAAGCGAGTTGGGGGGCGGGAAACCGCCCCCTAGACTCGCTGTGCTGCTCGCAGCAGACCGCCTCTAGCTCAACGGCAGAGCAGTGGACTCTTAATCCATTGGTTCTGGGTTCGAATCCCAGGGGGCGGACCACGAAACCCCGGCTCCCGAGCCGGGGTTTCGCGCGTCCAGCAACGAATGGGGTCGGATACGTTTCGTCGGAACAGAAGGGGTCAGGCACCTTCTGTTCGGAGCGATGCCTGACCACCGACGCTGCGGCGAACAGAAGGTGCCTGACCCCTTCTGTACCCTGCGGGGCATGCCCGAAGGCCACACGATTCACCGGATCGCTCGGGATCACGGGAAGCTGCTGGCGGGTCGCCCGCTGTCGGTGACGAGCCCGCAGGGGCGGTTCGCCGCCGACGCCGAACGGGTCGACGGCGCCGTCCTCGAACGGATCGAGCCGTACGGGAAGCACCTGTTCTACTGGTGGTCGACCGGCGAGGTCGGCCACGTCCACCTCGGCCTGTTCGGCAAGTACCGCATCCATCGCGGTGACGACCCGCCCGAACCGAAGGGCGCGCTCCGGATGCGGCTCACCACGCTCGACGATGGTGACCCCGTCACGATCGACCTGCGCGGCCCGACGGCGTGCACGATCGATCCACCCGACGTCCGCGACTCGATCGTCGACCGCCTCGGACCCGACCCGCTCCGCAACGACGCCGACGCCGACCGGGCGATCGACCGGATGGCGAAGAGCCGCAAGGCGATGGGCGGCCTGCTGCTCGACCAGGCCGTCGTCGCCGGGATCGGCAACGTGTACCGGGCCGAACTCCTCTTCGTCCACGGCATCCATCCCGAACGGCCCGGGAAGGACTGCGACCGCTCCGAGCTGGAAGCGGTCTGGGAGACCACCGTCCGCATGCTGCGAGCCGGCGTGAAGTCGGGCCGCATCGTCACCGTCGACCGTGCCGAACTCGACCTCCCGAAGGGCGCCCGCATCCCCCGCCGCGAGGCGACCTACGTCTACAAGCGCGACCGCTGCCTGCGCTGTGGCACCCCGATCCAGACCATCGACGTCGCCAACCGCACCTGCTACTACTGCCCCACCCACCAACCCCGCTGAACAGAAGGGGTCAGGCACCTTCTGTTCACGGGAGGTCGGCGACCCGGCCACGATTGAACAGAAGGTGCCTGACCCCTTCTGTTCTTGATTGACCAGCAGCGCTCGGGGGAACGCTCATCCGTATGAGCATCACGTCGACGGACTGTTGGGTCGATCTGAGCGGGGAGGCGATCTCCGGCGTCTCCGAACTGACCGAGCGCTTCGGTCTGCACGAACTCGCGGCCGAGGATGCGCTGCATGCGCATCAGCGACCGAAGCTCGAGCGGTACGACGACACCCTCGTGCTCGTTGCGAAGCCGGCGTTCTACGACGACGACGCCGAGGCGATCCGCATCGGTGAGCTGTTCGTGGCGATCGGCGACGGCTTCATCGTCACCGTGCGCCACGGCGACGCCCACCGGATCGGCGGACGCGCCGCCGCCAAGCACCAGGAGTCGCCGCTGTCCGAACGACGACCGGTCGACGTGTTGTACGAGCTCCTGGACGAGGTCGTCGACGGGTACGAGCCCATCATCCGGGGTCTCCAGATCGACATCGAGGAGATCGAGCAGGAGGTGTTCTCGGTCGAGCGCACGAACAGCGCACCGCGCATCTATGCGCTCAAGCGGCACGTGCTGGAGATGCTCCGCAACGTCGAGCCACTGATCGGCCCGCTCGAGCGGCTCGCCTCCCCGACCGGCGATCTGGCGGTGGTCACCCGCAATCGTGCCGATGCCGACGAGATCGACGAGTACTTCCGCGACGTCGCCGACCACGTCCGCCGACTCGTCGCGCAGCTCCACACCGTGAACGACGTGCTGAGCGACGCCCTCCAGGCGAACCTCGCCCAGGTGTCGGTGTCGCAGAACGACGACATGCGCACGATGTCGGCGTGGGCGGCGATCTTCCTCGTGCCGACACTGCTCGCCGGAGTGTGGGGCATGAACTTCGACTCGATGCCCGAACTCGACTACCGGTTCGGCTACCCCCTCGCGATCGGGATCATGATCCTGGCGTCGCTCGCCCTGTGGTGGCAGTTCCGTCGATCCGGCTGGCTCGGCACCCCCACCCGCAACCGCTGACGGAAGGGGTCAGGCACCTTCTGGCCATTCACTGAACATGGGCCAGACCTGGAGCGCCAGAAGGTGCCTGACCCCTTCCGGTCGACTCGGGCCAACTCTGGAGCGCCAGAAGGTGCCTGACCCCCTCTGTTCCGACTGAGTGAGCACTCACTCAGTCGGGTAGGGTCGGGGTATCGGCGCCGAAACACCCACCAAACGAGCCACTCCCCTGCCGCCGGCAGAGCGACGGCAGGCGATCATCGACGCCGCCGTCCCCCTCGTGCGAGAACGCGGCTCGGCCGTCACGACGAAGGAGTTGGCCGAGGCCGCCGGGGTCAGCGAGGGCACGATCTTCAACGTGTTCGACGACAAGGTCGAACTGATCGAGGCCGTCGTGCTGTCGGTGACCGACCCCGGCCCCGTCAACGAGGCCATGGCGGCCATCGACCCGTCACTCGACTTCGCCGGTCAGCTCGTCGCCGCCACCGAGCTGCTCCAGCAGCGCACCACCGACATCTGGCGGCTCCTGTCGAAGCTCGTCGAACGCCATCCGCCGAAGCGCGGCCCGATGAGCGAACACCCCGCACTCGTCGAGCTGATGGCACGCCATGCCGACGAGCTCTCGCTCACGCCCACCGACGCCGCCCGCACCCTCCAGGCGTTCGTGCTCGCACTCACCCACCCGATGATCGCCGCCGAGCCCGCCCCGGCCGCCACGATCGTCGACCGATTCCTGCACGGCTGTGCCTCCCCCCAGGAGACCCGATGAAGCTTCGCCAACTGATCGTCAACGGGCTGCGGCCGTATCGCCGCGAACTCGTGCTCGTCCTGATCCTGCAGGCCTTGCAAACGACCGCCACGCTGACCCTGCCCGGCCTCAACGCCCGACTCATCGACGAGGGGGTCCTCGTCGGCGACAACGCCGAGATCTGGCGGGTGGGCGCGATCATGATCGCGTTCAGCCTCGTACAGGTCGTGTTCGCGATCGCCGCCGTCTGGTTCGGAGCACGCGTCGCCATGGGCTTCGGCCGCGACATCCGTCGCGACCTGTTCCACCAGGTCACCGACTACTCCGCTCGCGAGGTCGGCCGGTTCGGTGCCCCGTCGCTGATCACCCGCATCACCAACGACGTCCAGCAGGTGCAGCAACTCGTGGTCCTCGCGGCGACGATGATGATCGCCGCACCGATCACGATGGTGGTCGGCGTGATCATGGCGATGCGCGAAGACCTCGGGTTGTCGATCGTGCTCGTGATCGCCGTGCCGGCGACCGTTGTCGTGCTCGGCATCCTGATCGTCCAGATGGTCCCGGCCTTCCAGGCGATGCAGGTGCGCATCGACAAGGTGAACTCGGTGCTGCGCGAACAGATCACCGGCATGCGGGTCGTGCGGGCGTTCGTGCGCGAGCCGGAGGAGCGGGTGCGCTTCGCCGAGGCCAACGCCGCCCTGACCGACGTGTCGCTGCGAGCCGGGCGGATCATGGCGGCGATGTTCCCGACGATCGGCTTCATGGTCAACGTGTCGAGCATCGGTGTGCTGTGGCTCGGCGCCGGCCGGATCGAGAGCGGCGACCTGCAGGTCGGGTCGCTCGTCGCCTACCTGTCGTATCTGCTCCAGATCCTGATCGCCGTCGTGATGGCCACGTTCATGGTCTCGATGATCCCGCGTGCGTCCGTGGCGGGCGAACGCATCTCCGAAGTGCTGGAGCGTCCCTCGACGGTGACGGTGCCGGACGATCCGGTCACCGACATGCCCGAACGGGGCACGGTCGAGTTCGATCAGGTCGACTTCCGGTACGCGGGCGCCGACCAGCCGGTGCTCTGCGACGTGTCGTTCCGGGTCGGGCCCGGCGAGACGCTCGCCGTCATCGGCAGCACGGGCGCCGGCAAAACCACGCTCGTGAACCTCGTCGCCCGCCTGTTCGACGCGACCGGTGGCGCCGTGCGGGTGAACGGCGTCGACCTCAAGCGGCTCGATCCGTCGCTGCTGTGGGGTCACGTCGGCTACGTGCCGCAGCGGGCGTTCCTCTTCTCCGGCACGGTGGCGAGCAATCTGCGATTCGGTCGACCCGACGCCACCGACGCCGAGCTGTGGGAGGCGCTCGAGATCGCCCAGGCGGCCGGGTTCGTCCAGTCGATGCCGAACGGTCTCGACAGCCCCATCAACCAAGGCGGCACCAACGTCTCGGGCGGTCAACGGCAGCGCCTGTCGATCGCACGCGCACTCGTGGCCAATCCCGACATCTTCGTGTTCGACGACTCGTTCTCCGCCCTCGACCTCGCCACCGAGGCGAGGCTCAGAACCGCCCTGGCGCCACGCACCCGTGAAGCCGCCGTGATCGTCGTCGCCCAACGGGTGTCGACGATCGTCGGCGCCGATCAGATCCTCGTGCTCGAGGACGGACGGGTGGTCGGACTCGGACGCCACGACGAACTGCTCGAACACTGCCCCACGTACGCCGAGATCCTGGCGTCGCAGACCGGTGAGGAGGCCGCGGCGTGAGCACCGACGATCGCACCCCTGACGAGCACGACGGCGAACGACACGACGACGAACTCGAGGTCATCACCACCACCGGCCGCGAAGCCCGACGAGGCAGCTTCGGCCCCGGTGGCGGCGCCGGCATGCCGACCGAGAAGAGCCGCGACGCCGGTGCGGCACTGCGCCGCCTGCGCGAGATCATCGGCCCCGAACAGCGCTGGATCGTGCTCTCGCTGTTCCTCACTGTGATCAGCGTGGCCTGCGTCGTCGTCGGCCCACGCCTGCTCGGTGAGGCGACCGACATCATCGTGAGCGGCGCGCTCGCCGGCGACATCGACACCGGCCGACTCGCCGACCAGCTCATCCTCGTCGGCGCGATCTACGTGGCGTCGTGGGTGTTCGGCTACGCCCAGGGCTACATCGTCGCCGGGTCGATCCAACGATCGATGTTCCGGCTCCGCGAAGCCGTCGAGAACAAGCTGCACTCGCTGCCGATCTCGTACATCGACCGCCAGGAGCGTGGCGACCTGCTGAGCCGGGTCACGAACGACATCGACAACCTCGCCCAGAGCCTGCAGCAGACGACGAGCCAGATCGTCACGTCGCTGCTCACCCTGATCGGTGTGACCGTCATGATGTTCACGATCTCGCCCCTGTTGGCGGTGATCGCACTCGTCACCGTGCCGACGTCGGTGTGGTTGATGAAGGTCATCTCGAAGCGGGCCCGGCCCCGCTTCATCGCCCAGTGGGGACACACCGGGTCGCTCAACGCGCAGGCCGAGGAGGTGTTCACCGGCCACGCCGTCGTAAAGGCGTTCGGTCGCCAGGACGACGTCGAGGAACGGTTCCGGAACGAGAACGACGAGCTCTACGAGGCGAGCCGGTCGGCCCAGTTCACGGCCAGTCTGATCCAGCCGATGATGGTCTTCATGGGCAACCTGCAGTTCGTGATCATCGCGGTCGCCGGCGGTCTCCGGATCTCGGCCGGGGCGATCACGGTCGGCGACATGCAGGCGATGATCCAGTACGCCCGCCAGTTCTCCCAGCCGCTCACCCATCTCGCGTCGATGGCGGCCACGTTCCAGTCGGGCCTCGCCTCGCTGGAGCGGGTCGTCGAACTGCTCGACGCCGAGGAACAGTCACCGGAAGCCCCGGCGACGGTCGATCCGCAGCCGGTGCGGGGCCGCATCGTGTTCGACGACGTGTCGTTCTCGTACGACCCCGACACACCGCTCATCGAGCACCTGTCGCTGACCGCGGAACCCGGCCAGACGATCGCGATCGTCGGCCCCACGGGCGCCGGCAAGACGACACTCGTCAACCTGCTGATGCGGTTCTACGAACTCGACGGCGGCACGATCAGCATCGACGGCCGCGACATCGCGTCGATCCCGCGCAGCGAGCTGCGTTCGGAGATGGGCATGGTGCTGCAGGACACGTGGTTGTTCGGCGGGACGATCCGCGACAACCTCGCCTACGGCCGACCCTCGGCCACCGAGGCCGAGATCCACGAAGCCGCCGAGATCGCCTACGTCGACCGGTTCGTCCACTCCCTCCCCGACGGCTATGACACGGTCATCAACGACGAGGGCGACAACGTGTCGGCCGGCGAGAAGCAGTTGCTCACGATCGCCCGGGCATTCCTGAACGACCCGTCGATCCTGATCCTCGACGAGGCGACCAGCTCGGTCGACACCCGCACCGAGGTCCTCATCCAGGAGGCGATGAACCGGCTCCGCTCGCAGCGCACCAGCTTCGTGATCGCCCACCGTCTCTCCACCATCCGCGGTGCCGACGTCATCTTGGTGATGGACGGCGGCCGGATCGTCGAACAGGGCAACCACGACGAACTGATGGCCGCCGACGGCGCATACGCCCGCCTCCACCAAGCCCAGTTCGCCGGCCAAGCCACCTGACCCCGACCGACGGATGGTGTCGGATCCGTTGCGTCGCCGCATCGCTCTCGCTCACCTGGCCTGACGACGCAACGGATCCGACACCATCCGTCGGGGCCCCATCGGCCAGGCTGGGACCATGGATCCGTTGTTCGACTTCTCGGGGAAGGTCGTGCTCGTCACCGGCGGGAGCCGGGGGTTGGGGTACGAGATGGTCAAGGCATTCGCCGAGCGCGGCGCCGACGTGGTGATCGCGAGTCGCAAGCTCGAGAACTGCGAGGCCGTCGCCGACGAGGTGCGTGCCCTCGGACGCCGCGCACTGGCGGTACAGGTACACGCCGCGAAGTGGGACTCGATCGACGCACTCATCGACCGCACCTACGACGAGTTCGGCCGCATCGACGTCTGCATCAACAACGCCGGCATGGGGCCGGCAGCACCCAGCCACGAGGTGACCGAGGCCCTGTTCGACAGCGTCGTCGGCCTCAATTTCAAGGGCCCGTTCCGCATGGCGTCGCAGGTGGCGAAGCGGATGAGCGACGGCGACGGCGGCGTGATCATCAACGTCACCTCGTCGGGCTCGCTGCTCCCCCTCCCGCACGTCGTGCCCTATGGCTCGGCGAAGGCGGCGTTGAACCAGATGGGGCGCTCGCTCGCCGCCGAGTACGGCCCGACGGTGCGCATCAACACCTTGTCGCCCGGGCCGTTCCTCACCGACATCTCGAAGGCGTGGACCGACGAGGCCCGCGAGACGGCCGACAATGCGCTCCGGCGTCCGGGCGACCCCGACGAGATCGTCACCGCGGCACTCTTCCTGGCCAGTCCGGCGTCGACGTTCGTCACCGGCGGACTGGTGCGGGTCGACGGCGGCATGCCGATCGGCCAGTAGGCCGCGGCGTACTCGTCAGCCGTCGGGCGCGGCGGGCGGCCGCCAGCAGGTCGCCAGCAGCAGCGCGGCACCACCGACGCCGGCGCCGACGGAGATCGCGAGGCCGGTCCAACCGATCAGGTCGGCCCGGATGTCGAGCGCGTCGTCGAGCGACCACGAGCCCGGGCCGACGGCACCGAGCACCATGCCGGTGAGCCCGAGCGTCATCACGTACTCCCAGCCCTCGCCGGGACGGAAGATGAAGAACCCGTTGCCGCGATGGTTGATGACGAACGCGACGGTCATCGTCCCCACCACGGCGGCGCCCCCGAACGGGGACAGCAGACCGAGCACGAGCAACGCACCGCCGACGATCTCGGTCAGGCTGGCGAGCCAGGCCTGCACGAGCGGCGGCCGCATCCCCATCGAGCCGAACCACCCGGCCGTGCCCTCGATCTTGCCGCCACCCCAGATGTGGTTGATCCCGTGGGCGAGCATGACCGCCCCGATCCCACACCGGAACACCAGCAGCGCCAGATCGATCGCCTCAGCATCACCCATGCCGCAGGACCGTAGCCAACCCGTCGGATGAGGTCAGACCCCAACCGACCGTTGTGCGACGTCGAGCCGCCTGCCAGAAGGGGTCAGGCACCTTCTGGCTCGCAGGCGCTGCGCTCTCCGAATCGTCTGCCAGAAGGTGCCTGACCCCTTCTGGCCTCAACCGACCTGGAGGGCGGCTTTCGTTCGTTCTCGGCCGAGGGCGATCAGGTCGGCGGCGCGGTGGAAGTCGAGGGTGCCGCCGGCGTCGCGTGGGATCGTGATGAGCACGTCGGGCGGGTAGCCCGCCAGCCGGTATTTGGCGACGACGCTGCGGAGCGTGTCGAGCGACAGGTCGACGACGTCGCGTGTCTTCAACCCGGCCGGAGGCGGATCGTACGCCGGTGCGTCTGCCGCGTCGGTGTCGGTCAGCTGGCTGCGCACGTTCCCCATCCACCGGTTCAACGTCCGGACGAGCTCGCTGTCGGGTCGGACTTCTTCGTCGTCGACCGCCGCCTCCTCCCGTGCCGGTGCATCCGGCCAACCGGCCACGCTCAGGTGCTCGCCGGCGAGTCCGACCCCGACGACGACGTCGGCCTCGATGCCGGCCGTTGCCACGACCGGGAGTGGGTCGACCAATCCACCGTCGGCGAGCAGCCGACCGTTGACGACGACCGGGGTGATGACCCCGGGGATGGCCGACGACGCACGGATCGCTGCGTCGAGTCGGCCGCGCTGGAACCAGACCTCCTTGCGTCGGGTCAGGTCGGCGGCGACGGCGGTGTACGGGATCGGCAGGTCTTCGATCAGGACATCGCCGACCAGTTCGCCGAGCTTGCCGAAGATCTTGGCGGCACGCACCATGCCCGGACCCATGAGCGTCGGGTCGAGCATCCGCAGCACGTCGCGCTGGGTCAGTGTCACGGCCCAGTCGGCGAACTCGTCGAGACCGTTCACCGCGTGGAGTCCGCCGATCAGCGCGCCCATCGACGAACCGGCGATGCCCACGATCTCGAACCCGTGCTCCTCGAGCTCCTGGATGACGCCGATGTGCGCGTAGCCGCGGGCGCCTCCGCTCCCGAGAGCGAGCGCCACGCGTTTGCCGGTTGCCGGATCGGTCGTCACGTCGACCAGTGTGCCCGGTCTCAGCGACCGACGAAGTTCGGCGGGCGCTTCTCCAGGAAGGCGGCGACTCCTTCGCGGTGGTCGTCGGTCCGGAACAGCTCGCCGAGCGTCGCGCTGACCCACCGACCGAGTTCGTCCCAATCGGGATCGAGCGCCCTGCGTAAACCGGCCTTGAGCTGCCGCACGGCCAGCGGAGGATTGTCGGCGATCTCGTCGGCGAGGGCGAACGCCGTGGCCAGCAGTGTGTCGTGCGGGACCACGCGTGACACCAACCGGAGCCGGTGCGCCTCGTCGGCGCCGACGACACGACCGGTGAACAGCAGCTCGGCGGCGGTCTCACGACCGGCGATCCCGGCGAGCCGGCCGATGCCGGCGACATCGCAGCACAACCCTCGTTTCACGAACAGCTCACCGAGCTTCGCCCGGTCGGACGCGATGCGGATGTCGGCCATGAGCGCCAGCTCCATCCCCCACCCGACCGCTGCACCGTTCACTGCGGCGATCACCGGCACGTCGGTGGCCAGGAGGGCACCCGCCGCCGGTGTGATGCGTGGCTCCGTGCGCAGGCGATCGGCGGTCTGTTCACCCGACGCGACCATCACCCGCTTGACGTCGTCGCCGGAGCAGAAGGCTGGGTCGGCACCCGTGATGACGAGGCATCGCGCCGTCGTGGTCTCGACCGCATACGTCAGTTCGGCGTAGGTGCGGTGCGTCAGTGCGTTGCGAGCGTCGGGTCGGTTCAGCGTGACGATGTCGACATGGCCGCGTCGGTCGACGATCAGGTCTTCGTACTCCCCCATCGCCCGAGTCTCGTCAGTGCGGCGACGCCTCGACGATGCGGAGCGTCAGCGTGGGTCGATCGGGAGCAGACGGCGGAGCTGGCTGACGTGCCCTGGTTCGAGTTCGGCGAGGCTCGAGACGCCCAGCAGTTTCATCGTGCGGGTGATCTCGTCGGTGAGGATCTCAATCGCCCGATCGACACCTCGACGCCCGCCGGCCATCAGGCCGTACAGGTAGGCACGCCCGACGAGCGTGAACGCCGCGCCCTGGGCGACGGCGGCGACGACGTCGGCACCGGACATGATCCCGGTGTCGATCCAGACCTCGACGTCGTCGGGGAGCTCTCGCCGAACGGTCGGCAGCAGGTGGAACGGCACCGGAGCCCGGTCGAGTTGTCGACCGCCGTGGTTCGAGAGCAACACGCCGTCGACACCGAGATCGGCACACCGCTTTGCGTCGGCCAACGTCTGGACGCCCTTCACGACCACCGGTCCGGGCCAACGGTCCTTGATCCAGCGGAGGTCTTCGTAGTCGACCGTCGGGTCGAACATGGTGTCGAGCAGGTCGGCGACGGTGCCGTCGAACCCCTTGAACGTCGAGAACTCGAGCGGCTCGGTGGTGAGGAAGTCGGTCCACCACCGCACCTTCGGGATCGCGTTGAGCACCGTGCCGGCGGTCAGCGTCGGCGGGATCGTCAGACCGTTGTAGCGGTCGCGCAGGCGTGCCCCGCCGATCGGCACGTCGACGGTCACCAGGAGCACGTCGAACCCGGCCGCCGCGGCCCGATCGAGCACGTCCATCGAGCGGTCGCGGTCTTTCCACATATACAGCTGGAAGAAGTTGCGACCGTGCGGGTTCGCAGCGATCACGTCCTCGGGGGTCGCCGTGCCGACCGTCGACAACGAGAACGGGATGCCGGCAGCGCCGGCTGCCGCAGCGCCGGCCCGCTCCCCCGCCGAGTGCATCATGCGGGTGAAGCCGGTTGGTGCGATGCCGAACGGGTGCGACGACGCGCCGCCGCACACCTCGACCGACGTGTCGATCTCGGAGACGTCGCGCAGGATCGCCGGATGGAACTCGACGTCGTCGAACGCCTGACGGGCCCTCGCGAGCGACAGCTCGGCCTCGGCCGCCCCGTCGGTGTAGTCGAACGGTGCCTTCGGCGTGACCTTCTTGGCGATCGCGCGGAGGTCGGCGATCGTGTGAGCGTTCGCGAGCCGAGCCGCAGTGCGGTCGAGCGTCGGGCTCTTGAATCGCAAGAGCTCGGCGAAGTCGGCGGGCTTGGGGATGCGTCGTTCGTTCATGGTGCTGTTCGGCGATCGTTCTTCGGGTACACGCTGCCGGTGATTCTCTCGCGTCCGGCGTCGAGCGTCGACAGCGCGCCGATCGCGACGCCCTGCACGAGCGCGTTGCCGAGTGCGGCGGCCTCCGCCGGACCGACCCGAATCGCCCGCCGGGTGAAGTTGCGCAGCCGAGCGACGAGCAGCTCGATGCGAGCCGCACCGCCGAACAGGACGACGTCGTCGAAGGGCTGCGCCACCTCGACCTCGGCGAGCACGTCGGCGGTCCTCACTGCGACCGACTCGACGATGCTGCGTGTCACCAGCGCTGGATCGGTGTCCCTGCGAAGACCCGCCAGGGTCGTGTACGCCGTGAGCATGTCGTCGGGCGATCGGAGCGACTCGTCGTCGACGTCGACGATCGGCACCTTCGCCTCGACCGCCGTGGCACGCCCCACGAGCTCGCCCACATCGAGCCGCCACTCGGTTCGACACTGCTCGAGCAGCCAGAAGCCGGTGACGTTGCGCAAGAACCGGAAACCGCCGAGCGCTGCCGCCTCGTTGGTGAAATTCCGGCGTCGTGCCCACGACGAGGTGTCAGCAGCGTCGCGTTCGATCCCGGCGAGCATCCACGTGCCGGTGGCCACGAATGCCGAGCCGCCCGAGATCGAGGGGCCCATCCCCGCCACGGCCGATGCCGTGTCATGGCCAGCAACGAGCGAGACCGGCACGCCGCGCCACTCGCCGACGACGCGTCCTGCCGGCACGATCTCCCCGAGCATCCGGGAGTCGATTCCGGCGAGATCGCACAGCTCGCGCGACCACGCGCCGGTCGACACGTCGACCAGGCCCGAGCAGCCGGCGCTGGTCCGCTCGGTCACCGTCGCACCGCACAGGTGGTGGACGAGCAACTCGGGGAGCCAGAGCAGACGCTCGGCACGTTCCATCTCGGCGCGGTCGTGGACAGCGAGCTGGAAGATCGTGTTGAACGGTTGCAGCTGGAGCCCGTTCGATTCGTACATGCGAGTCGCACCGAACTCGTCGACGAGTGCTCGATAGCCGCTCGTCCGTTCGTCGCGGTACGAGAACGGGTCGGCGATCAGGTGCCCGTCACCGTCGAGCAAGCCGTAGTCGACCGCCCAGGTGTCGACCCCGATCGAGTCGATCGGCCCGAGTTCGAGACACCGTTCGAGGCCGAGCTCCACGGCGGAGGTGATCGCGGTCCAGTCCCAACGGAGGTGGCCCGCCGCGTCGCGCCGGGGGGTGTGCGCAACACGGTGGACCACCTCGGGGACGAGGCTCGGCGCCTCGAGATCGACGCGACACACGCGGACCGAGGTCGCTCCGCAGTCGATCGCTGCGACGATCGCCACGGCTCAGCGCAGGAACGCCGCAGCGACGCCGGAGTCGACCGGGATGTGCAGACCGGTGGTCTGCGAGAGATCGTCGCCCGTGATCGCGGCGACGGCGTTCGCGACGTGCTCGGGCAGCACCTCCCGCTTGAGGATCGTGCGCTGTGCGTAGAACTCGCCCAGGTCGGCTTCGTCGACGCCGTAGGTGGCAGCCCGCTGAGCTCCCCATCCACCGGCGAAGATCCCCGACCCGCGCACGACACCGTCGGGGTTGATGCCGTTGACGCGGATGCCGTGCTCGCCGAGCTCCACGGCGAGCAATCGGACCTGGTGGGCTTGATCGGCCTTGGTCGCCGAGTAGGCGATGTTGTTCGGGCCGGCGAAGACGGAGTTCTTCGAGGCGATGTACACGATGTCGCCGCCCATCCGCTGGTCGATCATGGCCCGCGCCGCCGCCTGCGACACCAGGAACGAGCCCTTCGCCATCACGTCGTGCTGCAGATCCCAGTCGGCCTCGGTGGTGTCGAGCAACGGCTTCGACAGGGACAGCCCGGCGTTGTTGACGACCAGGTCGACGCCGCCGAACGCCAGCACGGCCTCGTCGACGGCTCGTCGAACGGCTGCAGCGTCCGACACGTCGACACCGACGCCGACGGCCACGTCGGTCGAGCCCAGCTCGGCCGCCGCCGCTGCCGCCTTGTCGGCGTCGAGATCGGCGACCACGACACAGGCTCCCTCGCCGGCCAACCGTGTCGCGATCGCCTTGCCGATACCGGACGCCGCACCGGTCACGAGCGCAACGCGGGTCGCGTGCGACTTGGGCTTCGGCATCCGCTGCAGCTTCGCCTCTTCGAGCGCCCAGTACTCGATCCGGAACTTCTCGTAGTCGGAGATCGGTTGGTACGTCGACAGCGCCTCGGCACCGCGCATCACGTTGATGGCGTTGATGTAGAACTCGCCCGCGACGCGGGCGGTCTGCTTGTTGCGTCCGAAGCTGAACATGCCGACGCCCGGCACCAGCACGATGAGCGGATCGGCACCGCGCATCGCCGGCGACGACTCGTCGGCGAACGTCTCGTAGTACGTGCGGTACTCGTCGCGGTACGGCTCGTGCAGCTCACGCAGGCGGGTGATGCAGTCGTCGACCGACGCCGTGGCCGGCAGATCGAGCAGCATCGGCTTGACCTTGGTACGGAGGAAGTGATCCGGGCAGCTCGTGCCGAGCGCAGCGAGTCTCGGATGTTCGGCGCGGGAGAGGAACTCGAGCACCGCGGGGTCGTCGTCGAAATGGCCGACCATCGGTGAGTCGTGCGACGCGATGCCGCGGATCGTCGGCGCCAGCGCCGCTGCCTTGGCGCGGCGTTCGGCTGCCGGCAGCGGACCGTACCCGTCGAGCACCGTCCCGAACGGTTCGGGGGCACCGTGCTCATCGATGTAGGCGGCCGCCGTGTCGATGATCCAGAGCGAGTTGCGCTCGCTCTCCTCGCTGGTGGCACCCCACGCCGTGATGCCGTGCCCGCCGAGGATGCACCCGACCGCTTCGGGGTGTTCACGCTGGATCTCGGCCATGTCGAGTCCGAGTTGGAAGCCGGGACGACGCCACGGCACCCAGGCGACCTTGCCGCCGTAGATCGTGCGGGTCAGTTCCTCGCCGTCGACGGCGGCGGCGATCGCGATGCCGGCGTCGGGGTGGAGGTGGTCGACGTGGGGCGCGGTCACCAGGCCGTGCATGGCGGTGTCGATCGACGGTGCGGCACCGCCTTTGCCGTGCAGGCAGTAGTCGAACGCGGCGACCATCTCGTCTTCGCGCTCGACGCCGGGGTAGACGTCGACGAGCGCCCGCATCCGGTCGAGTCGGAGCACGGCCAGGCCGTCCTCGGTCAGCGTGCCGAGGTCACCGCCGGATCCTTTGACCCACATCAGGTCGACGTCGGTGCCGGTGACGGGGTCGACGTCGGTGCCCTTGGCCGACGTGTTGCCGCCGGCGTAGTTGGTGTTCTTGCGGTCGGAACCAAGGCGGTTCGAGCGCGCCAAGAGTTCGTCGACGGTTCGGTTCGTCATGTCTGCTCCTCAGGCGCCCCAGCCGGCTTGCGTTCCGCCGACCCGGGCCCGTTCGATCTCTGCCTGGTACCCCGACGCCGCGTAGGCGGCGATCGGGTCGCGCGGCAACCCGCGCGCTTCACGCCGGTCGGCGAGCGCCGTCCGGACATCGGTGTAGAAGGCGTCCATGAACACCTCGTTCGCGCCGAGCACATCGCCACGCCCTTGCGCGTCGGCGAGTGCGTCCTGGTCGATCAGGAGGGCGCGTGCGGTCATCTCCTGCACGTTGAGCACGCTGCGGATCTGGCCGGGGATCTTGGCCTCGATGTTGTGGCACTGGTCGAGCATGAACACGACGTCGGAACCAGCCTCGAAGCCGCCGCCGCGGTTCACCTCGTGCATGATGCGGAAGAGCTGGAAGGGGTCGGCGGCGCCGACCATCAGGTCGTCGTCCGCGTAGAAGCGCGAGTTGAAGTCGAACGCCCCGAGCCGGCCCAGGCGCAGCAGCTGGGTGACGATGAACTCGATGTTGGTGCCGGGCGCATGGTGGCCCGTGTCGAGGCACACCACGGCGCGCTCGCCCAGCTCGACGCAGTGGGTGTACGACGTGCCCCAGTCGGGAACATCGGTGTGGTAGAAGGCCGGCTCGAAGAACTTGTACTCGAGAACGAGGCGTTGATCGTCGGCGAGCCGCTCGTAGATGGTGGCCAACGACTCGGCAAGGCGATCTTGGCGGGCCCGCATGTCGTCCTGGCCCGGATAGTTCGTGCCATCGGCGAGCCAGATCTTGAGGTCGGTCGAACCCGTGGCGTGCATCACCTCGATGCAGCGGAGGTGGTGATCGATCGCCGCCTGACGAACGTCGGCGTCGGCGTGTGCCAGGCTACCGAGCTTGTAGATGTCGTCCTGGAACGTGTTCGAGTTGATCGTGCCGATCCGCAACCCGAGCGACTCGGCATGGTCGACCAGTCGGGCGAAGTCGTCGACCTCGTCCCACGGGATGTGCAGCGCGACGCTCGGAGCGAGTCCGGTGAGGGCGTGCACCTGAGCAGCGTCGGCCAGCTTCTCGTACGGATCGCGCGGCACCCCGGCCTGGGCGAACACCTTGAACCGGGTGCCGGAGTTGCCGTACGCCCACGACGGGACCTCGATCGCCTGCTGGTCGAGCCGTTCGATGGCTTGGGTCGAGAACACGGTGGGGTCTGCCTCCGTCGGGGGTTGCGAGGGCACCAGTCGACGGCGCCGGGTTGAAACGTTTCACACTCTAGACACGACGACCCGCCGAGGTCCACACGACCGACCGAGACGCGCCGGCGAGCGCCCCCGTCGGTCCGCGAATCCGCAGGTCAGCGAGGGGTAGGCTCCAGCTCGATGGCCGCCAGCATCCGCGAAGTCGCCGAGATCGCCGGCGTGTCGATCGCCACGGTGTCCAACGTGCTCAACCGCCCCGAGCTCGTCGCCGACCCGACGATCGAGCGCGTCCGAGCCGCGATCACCGAGACCGGCTACGTCCCCAACGCGAGCGCCCGGCAACTCCGGGTCGGCAGCGCGCCGACGATCAACGTCGTCATCCCCGACATCTCGAACCCGTTCTTCGCCGATCTCACGAGCGGCGTCGAGCGCGTGGCCGCAGAGCGCGATCTCGCCGTCCTGATCGCGAGCACCGAAGGCGACGCCGAGCGCGAGGCCCGATATCTCCGCACGATCGTCGAGCAGCGCCCGACAGGTGTCCTCATCACGCCGGCCGACACGACCCACGATGCACTCGCACTCCTCGGCGACCGTCTCCCGGTCGTCCTGGTCGACCGCCACAGCGATGGCGACACCTCGTCGGTGTCGGTCGACGACGTCCGCGGTGCCGCGATCGCCGTCGATCACCTGGCCGAACTCGGCCATCGCCGGGTGACGTGGGTCGTCGGCCCCGACTCGATCCCCCAGTGCGCCGAGCGCACCGACGGGCTCACGGCGGCAGCTGCCCGCCACGACATCGCCGTCACGACGATGCGTGTCGACCACCTGACCGTCGCCGAGGGCCGCTCCCTGGCCGCATCACTCGACGTCGACGACCTCCCCACGGCCATCGTGTGCGCCAACGACCTGTTGGCGCTCGGGGTCGAGTTCGCACTCCTCGAGCGCGGCGCGCGCATCCCCGACGACGTGTCGGTCGTCGGGTTCGACGACATCGAGTTCGGAGCGGCAGCGGCCGTTCCACTCACCTCGGTGGCACGGCCCAGCGCCGAACTCGGCGCTGCAGCACTCGAACTGCTGCTCGGCGAGCGCGACGATCCCGACCACTCGCCGCGCCAGATCCGCTTCGAGCCGTCCCTGTCGGTCCGCCGCAGCACCGCGGCCCCGCGTACGCCGTGACCCTCTTGACCTGCCGCCGTCCCATCGGTACCGTGCGGATTGAATCGTTTCAAGGCACGTTTCACGGCACCGCATGACGAATCCCCCGCCTCCCCACGACTCCGACTCCGACGCCCTCGGCCCGGCCGATCTGGACGACCTGGTCGACTCCACCGACCTGCTCGACGATCCCCGGGCGCTGCGGGCACGCGCCGACGCGGACGGCTATCTGTTCTTTCGCGCCCTCCTGCCACGCGAGGCCGTGCTCGAGGTCCGACGCGACATCCTCGCTGCCGTCGCCGCCGACGGGTGGCTCGATGATGCCGCTCCGCTCGAGCAAGGACGACTCGACCACCGCGCGATCGACACGATCCCCGACGACGAACTACGAGACGACATCGGCGTGTCCGAGCAGGGGTACGTCCACATCCAGCAGGTCGAGTCGCTGCATCGCCTCCCCCACCACCCGGCACTGCTGTCGCTGTACGACGACCTGATCGACGGATCGGTCTTCGTCCATCCCCGACACATCGTGCGCGCGATGACGTCGCACCGCGGCCTGTCCCCGACGCCGGCGCACCAGGACTTCCCGCTCGTCCAGGGCACCGGGGCGACGTGGACGTGCTGGGCCCCGCTCGGCGACTGCCCCCGGTCACTCGGCTCGCTCGCCGTGCTGCCGGGCACACACCGTCGGGGCTACCGACCGGTGATCGAGGCGCCGGGCGCCGGCCACATCGGCGCGCAGCTGTGCGACGACGACCTCCCCCGCTGGCACGGCGCGGACTTCGCCGCCGGTGACGTCCTCACGTTCAACGCCTACACGGTGCACCGCTCGCTGCCGGCCCTTGATCGCGATCACCTCCGGCTCTCGATGGACGTGCGCTATCAGTCGACCGACGACCCGATCGAGGCACGCGCGCTGACCAACCACGCCGACGTCGACTGGGCGACGGTGTACCAGGGGTGGGGCGACACGACGTTCCAGCGCTACTGGCTCGACGCGGACCTGACGATCGAGCCGTGGGACGACGCACTGATCCAGCCCAGCCGCCGCATCTGCTGACGCTCGCCCGGACGCGCCCGCCGCGGTGCGCCCGTCGCCGCCTCGAGGGCGACGGTTCGAGCGTCGATGAAACCGGCCCCGGACGCGACGGTGCCCGCCGCCTCGAGGGCGACGGGCACCGGCGGGGTGGCCTGGAGGCTGTCAGCCCTCGGACTGCAGCAGCGCCAGGTTCTCGAGGAACCCGGCGAGGTCGTCGTTGACCGCTGCGTCGGTGATGCCCTGCGTGGCAGCGCCGGCGGCGGCCGAGTTGAAGTTGACCTGGGCGGCCGGAACGCCGCCGACCTCCTCGACGATCGCGCTGATCGCCGCGGCGCCGGGGCTGTCGGCCACCTCGGCGACGCTGACGTCGGAACGGTTCGGGAACTGCCCACTCTCACGCAGCATGATCTCCTGACCCTCCTTCGACACGACGAACGAGATCCAGTCGCGGCTGAGCTCGACCTCGTCGGTGCTCGTCGACAATCCGTAGAGCAGGACCGGGTTGAAGAACTGCTTGCGCTCGATGCCGCCCTCGACCAGCGGGGCGGTGAAGACGCCGTAGGCATCCTTGCCGAGGCTGTCGTCGAACACCCGCCAGTTGATGGCGCTCGTGATCAGGCCGGGGACGATCGCGACCTCGCCGGCGCCGAACGCTGCTTCCATGTCGGCGAACTGCTTCGACGCGTAGTCCTCGTTCCAGTAGCCCTTGGCGTACGTCGAGGCGATCGGCGCCAACGACTGCATGAAGCGCTCGTCGTCGAGCGGGATCTCGCCGGTGCGCACCTTGTTGACCTCGTCGGCGGTCGTAAAGAACTGCGGCGTGAACGCGTTCCACGCCCACCACAGCAGGTTGCCGTCGACGCCCGACATGCCGAGCGGCGTGATGCCGGCGGCGAGCAGCGCGTCGCACGCCGCCTCGAACTCTTCCCAGGTGGTCGGGGCGGCCTCGGGGTCGAGACCGGCCTGCTCGAACAACGCCTTGTTGTAGTAGAAGAGCGTGCCCTGCGCACCGCCCGGGATGCCGGCGTACTCGCCGTCGACGGTCGCGTCGAGCAGCGCCGACTCCCAGCCGGTCACCTCGTCGGCGAGTGCGCCGTAGTCGGCCTTCGCCGTCGGCGCGAGCGCCGGGAAGATGCCGGCGTGGTTCAGGTTCGGGAGCAACTCGACCACGTCGGACAGCTCACCGGCACGGGCACGCGTCGTGCCGGTCGCCACGAAGTCACCGAACGGCACACCGTCGAACGACAGCTCGTTGCCGGTCTGCTCCTGCCATGCGACCCGGCACGCCTCGAACCCCAGACCGAGGCCTGCGGTCGTGTCGGCGATGTCCCAGCCGAACATCGAGATCGAGCCGCCGCCGCCCGAGGCGGGCGCGGTCGTGCCGGAGCCGCCCGTCGTTCCCGGCGTCGTGCCGGCGCTGCCGTCGTCATCGTCGTCGTCCCCGCCGCAGGCGCTGAGCCCGCCGAGCGCGACGAATCCGCCGAGCGCGAGGCCGCCACCGAGGAGCCGGCGGCGTGAGATGTTGGGGTTCTCAGGTGTCATGGTGGGATTCTCCGTTGGTGTGGGTCGCCCGCTGGGCGGTGGGTGGATCGGTGTGCACGTCGCGTCGTCGGGCGGCGTCAGTCCTTCACGCCGCCGGTGAACATGCCGGAGCGGATCCAGCGCTGTCCGACGAGGAACAGCGCGAGGATCGGGAGCGAGCCGATGAGGAGCGAGGCGGCGGTGAGTGGACCGCCGGTGCGGAACTGGGTCGAGAACTGGGCGATCGCGACCGACACGGTCGTGTCGTCGCCCGACGGCAGGAGCAGCAGCGCGAGCAGGAGCTCGCTCCACTGGAGGAAGGCGTTGAGGATGAACGCCGTGGCGAGGGCGGGCATGCTCAGCGGCAGACCAACCGACAGGAACGTCCGGAACGCCGAGGCACCGTCGAGCGAGGCCGCTTCGGTGATCGAGTCGGGGACGCCCTGGAAGTACGAGCGGAGGAACAGCGTCGTCCACGGCGCGAAGATCGTGCCGTACACGAGGGAGAGGAACCATCGCTCCCCCACCACCCCGTACGAGAGTCCGATCTCGAACAGCGGCATCGCGAGCGCCGCGATCGGGAGGAACATCGCGGCGCTCGTGACACCGATCGCGACCGTCTTGCCGGGGAAGTCGTGCTTGGCGTACCCCCACCCGGCGAGCGCCGCGAGGACCGTGGCCAGGATTGCTCCGGGCACGACGATCGACGCCGATGTGATGAGGGCATCGCCGAGGTCGGCGACCTCCCACGAGTCGCTGAGGTTCTGGAGCGTCCACGACGAGCCCCACCCACCCGGGTCGGATTGGTACTCCTCCGGGGTCCGTGTGGCGACGCGCGTGACCCAGACGAGCGGGCCGAGCACCGAGAGGACCGCGATCCCGACGACCCCGGCGCCGAGCAGTTGACCGAGACGCTTGTTCACGACCAGTCACCGTCCCGGCGGACGAGCCGCATGACCGACTGCCCGCTCAGCACCAGCAGCACGAGCACGACCGAGACGACGGCGATCGCCGCGCCTCGTCCGAGCTGGTTTCCCTGGTTGAGCGTGAGGTACACGGCGAAGTCGAGCGTGGTCGACGAGACGCCGGGTCCGCCGAGCGTGAGGCCGTACACCCAGGGGAAGAACCCCGTCACCGTCGTCACCGTGAGCAGCAGGGTCCAGAAGCGGGTGATCGGGCGCAGCGCCGGTCGGTAGATGTACCAGACGATCTGACGCCAGTTGGCGCCGTCGAGTTTGGCCGCCTCGATGTACGACGGCGAGATCGCCGACAGCCCGGACGTGTAGAACAAGATGCCGCTCCCCATCGTTGCCCAGCAGATGACGAGCGCGAGGGTGACGAGCACGAAGTCGCCGTCGCTCAACCATCCGGGAGCGAGCGCTCCGAGGCCGACCGCCCGCAGCGAGGAGTTCACCGGGCCGTCGTCGGCGAGGATGATGCGGAAGACGTTGCCGACGATGATCGGCGACAGCATCGCCGGGATGAACAGGATTGTCCTGACCACGTTGGCCCCGCGACGGCCGAACAGGATGATCGCGAGCACGAACGGGACACTCACCCAGATCAACAGACCGAGCAGGATGACCACGTTGTTCAGGACGATCCGGTGGAAGTCCTGCCATTTGATCAGGAACCGGTAATTCTTGAGTCCGACCCAGACCGGGTCGGTGAGGCCGCCGTAGTCGGTGAAGGAGTAGCGGACGAGGCTGATGATCGGCCACACGACGAGGGCGGCGACGAGGAGCAGCAGCGGCGCGCAGAAGGCGAGACCGGTCCACCGGCGGCGCCGTCCGGATCGGCGCGTCGGTCGTCGCGATGCGGCCGCGCCGGCGGTCGTGTCGTGCGGCGTCGCTGTCGATTCGTGCGTCGTCATCGTGGTCATCCATACCCCCTCTCGATGGTCAGACCGTTTTGAAACGATTCAAGTCGGAAGCGAACTTACGGTGAACGAGCGCTTGGTGTCAACTCGGCGGCGACGTCGCGCCCGACCACGCTCCCATCGGCCTCCCGGGGCCGCCCCGGCGAACGACACGGCGTCGATCGGCTTGACGACGCCCGAGAGACACCCGTAGGTTCGCCGATATGAAACGTTTCAGTTCCCCGAGTCGTCGGTCGGTTCCGGCATGACCGCCCACCGGGTCGTCGGGCTCCAGCCGCACCACGACGGCGGACTGATCGGCGTCGCCGGCGACGCCGTTCGACTGAGCTGGAACATCGTCGACCCCGACGACGAGCAGGCGGCCGCGCGTATCGAGGTGGCCCACGACGAGCACTTCGACCGCGTCATCGCGTCGGCGGTGGTTCCCGGCCCCGGCCAGGTGGCCGTCGAAGCACCAGGCGGCCGACTCACGAGCCGCGAGCGTCGTTGGTTCCGGGTCGCCGCGCTCGTCGCCGGCGACTGGACCGACTGGTCGGCACCGTGCTCGGTCGAAGCCGGCCTCCTCTCCCCCGCCGACTGGCGCGCCGAAGCGATCGCACCGGGGCACGACGCCGATCACCCGACCGCAGCGCCGCTCCTCCGCGGCGAGTTCGAGATCGAGCGCACCGACATCGTCCGGGCCCGGCTCTACGCGACGGCACACGGTGTCTACGAGTTGCGCCTCAACGGCTCGCCCGTTGCCGACGACCTGTTCGCTCCCGGGTGGACGAGCTATCACCGACGCCTGCTCGTGCAGACCTACGACGTGACCGACCTCGTCGCCGACGGGCCGAACTGCCTCGGCGCGACGCTCGGCAACGGGTGGTTCCGTGGTCGACTCGGATGGTCCGGCACCGACGACGACCGGAACCGCTACGGCGACGGGCTCGCGCTCCTCGCCCAACTCGAGATCGAGTTCGCCGACGGCAGCACCACCACGATCGGCACCGGCCCCGACTGGACCTGGTCGACGGCCGAAGTCCTCGCCGACGACTTCTACGACGGCTGCGAGATCGACCTGCGTCGGTCGCTCGAACGGTGGGACACGGCCGGCCACGACCAGACCGGTTGGTCGCCCGTCGGGTCGATGGCGTTCGACCTCGAACGACTCGAACCCTGGTCGGTGCGACCGATCCGTGTCATCGAACGTCGCCCGCTCGAGACCGTTCGACACGACGACGCGACTGTGCGCGTCGACGTCGGTCAGAACATCAGCGGGTGGGTCGCCGTCGAGGTGAGCGGGGTGGCGGGCGACGAGGTCGTCGTCGAACATGCCGAAGTCGTCGAGCCCGACGGTGCGCTGCATCGCAAGGCACTCCGGACCGCGCAGGCCCGCGACCGATACGTGCTCGCCGAGAGCGGCACCGTGCGACTGGAGCCGCGGTTCACCTTCCACGGTTTCCGACACGCCGAAGTCCGAACCAGGGCCGACGTCGTGTCGATCGAAGCAGTCGCGATCAGTTCCGATCTTCCCACCCGCAGCTCGTTCTCGTGCTCGAACGGCGAACTGAACCAGCTCGCCGCCAACGTGATGTGGTCATTGCGGGACAACTTCGTCGGGGTGCCGACCGATTGTCCGCAGCGCGACGAGCGGATGGGATGGACCGGCGACGCCCAGGCGTTCGCGTCGACCGCCAGCCTGCTCGTCGACGCCCGCAACTTCTGGGCGAGCTGGTTGCGCGACGTCGCGCTCGAGCAGCACGACGGTGGGATCCCGAGCGTCGTCCCCGACGTCGCGCTCGAGGGCGAGTCGAGCGCCGGACGCGCCGGCTGGGCCGACGTGGCCACGATCGCCCCGTGGGCCCACTTCGAGGCCTACGGCGACCTCACGATCCTCGCCGACCAACTGCCGAGCATGATCCGGTGGATCGAGACGCTGCGCTCGAAGCGCCACCCCACCGGCGACCTCGCCGGCCTGCTCGGCGGCGAGTTCCAGTTCGGCGACTGGCTCGACCCCGACGCTCCGTCGGACCGGCCATGGCTCGCCAAGGTCGAGGGTGACTACCTCGCGAACGCATTCTTCGCCCACTCGGCCAGGCTGACCGCTCGCGCTGCCCACGAGCTCGGTCACCGAGACGTTGCGCTGGCGTACGAACACCTCGGCGACGAGATCGCCGGGCTCGCCTGGGAGCGGTGGGCCGACCACGCCCAGACCTCACAGACCGGCTGTGCCGTCACCGTCGTGTTCGAGATCGCGCCGCCCGACGAACTCGCCGCCGTCGCCCGACGGCTCGCCGACCTCGTCGCCGATGCCGACGGCGCCGTGTCGACCGGCTTCCTCGGCACCCCGTTGGTGCTGCCGGCACTGGCTCGTCACGGGTATTTCGACGAGGCGTACACGATGCTGCTCCGCACCGAGTCGCCGTCGTGGCTCTACCAGGTCCGCCAAGGCGCCACGACCACCTGGGAACGGTGGGACGCGATCAAGCCCGACGGCTCGATCCACGACGGCGCGATCCTCCCCCACGAACCCGACGACGACACGACCGATCATCACATGCTGTCGTTCAACCACTACGCCTACGGCGCCGTGCTCGACTGGATGTACCGCCACCTCGCCGGACTGGCGCCGGCGACGCCCGGGTACGGCGCGATCCGATTCGCTCCGCGTCCGTGCGCCGGCATCGACGACGCCCGCGCCACGGTCCACACCCCGTACGGGCCGGCGTCGATCGACTGGTCGGTGTCCGACGGGTTCGCAGCCACGGTCGAGGTGCCGTTCGGCAGCACGGCGACATTCGTCGCCCCGACGACGGCTGAGTCCGCCGTCGTCGTCGACGGTCAGCCCACCGACGACGACGGCCCAATCGACCTCGGACCAGGCACCCACACCATCGCAGTCACCGACCCACACCTCGTCCGCCCGACCACGCACCCCACGGAGTCCGCATGAACCACGAACTCAGCCCCGAGCAGATCGAGCAGTACCGGCGCGACGGCTTCATCGTCGTCCCCGACCTCCTCGACGCCGACGAACTCGAGCACTGGCGATCGGTCGTCGCCCACGCCGTCGAGAACCGGCACGGCGAGCGGTTCGCGAACCAGACGGCGCTCACCGACGAGATCGATCAGAGCGATGACGCCGGCGACTTCTACGACCAGGTCTTCGACCAGCTCGTCAACCTGTGGCAGACCGACGACGATCTCGAGGCACTGATCACCGATCCACGCATCGGCGAGATGGCGGCGCGGTTGTCGGGCAACGACGCGATGCGGCTGTGGCACGATCAGGCCCTGATCAAACGGCCGTACGCCAACCCGACGGCGTTCCACCTCGATGCGCCCTACTGGTCGTTCACGTCGCACGACGCGATCTCGATCTGGATCGCGCTCGACGATGCGACCGAGGCCAACGGCTGCCTCTACTTCTTCCCGGGCTCGCATCAGGAGACCACGACGGAGAACGTCAACATCGGCAAGAACGTCGGAGCGATCTTCGAGGTCTACCCGCAGTTCCGAAGCCGTCCGGCTGCCAGCGGTGCGATGCGGGCCGGGAGTTGCTCGTTCCACAGCGGCATGACGATCCACGGTGCCGGCGCCAACATGACGGCCGGGCTCCGGCGGGCGATGACGGCTGCGTTCATGCCGGACGGTTGCACCTTCAACGGGCAGCAGAACATCCTGTCCGACGAGCAGGTTGCACGGCTGACCGTGGGCGACCGCCTCGACGACCCGGCCCAGAATCCACTCGTCTACGGCACCGACACGTCGGCGTAACGATTCGCTGCGCGGTCGGTTGGGTACGGTGGCGGACGTGACTGCCGAGACCGACCCCCGGGCCGTGATGGAACGAGCCGGGATCGCCGAAACGGCGATCTCGGTGTTCGAGCGACAACTCGCCGACGTGCGAGCCGGAGCCGGCGGGCTCCTCCGAGACGCCGACATCGATCCGTACCACGCCCCGTCACTCGACGGGGCCCCCGCCGACACGTCCGCGTTGCGCGGCACGGCGATGATCCGCCTCAACGGTGGCCTGGGCACGTCGATGGGCATGGAACAGGCCAAGTCGTTGCTCGGCGTGCGCGACGGACTGAGCTTCCTCGACATCATCGTCCGTCAGGTCCAGACGTTGCGCAGCACCACCGGTGCACGCCTGCCACTCAGCTTCCTGCATTCGTTCCGAACGTCGGCCGACAGCCTTGCTGCGCTGGCGCACTACCCCGACCTCGCCGTCGACGATCTGCCGATCGAGCTGATGCAGCACCGTGTCCCCAAGCTGCTCGCCGACGAACTCGTCCCCGTGTCGTGGCCCGACGACCACGAACTCGAGTGGTGTCCGCCCGGACACGGCGACCTCTACACCGTGCTCCACGCGACCGGCTTTCTCGACCAGCTCGCCGAGCAGGGATTCGAGCGCGTATTCGTGGCCAACTCCGACAACCTCGGTGCCGTGCCCGATCCCGGCGTCGCCGCCTGGTTCGCCGACAGCGGCGCGCCGTTCGCGATCGAAGCGGTCCGGCGCACGCCGAGCGACCGCAAGGGTGGGCACTTCGCGATCCGCAAGTCGGACGGACGGCTGATCCTGCGCGAGACGGCCCAGACCCCGCCCGACGAGCAGGGCGACATCGATCGCCACCCGTACACCTCGACGAACAACCTGTGGTTCGACGTCGCTGCCACGCGACGATTGCTCGACGAGAACGACGGCGACCTCGGCCTGCCCGTGATCATCAACCGCAAGACCGTCGACCCGACCGACAAGCAGAGCCCGTCCGTCATCCAGCTCGAGACGGCGATGGGTGCCGCGGTCGAGGTGTTCGAGGGGGCCACGACCGTCGAGGTGGGCCGCGACCGCTTCATCCCGGTCAAGACCACCGACGATCTCCTCGTCGTTCGCAGCGACTGCTACCGCCTCACCGACGACTTCCGGCTCGTCCAGGTCCCCGACGAGATCCCCTTCGTCGAGCTCGCTCCCTGCTACAAGCTGATCGACGACTTCGACCAGCGCTTCCCCGCCGGCGCACCGAGCCTCGCCGAGGCGACCTCACTGGTCGTACGAGGCGACTGGACGTTCGGCGCCGACGTCCGCGTCGTCGGCGACGCCGAACTCGGCCCCGACGGTGGCACCGTCCCCGACGGTGCCGTCCTCGGCGCCTGACGATCGGTCGAGTCAGAGCAGGCCGTTGGCGGCGAGCCAGTCGCCGAACCGGTCGATCCACGAGTCGGACGGCAGGCCCTGGTGCTTCATGCCGAAGCCGTGGCCACCGGACGCGTACATGTGCAACTCGGTTGCGATCCCCGCACGACGCCACCTGTCGTAGATCGCCACCGAGTCGTCGGCCAGACCGAGCGAGTCGTCGGTGGCAGCAACGACGAACATGGGTCCACTGCCGGCCGGCGGCTCGGCGAGTTCGTAGCCGCGGACCGAGGCGTAGATCGGTGCGACGAAGTCGGGCCGTGCTCCCGCATCATCGGCGTACGCGACCCGCATCGTGACGTTGCCGCCGGCCGAGAAACCGATGAAGCCCACGCGATCGGGTCGGACACCGAACTCGGAGGCGTGCTCGCGTACCCAGCGGACGGCCGCCGATGCGTCGGCCGCAGCGAGCGGTGCGATCTCGTTCATCTCGTCGAAGACACCGTCGAGGTCGGACGCCATCTTCGTGACGAGGTCGGCGACGGCATCGTCGCCGCAGGGCACCAGGCGATACTCCAGCACGAATGCGGTGACGCCGCGGGCAGCCAGCCAGTCGGCGACCTCGAATCCCTCGCTCTCGATCGACAGAGCGTGGAAACCACCACCGGGTGCGATCACGATCGCCGTTCCGTTCGGGGCGTCCGGGACCACGGGTGTGATCGTCGGATGCACCACGTTGGTGACGACCGGGTTGTCGAACAGCGGCGAGTGGTATGCCGACCTGTGGTGCTCCCACCTCTCGCTTCCCGGGGCCGCACCCGTGTAGAGCTGCTCCGGTTCTCGCTTGGTCATCGCTTCCTCCCGCCCGTGTCGACGACGAGGGTAGCGACGATGGTCAGCTGCGGGGAGTATCGATGGCGAGCACGTCCCTCGCAGCGGCTTCCTCGGTGGCCGGGACGGCGACGACGACGCCGGGTTCGGTGTCGACCGGGAGCGATCCACCCTCCACCTCGTCGACGACGACGGCGTCGAGTCCGGCGCCGATCAGCTTGGCGGCGACCACCTCGGCCTCACCCCGGTCGGGGAAGGTTGCGATGATGGCGGGGGCGGGATGTTCGGACGTGGAGTCGGTCACGAGCCGACCGTTCCCCGCAGCCGGCGGGGCGAAACCGTGCGCGGAAACGCATCCACCGTTCGGGTGACGGCCGTAGCGAGGTGTGAACCCCTCGATGCGCGGGCACTCCCGCGTGGCCGGTCACTGCCGGCATCGACATCGCGACCACACTGGAGGAAGCTGGAACCATGAACGTCCGAGACATCGCCGACACGGCGCTCGAGATCCCGATCGTCACCAGCTTCACCAAGATCGGCTACCTCGCACGTCGCAAGCTCGACGGCTGGACGCCGCTCACCGACTACGACTTCACCGGGCGGGTCGTCGTCCTGACCGGCGCAACGTCCGGACTCGGCCGGTGCGCCGCCCAGATCCTCGCCGATCAGGGCGCGACGCTGGTGGTCGTCGGACGAACCGCCGAGCGCAATCAGGGAGTCGTCGACGAGCTGATCGACTCGACCGGCAACCAGACCATCAGCCAGGTCGCCTGCGACACCGGCGAGTACGACCAGGTGCGCGACCTCGCTGATCGGGTGCTCACCGAACACGACCGACTCGACGTCCTGATCCACAACGCCGGCGCACTCACCGCCGAACGCAACGACGCCTCGAACGGGACGGAGCAGACCGTGGCCAGCCAGGTCGTCGGCCCGTTCCTGCTGACGTCGCTCCTCCTCGACCGCCTCGCCGATACCGACGGCAGCCGTGTCATCACGATGTCGTCGGGCGGCATGTACACCGCCGGGCTCACCGTCGAACAGATCGAGATGCCCGCCGACGACTACTCCGGCACCGAGCAGTACGCCCGGGCGAAGCGGGCCCAGGTGACCCTCAGCGAGATGTGGGCGGAACGGTGCGGCGACCGAGGCGTCTCGTTCCAGGCCATGCACCCGGGCTGGGCGGACACGCCCGGCGTCGAGGCGGCGCTGCCGGGCTTCCGCAAGGTGATGGGCCCGCTCCTCCGCGACGCCGACGAGGGCGCCGACACGCTGGTGTGGCTCGCCGGCGATGCCGAGCCACTCGCCCACAACGGTGGCTTCTGGCTCGACCGCCGGCTCCGCTCGATCCACAAGCTGCCGACCACCAAGAAGACCGACACCCCCGAGCGCCGTGAGCGGCTCTGGAACTGGGTGACGGCCGAAGCCGGGCTCTGACCGTCGGTCTCCGACGGCCGAACCCGGCACGGTCAGCCGTCGTCGGACTCGCCGTCGTCGGCGTCGTTGATCTCCTCGCCGGCGGTGCGGTCCGGGAGCAGCACGATGCTGAACTGGGTCTGTTCGTCCTCGACGCCCTGGGCGAGCAGCGCCGAGATCTCGAGGCGGTCGTTGCCCTGCACCCACGCTGCGGCCAGCGAGTCGGTGCCGGTCTCTCGGACAGCTTCGACCTCCTGCCAGCCGAGCTGGGCCAGCTGCGAGGTGTAGAAGTCCATGATCTGCTGGGGGCTCGTGGCCGTCGCCGTGAACGACTGGCTGATCGCGCCGTCACGTTCGGTCTTCTCGCTGATCTCGGTCGCACCCCGGGCGATCGGGACGGCGTCGAAGTCGCCTTCGGTGAAGCCGGCCGACCCGGGTGTCGGCTGCGCGTCCTGCTGTTCCTCGTCGGCGACGACGTCGGTGTTCGCGTCGCCCTCGGCATCGTCGCCGCACGCGGCGAGGGTCAGTGTCGCCACCGCCAGCAGGGCGGGAAGCCGACGGGCAGAGGTTCGGGTGTTCGTGCGATGCGTCGTGGGGGTGGTCGGGGGAAGCATGTGCGGGTGATACCCGGACCCGACCGATGCGACACGTCACCCTCGGCGCCGTCCCGCATGTCAGGACCACTCGTCTCGAATTCGGTGTCTCGAACCGGCTGTGGTCCCGCCATACTCGCAGCATGAGCGCGGCCAACCACCACGTCCTCACCCTCACCTGTCCCGACCGCCCGGGGATCGTCGCGGCCGTATGTGCCGGCGTCCTCGACGTCGGCGGCAACATCGTCGAGAACCAGCAGTTCAGCGACCCGGAGACGAACACGTTCTGCATGCGCATGGTCGTCGACTCCGGAACGGACGACCCGTCGAAGGTGCACTGGGCCGTGTCCGAACGACTCGCCGACCCGATGGCCGACGTGCACGTGCGCCCGGCCGACGCCCGGCCGAAGGTGCTGGTCATGGTGTCGAAGTTCGACCACTGCCTCGTCGACCTCCTCTACCGCTGGCGGAACGGGCTGCTGCCGATCGACATCCCGCTGATCGTCTCGAACCACCCCGACTGCCAGCCGGTCGCCGGCCGGTACGACATCCCGTTCCTCCACCTACCCGTCACGAAGGACACCAAGGCCGAGCAGGAGGCGCAGATCCAGGAGCTGGTGCGCACTCACGACATCGACCTCGTCGTGCTCGCCCGCTACATGCAGATCCTCTCCGACGACCTGTGCGAGTTCCTGCGCGGGCGGGCGATCAACATCCACCACTCGTTCCTCCCCGGCTTCAAGGGCGCCCGCCCGTACCACCAGGCCCACGAGCGTGGCGTGAAGCTCGTCGGCGCGACGGCCCACTTCGTCACCGCCGAACTCGACGAGGGGCCGATCATCGAGCAGGACGTCGCTCGCGTCTCGCACGCACACACCGCCGAGCAACTGGTCGAACTCGGCCAGGACACCGAACGCCTCGTCCTCGCTCGCGCCGTGCGCTACTGGGCCGACGACCGCGTCTTCCTCGTCGGCAACAAGACCGTCGTCTTTAGCTGACCGAACAGAAGGGGTCAGGCTGGATTCCAGTGGTCAGTGCAACACGAGTTGGTCGAAGACTTCTAATGGTGTCAGGAAGCTGTGGCGTTTGCGTGGCCGGTTGTTGAGTTTGTGAGCGATCGCGTCGAGTTGTTCTTGGCTGAACTGGGACAGGTCACTGTCTCTGGGTAGGTATTGGCGTAGCAGCCCGTTGATGTTTTCGTTGCTGCCTCGTTGCCAGGGAGCGTGCGGGTCGCAGAAGTACACCTTCATGTCGGTGGCCATCGTGAACCGGCGGTGAGCAGCCATTTCGGTGCCGCGATCCCAGGTGAGTGTTCCCTGCAGCACGGCCGGCAGGGTTCGGACACGTGCTGCGATCGCGTCCGCGACGTGATCGGCTTGTTTGGTGCCAAGTTTGGACAGCATCACGAGTCCGGTGGTGCGCTCCACGAGCGTGCCGACCTGGGAGCCGTTGTTGCGACCCATGATCAGATCGCCTTCCCAATGGCCAGGCACCAGACGGTCCTCGATGTCGTCGGGACGTTCCGCGATCGACACCAGGTCCGGGATCGAGGACTGGTCCCGGTTCCGAGCCGTGACCGGGCGGGCCCGGCGATGCTGAGGTTGAGTACGTAGACACGCAGCGAGTTCTTTACGGAGCCCGCCCCGACCATGCACATACAACGCTCGATAGATCGTTTCGGGGGACACTCGCATCGTCTCGTCGTCGGGAAACTCGAGCACCAGCCTGGCACTGATCTGTTCCGGCGACCACTGCTCGAGATCAAGCCAGCACGCAACCACCATCGCCAGCAACGGGAACTGCTCGAACTTGAACAACTTCGGTCGCTTCGCACGCTGCTGAGCGGCCAGATGCGCAGCAACCGCCCGATACTCGTCGCGGCCACCGTTGTTGTTGATCTCACGGCCCACCGTTGAACGATGCCGATCAATCCGACGCGCGATCTCAGCGTTGGAAACCCCTTCCACGATCCCACGAGAGATCTCTTCCCGGCCGGTCAACGTCAACCGGCTCACTGATGTGTCACGAACCTGTTTCTCCACCTCGGGATCATGAGCAATCCGACGCACCGTTGTCGAAGACAACCCGAACCGTCGAGCCACCCCAGCTTGTGTGTGACCATCGGCCACCAACAACCACACCCAACAACGAACCTCATCAGCAACACGCTGCCTCGGCATGAACACCTCCAAAAGATCAAGGTGTTGCAACGACCCTCGGAACCCAGCCAGGCACCTTCTGTGCACCCGGGTCAGGTACCCCGAGCGAGCTGAACAGAAGGTGCCTGACCCCTTCTGTTCAGAGGACGAGGTTGCGGAGGCCGAGTCCCATGATGAAGAGGCTGCCGAAGCCGTAGAGCAGCGTGGTCTTGTCCTTGATGAACGGGCTGCCGCGATAGCTGTACAGGATCGCCACGGCGACGAGCGTGGAGAAGCCGTACAGCATGTGCATGTCGTCGATCTCGATGTCGGCCTGATTCGCCCACAGCGCCCCGACGGCCGCCTGGACGAACGTGGTCGCCTGCGCGACGATGACGAGCCCCCACATCGGCATTCCTGCCAGTTGCCGCCACTGGTAGGCCGCGAGGCACCAGACGCCGGCGAGCGCGTTGCTGGCGATCAGCACCCACGCCGTGATGTTGTGCAGGTCGCCCACGGCGTCACTCGCCGCAGCCGTAGCCGCCGAAGATCACGGTCACGAAGTCGTCGTCGGCGGTCCCCGTGAGCAGCCCGTAGAACACGTCGCTCACGTAGTAGTTCGGGGGGATGCCGACGTCCTCGTCACCCTCGTTCACCGATGCCTCGGGGAACTCGGCGAACAGGTCGATCACCCGTGATCCGAGACCGACGTCGCCCGGCGTGTGCAGGCCGACCGGTTCGTCGCCGATCTCGCCGACACGTCCGTACTCGTAACCGATGAAGTGTTCACGGTCGATGGCGTAGGTCGAGGCGTCGGAGAACAGCAGCGACAGCACGCCCCAGTCGACGCGACGTGCCTTGGTGGCGGCACCACCCGCGCCGCAGTCGGCGAACGCGAACGGGTCGACCCAACCGGTGTCACCGGTGTTGCCGCCCAGCACCGACGTGACGTATTCGACGACGCCTTGTGGTGCGGCGCCGAACCGGGCCGAACCGAGGCCGTCGCCGCGCAGGATCAGTTCCTGGGTCGACAACGGTTCGGTCGTCGTCGTGGTCGCGTCCGTCGGCGGCGGCGTGGGCGGCACCGTCGTCTCGGGGACGGTGGAGGAATCGTCGCCGGGCACCGTCGTGTCGGGAACGGTCGTCGTCGATGTCGTCGACGCGAACGTGAAGCTCGGCGGCGTCGGCGACGTGGTCGGTTCGTCGTCGCTGCACGCAGCGACGAGCATCAGCCCGGCGACGGTGAGCGCGGCAACGGTCCTGCTCGTCGGCATGGGCTCATCTTGCCCAACGCGAGCAGCGAAACCTCGGCAATCCGGTGTGACCCGTACCGCCCCGGGCACTCAGCCGGTCTGGTCGGCGAAGAACCAACCACGGCGCGGGCCGTCACCCGCCTCGCGGCCGTGTTCGATGAACCACTCGGTGCCGAACGCCTGGGCGAACGCGTCCATGGGCATCTGGAGGAAGAAGCTCGAGTCGGTGACCTGGCTGCGGTGCGCCGCGATCGATCGGCGTTTGCGTTCGGCCCAGTCGGCGACGTCGACGGCCAGGGTGATCTCGGCTTCGGGGGTACCCATCGGGTTGCCGTCGTCCATCGGGCCGTCCGGGTCGAACTCGTCGGGGCCGAAGTCGAGCCCCTGTTCCTTGGCCGACTCGATGCCGCGTCGCATGTCGTCGCGGTTCATCGTCGATTCGACGACCCGCAGCGCCGGCAGGTCGTCGGCAACCAGCTCCTCGGCTCGGCAGCCGACCTCGTGCACCCGGATGTGATCGGGGTGCCCGTAGCCGCCGTGCCAGTCGTAGATCGTCAGCACGTCGGCCGCTTCGTCACGCAGGATCTGAGCGAGCCGGCCCGCGGCCTCGTCGAGATCGGCGTTGGCGAAGGCGTGGTCGTGACCGTTTCCTTCCCAGCCGGTCATCCCCGAGTCGTGGTAGTCGAGGAACTCGACGCGGTGGATGCCGAGCGCTTCGGCCGACGCCATCGTCTCGGCCTTGCGACGGTCGACGAGCGACTCGTCGGCACCGAGGTCGTCGGGGCGTTCGCCGTGGATGCCGTCGGTCGCCACGACGAGCACGACACGGTGCCCTTCGTCGCTGGCGCGAGCCATCGTGCCCCCGGTTGCGATCGCTTCGTCGTCGGGGTGGGCGTGGAAGCAGACCAGTGTCGCCATCGCGTCACGATACGACGCGATGGCGGGAACCGGCGTCAGGCCTGCTTGGCAGCTCCCGACTCGATCAGCGCGTCGACCTGCGACTCGTCGATCCCCCACTCGACCAGTACCTCGCGGGTGTGCTGGCCGTCGTGTGCGGGCGGCCGGTCGACCTCGGCGGCCGTGCGGCTGAACCGCGGCGCCGGAGCCGGCTGTGTCACGCCGCCGGGGGCGATGAAGGTGTTGCGTTCGACGTTGTGCGGGTGCTGCGCCGCCTCGTCCATCCGGAGGACCGGAGCGAAGCACACGTCGGTGTGCTCCATGATCTCGCACCACTCGTCGCGAGTCTTCGTCCGGAAGAGTTCGGCCAGCCGTTCCTTCAGGTGCGGCCACTTCGACGCGTCCATCTGCGCGGCGAACTCCTCGTCGCCGTCCAGTCCGGTGAGCCGCATCAGCTCGGCGTAGAACTGCGGCTCGATCGAGCCGAGCGAGACGTACTCACCGTCGGAGCACTCGTACACGTCGTAGAAATGGGCGCCCGTGTCGAGCAGGTTCTCGCCACGGCGGTTGATGTCGTGCGCGCCCATGTGGTGGAACGCCCAGAACATGGTCATGAGGATCGCCGTGCCGTCGACCATCGCGGTGTCGACCACCTGCCCCTCACCGCTCTTCTGCGCTTCGAGCAGGGCACACACGACGCCGAAGGCGAGGAACATGCCGCCACCGCCGAAGTCGCCGACCATGTTCATCGGTGGGGTCGGCGGCTGCCCGGCGCGGCCGTAGTGGGCCAACGCTCCGGCCAGGGCGATGTAGTTGATGTCGTGGCCGGCGGCGAGGGCGTACGGGCCGTCCTGACCCCAACCGGTCATCCGGCCGAACACGAGCTTCGGGTTGCGTTCGAGACACACGTCGGGCCCGACGCCGAGTCGTTCCATGACGCCCGGCCGGAAGCCCTCGATCAGCGCATCGGCGCTCTCGACCAGTTGCAGCAGCGTCTCGACGCCGTCGGGGTTCTTCAGGTCGAGGGCGATGTTGCGCCGACCACGGCGCAGGATGTCGCCGTGTGGCGCATCGGGTGCGGGGCCACGAACCGCGCCAGCGCGTTCGACCCGGATGACCTCGGCGCCCATGTCGCTCAGCAGCATCGCGGCGAACGGACCGGGTCCGATGCCGGCGATCTCGATGATCCGGTAGCCGTCGAGGGGGCCGCTCACGATGCCGCCTCCAGCGGCGCCGCAGCCGACGGATGAACCGCCGAGTCCTGGTGCCCGATCATCGCCCCGACGATGATGCCGTACAGCGGCGGGGGTACGTCGTGGCCCATGTCGGCCACCTCGAGCAGGTGTGCGTTCGGCACGAGCTCGGCCGTCCGGCGGCCGCCCGACGGAGCGATCAGCGTGTCGTCGAGACCGTGGATCACCAGCATCGGCGTCGACACCGATCGGAGACCGTCGCTGCGGTCGCCGGAGGCGGTGATCGCAGCGAGCTGGCGGGACGCGCCCTCCGGGTAGAACGACCGGTCGTACGCGACGCCGGCGAACTCTTTCGCCTTGGCCTCGTCGAAGTACCGCTTCGATGCCCAGATCCGCGTGCTGGCGGCTCGTTCGATCACCTGGTCGCGCTCGGCGGGCGGGGGCGACAGCAACACGGCCATCGCTTCCGGAGCGGCCGCTCCGTACTCGGGGTCGCCGACCGTCGACATGATCGACGTGACGCTGAGCAGACGATCGCGGTGCTCGATCGCCATCGTCTGGACGATCATGCCGCCCATCGACGCTCCGGCGACGTGGGCACGGTCGATCCCGAGCGCGTCGAGGAGTCCGATGGCGTCGGCCGCCATGTCGGAGAGCGTGTAGGGCACCGGCGGGATCTCCTCGCCCGCCATCGCCGCGCCCAGCACGGCTGCGGCGTCGACGTGCTGGCCGTCGAGCTTCGTCGACAGCCCGCAGTCGCGGTTGTCGAACCGGATGACGTACCGCCCCGAGGCCGCGAGTTGTTCGCAGAACTCCTCGTTCCAGAGGATCATCTGGGCGGTGAAGCCCATCACCAGCAACAGGGCCGGGTCGTCGGGCGAGCCGAAGGTGTCGTACTCGAGCTCGATGCCCGAGTCGAGTTGAGCGCGTGTCATGGCGCCGAGCTTGGCACGCCCGGCTCGACGCCGCCGGATCGGGCGATCAGTCGCCGAGCAGACGCCGCTTCTGGGCGTCGAACTCCTCTTGGGAGAGCGTGCCGCGTTCGAGCATGCCCTCGAGCTTCTCGAGCTGGGTCGCGACATCGCTGCCGCTGTTGCCGCCTCCGCCGTACATCCGGGTGTTGTTCGCCTCACGCTGGGCGTGGATGAGGTTCTGGACGCGGTTCGGGTTCTTGATGTCGGTGAAGCGCTGCTGCCCCGACTCGCCGCCCGACTCGATCAGCAGGTCGCCGGCACCGAGCATCCGCTCGAAGACGCCCTGGTTCGACGACACGTTGTTGACGCGCTCGAGCGGGATCTCGATCCCGCTCTTGCGGACGACACCCGACCGGTAGATGACTCGGTCGCTCGTCACCACGAAGTTGGTGGTCGACCAGGTGGCGTACCGCTTCACGAGCCAACCGAGCGACACGAGGATCGCGGCGATGCCGATCCACTGCAGCCCGGTCTCGAGCGTTCCGTCGAACGCGATCGTCACCACGATCGCGAAGATGACCGCTGCCGCGACCGCCAGGATCGCCTTCGTGTAGTACCACCAGTGCGGGTGGAGATCGAGCGCAACGGTCTCGTAATCGTTGAGCAGATTCTTGGGGTACGGCATGAGCGCAAACAGTACCGTGAACGAGGTGGACCCCGCAGCGTTGTTGGCCGATCTCGACGCCGACCAGCATCGCGCCGTCACCTGCGAATCGTCCCTGGTCGCCGTGATCGCGGGCGCCGGTTCCGGCAAGACCAGGGTGCTGACCCGGCGAGCCGCCTACCGGATCGCCACCGAGACCGCCGACGCCAGACACACGCTCGTGCTGACCTTCACGAGGGAGGCGGCGGGCGAACTCCGCCGCCGACTGGCCGGCATGGGCGTCAACGACCAGATCACGGCCGGTACGTTCCACTCGATCTCCAATCAGCTCCTCCGACAACGGTGGGCCGATCTCGACCAGGCGCCCCGGACCGTCGTCGACGATCGGGCCCGGATCATCGGCGGGCTGCGAGCCTTCACCGACCGGGCGTCGGCGGCCGACCTGCCGTCCGTCGTCGATGCGATCGGCGTCGCCTCGTCGCGTGGTCTCACACCGCGGGCCTACGTCCGGGCGGTGCGCAACAACGAACTCCGCTCGCTCCACGACCCCGAGTTCGTCGCCGACGTGCTCTCGGCCTACACGGAGGAGAAACGTCAGCGGCGCATCGTCGATCTCGACGATCTGATCGCGTTGACGATCGATGCCGCCGAACGCGACGAGACGTTCGCGGACGCGCTCCGGTGGCGGTTCCGTCACGTCCTCGTCGACGAGGCCCAAGATCTCAACCCGCTCCAGCACCGGTTCCTCGACGTGCTCCGGACGGGCCGGGACGATCTCTACCTGGTGGGCGATCCGGCACAGGCGATCTACGGCTTCACCGGGTCCGATCCGGCGCTGCTCACCGATGTCGCCGACCGGTTCCCCGGTGTCGAGGTGATCCGCCTCCCCGTCAACCACCGATGCACACCGCAGGTGGTCGAGATCGGACGGGTGGTCCTGGCGGGTGCCGAGGTCGACACCGCGATCGAATCCGCCCGCGGTGACGGGCCGACGGTTCGCGTGTCGGCGCACGACGACGAGGCAGCCGAGTCGGCCGCCGTGGCGCGAGCGATCGCAGCCGACGACCCGACACGGCTGCGGTCGGGCCAGGTCGCCGTGCTGGCACGCACCCACGCGACGCTCGCCCCGGTCCGGGCTGCGCTCCAGGCCGCCGGACTGCCGCTGCGCACCCGGGTCGACGGCGCAGGCACCGAACTCGGCCCGTTGCTCGACGAGGCGTACCGCCTTCGAGAGCAGGACTCGCTACGACGCTGGATCCGCGACCAACACCTGGCCGCCGAGGGCGACGACGACCCACGCACGACGGTCGCCCTCGCCGCCAATGACTTCCTTCGGACCCACCCGACCGGTGACGGCGTTGCGTTCCGTGCGTGGGTGTCGGCGACCGACCCGTTCGGCACCGCACGACCCGGCGTCGAACTGCTCACGTTCCACGCCGCCAAAGGCCGCGAGTGGCACACGGTGCACCTCGTCGGCTGCGAGACCAGCCTCGTGCCGCACCGGTCGGCGACGACGGCAGCGCTGAAGGCCGAGGAGGCGCGCCTCTTCTACGTCTCCGTCACCCGGGCGACCGATCGGCTCACGGTGCACTGGTCCGAGCGACGTAACGGCTACCAGCGGCGCCGCACTCCCCTGCTCGACGGGTTCGAACCGGGCGAACCGGTCGTGCTCCCGCCCCCACCCGAGCTGGTCGGCACGCAGCCGTCGCCGCGCGAGTCGACCCTCGACCGACTCCGAACGTGGCGGGCCGACGCTGCCCGAGCGAACGGCTTGCTGCCCGATGCGCTGGTGACCGACCACGTGCTGTCGCTGATCGCCACCCACCGCCCGTCGTCGCCCGACGAACTCGACCAGCTCACCGGGCTCGGCGCCATCACCAGCCGCCGCCTGTTCCACGGCATCGACCGAGCCCTCCAGTCGCACTGACCGACCAAGGGGGTCGGATAGGTCGGATGATGTCAGACATCATCCGACGTCCATCGACCCGGGCACACCACGATCTGGTCGGATGATGTCTGACATCATCCGACGGACATCATCCGACGAAACGTATCCGACCCCCTTCGTCGCGGTGTGCGGTCAGGTCAGGTCGACGATGACCGGGGCGTGGTCGCTCGGTTGCTTGCCCTTGCGGGCGTTGCGGTCGACGACGGCCCAGTCGACGCGGTCGACGAGCGACGCGCTGCCGAGCACCAGATCGATGCGCAGTCCGCGGCCCTGGTGGAAGTCGCCGCCCCGGTAGTCCCACCACGAGTAGACCTTCTCCGCGTCGGGGTGCTGATGCCGGAACAGATCGACGAGCCCCCAGTCGCACAGCGCCTGGAGCCGGTCGCGTTCGGGCTGGCTCACGTGGGTGGCGTTGGCGAACTTGCGGATGTCGTACACGTCGACGTCGCTCGGGGCGATGTTGAAGTCGCCCGTCACGATCACGTCGTCACCCGGGTCGCTCTCGGCACGCAGGTGCTCGAGCAGCCGGTCGAGCCAGCTCAGCTTGTACGTGTAGTGGTCGTCGTCGAGCGACCGACCGTTCGGCACATAGCAGCACGAGATGCGCACGCCGCCGCACGTCGCAGTGAGGATGCGGGCGTCGGGGTCGGGCTCGATGTCGCCGGCGAAGTTGGCGACGACATCGTCGAGGCCGACCTTCGACAGGATCGCGACCCCGTTCCACTGCCCCTGCCCGTAGTGGGCACATTCGTAGCCGAGCGCCTCGAACGTGAGCGCCGGGAAGGCGTCGTCGGCGAGCTTGGTCTCCTGGATGCACAACACGTCGGGCTGCACCTCGGTGACCCACTCCTCGACCCGCTCGAGCCGGGCTCGGAGCGAGTTGACGTTCCAGGTGACGACCCTCACGGTTCGGGTGTCTCCGCCGCCGGCGCCGCCGCCTTCTTGGCAGCGGCCTTCTTCTTGGCCGGGGCCCTCTTGGCAGCCGCCTTCTTCTTCGCCGGAGCCTTCTTCGCCGCCGCCTTCTTCTTCGCCGGAGCCTTCTTCGCCGCCGCCTTCTTCTTGGCCGGGGCCTTCTTCGCCGCCGCCTTCTTCTTCGCCGGAGCCTTCTTCGCCGCCGCCTTCTTCTTGGCCGGGGCCTTCTTCGCCGCCGCCTTCTTCTTGGCGGCTCGCTTCTTCGCCGGCGCCTTGGCAGGAGCGGGCTCGGCGCCCACGGTCTCAGCGGAGTCGGTCGCCGGTTCCGGCACCGTCTGCGCCGACTCGCTCGACGGTTCGTCGGCAGCCGTCGATGCGTCGGACTGCTCGGTCGTCTCCGATGCGGCCTCGGCGGCAGCCTTCTTGCCGCGTCGGCGAGAGGCACGTCGCTTCTTCGGCTTCGTAGCGGGTTCGTCGTCGTCGCTGCTCGGCGTCTGGCCGTCGGGCAGCTCGATCCGGTCGGCCATGGCGGGCAGGGCCACGTCGATGCTGCGGCGATCGGGTGAGAACGCCGCGACCACGACCTCGAGTTCGTCGCCGATGGTGACGGCCTTGCGCGCACTCGTCGGCGCAGGGTCGGACATCAGGCGGAGCGGGATGTAGACCTGCACGTTGCCGAAGTCGGCGTAGGCGCCGTGCGAGGAGTAGCTCGCCACCGTCGCCGTGATCGACTGACCGACGGCGTGCTTCTCGACGAACTCGAGGAAGTTCACCAGCTCGTTGACGTGCTTGGTCGACGACGCGCCGCCGTCCTGCTTCGCGTTCTCCTGCTTCGCACCGTCCTGGTCGGCAGCGTCGGGCTTGGCGCTCTGCTTGCCGCGGCCTCGCCTCGAGCGGCCGCTCTTGGCCCCGGTCTGCTTGGCATCGTCCTGCTGCTTCGCGGAAGTCGACTCGTCGTTCTGGTCGTTCGCCGTCTGATCGGCTGGTTCGGACGCCGCTGCCTTCTTCTTGCGGACACGACGCTGGGCCTTGTCCTTGGCTGCGGTCGCCGGTTCGTCGGACGCCTCGGCCTTCTTCGCGGCACGGATCGACTCACGGCTCTTCGGGCCACGGACCGGGTTGCGGTCGACGAAGACCCACCCGACGTGCGGCACCGGCTTGCCGCCGATGAGGCGGCCGTGCTCGAAGAGCCAGCCGTAGTCGCCGTGGAACTCCTGGAAGGAGTCGTTCGAGAAGACGCCCGCGTTCGCCTTGTCGGCGATCGCGAGGATGAAGGCGTCGCCGCGGCCCACTGCGCCGGCGGGTGGGGTCACGAGTTCGTTGTTGGCGACCGCCTTGTCGAACTGTTTGACCTCCCCCTTGGCGATGCGGTGGCCGAATGTCGCGTCGACCACCACGGTCACGTCGACGTCGGGGTACTCCTCACGGAAGGCGGTGACCGCTTCGTTGAGCTGTTCGAGGCTGGGCTTGGACCGACCTTCCGTGGCAATGTTCGAGCCATCGACGACGAAGAGGTCTGGTTTGCTGTTCTGGTTCGTCATGTTGTTCCACCGAGCGCGCAAGCGCTCGGTGGCCCATCGTACGGGTCAGCGCCCCGCGCGCGCCGCATCCCTCAGAGGCCGTCGAAGATGCCGTCCATCAGGTCGGCGAGTTCCTGGTCGTGGACCGTCTTCGACCCGGTGGCGGGGCTACCGGACTCGACACGGGCGACGTGGCGGAGGTCGTAGCCGAGATCCTTCACACGCCAGGTGTGGTGCTCGATGAAGTGCCAGGGACCCATGTTCTCCGGTTCCTCCTGGAGCCACACGAGCTCGCGAGCGTTCGGGTACCGGTTCTGGACGATGTCGAGCATCTGATCGGTCGGCAGCGGGAACAGCTGCTCGACACGGACGATGGCAACCGGCGCCTCTCGGGCGTCGCGCTCCGACATCGCGTCCCAGGCCACCTTGCCCGAGCAGAACACGATGCGGCTGACGGCATCGGGGTCGGACACGTGCGGATCGTCGAGCACCTCTTCGAACGAGCCCATGGTGAGCTCGTCGATGTGGCTACGGGTCTGCTTCATGCGCAGGCCTTGCTTCGGCGTGAACACCACCAGGGGGGTCTGACGCTCCTGGTGCACCTGCCGGCGCAGCAGGTGGAAGTACTGACGTGCGGTCGTGGCGTTGACGACCTGCATGTTGTCTTCGGCGGCGAGGGTGAGGAAGCGCTCGATCCGGGCCGAGGAGTGTTCGGGGCCCTGGCCTTCGTAGCCGTGGGGCAGCAGGAGCACCACGCCGTTGCGTTGGCCCCACTTGTCTTCCGCGGCGACGATGTACTGGTCGATGATGATCTGGGCACCGTTGACGAAGTCGCCGAACTGGGCCTCCCACATCACGAGCGCATCCGGGTTCGAGTGGGCGTAGCCGTACTCGTAGCCGAGCGCTGCGTACTCCGACAGCAAGGAGTCGTACACCCAGAAGTTGGCTTCGGCGCCCTCGATGTCGGCGAGCGGGATCCACGGCTGGCCGGTCTCGAAGTCGACCACGGCAGCGTGGCGCTGGCTGAACGTGCCGCGCCGGGAGTCCTCGCCGGCGAGTCGGACCGGGGCACCTTCGAGGATCAGCGAACCGATCGCGAGCGCCTCGGCGGTCGCCCAGTCGACGTCGTTCGCCGACTCGAATTGCTTCGTGCGCGTCTCGAACTGGCGCACCAGTTTCGGGTGCGGCGTGAAGCCCTCGGGGAAGTTCGTGAGCTGATGGAAGATCCGCTCGAGCGTCTCTCGTTCGACGCCGGTCGGGATGTGGGGCAGGACGCCGAGCGGTTTCGGCGGACGCGGCACCTTCGGCGCCTCGGTGTTGCGTGACCGGGTCTCGTCGAGCGCCACCTGGAGCTTGCCCTGGAAGTCCTCGAGCGCCTGTTCGGCTTCCTCGACGGTGATGTCGCCGCGCTTCACCAGTGTCTCGACGTACACCTTGCGCACGCTTCGACGTTCGGCGATCGCCTTGTACATCAGCGGCTGGGTGTAGCTCGGATCGTCGCCCTCGTTGTGACCGTGGCGGCGGTAGCACACCATGTCGATGACGACGTCCTTGTGGAACTTCTGGCGGTACTCCCACGCCATCCTGGCCACCCGGACGCACGCCTCGGGGTCGTCGCCGTTGACGTGGAAGATCGGCGCCTGCACCGTCTTCGCGACGTCGGAGCAGTACATCGACGACCGGCTCCACTCGGGGGCGGTCGTGAAGCCGATCTGGTTGTTGATGATGAGGTGGATCGTGCCGCCGATGCGGTAGCCGCCGATGTCGCTCATGGCGAGGCATTCGGCGACGACGCCCTGCCCGGCGAACGCTGCGTCGCCGTGGATCAGGAGCGGCAGGACCGAGAACGCACCCATCGGCTCGATCTGGTCCTGCTGTGCACGGACCATGCCCATGACGATCGGGTCGACCGTCTCGAGGTGGCTCGGGTTGGCGGCGAGCTCGACCTTGATGTCGGCACCGGACGGGCTGTGGTACTTACCGGTCGCACCGAGGTGGTACTTGACGTCGCCCGAACCCTGCACGGTGTTCGGATCGACGTGGCCCTCGAACTCGGAGAAGATCGCCTCGTAGCTCTTGCCGACGATGTTCGAGAGCACGTTGAGTCGACCGCGGTGGGCCATGCCGAGCACCGAACCGTCGAGCCCCTCGTCGGCGGCGTGCGACAGGATCTCGTCGAGGATCGGGATCGCCGACTCGGCCCCCTCGATCCCGAACCGCTTCGTACCGACGTACTTGGTGGCCAGGAACTTCTCGAACGCCTCGGCGGCGTTGAGCCGCTCGAGGATCCGCATCTTCTGGTCCTTCTCGAACGACGGCGGCTTCGACTCGACACGCTCCTGGATCCACCGTTGCTCTTCGGTGTTCTGGATGTGCATGTACTCGACGCCGATCGTGCGGCAATACGCGTCGCGCAGCACCCCGAGCAGGTCGCCGAGCGACATCTTGTCGCGACCGCCGACGCCGTCGGTGAGGAACTCGCGGTCGAGATCCCAGATCGTGAGGCCGTACGTGGCCGGATCGAGTTCGACCGGGGTGTGCGGCTCCTTCCAGCGGAGCGGGTCGAGGTCGGCGATGAGGTGACCGCGGACCCGGTGCACACGGATCAGCTTGGCGACGGCCATCTGCTTGGCGAGCATCGCTTCTTCGCGGTCGATCGGGTTCGTGTCGGGCCGCCACTTGACCGCCTCGTACGGCATGTCGAGGTCGTGGAAGATGTCCTCGTAGAAGCCGTGCTCGCCGAGCAGGAGTTCGTGGACCCGCTTCAGGAACAGGCCCGACTCGGCGCCCTGGATGATCCGGTGGTCGTACGTGCTGGTGACGGTGACGACCTTCGACACGCCGAGCGACGACAGGTTGCGCTTGTCGGCGCCCTCGAATTCGGCCGGGTAGTCGATGTTGCCGACGCCGACGATGACGCCCTGGCCGGGCATCAGGCGCGGCACCGACTGGACGGTGCCGATCGTGCCCGGGTTGGTCAGGCTGACGTTCGCACCGGCGTAGTCGTCGAGGGTCAGCTTGTTGTTCTGGACCTTGCGGATGATCTCGTTGTAGGCCGCCAGGAAGCCAGCGAAGTCGAGCGTGTCGGCCTGCTTGAGCACCGGCACGACCAGCGTGCGGGTGCCGTCGCCCTTGTCGACGTCGACCGCGAGGCCCATGTTGACGTGGTCGTTGCGCACCAGCCGGGGCTTGCCGTCGGCGCCCTCGACGAACCCGTTCTTCATGTTCGGCACCGTCTCGGCGATCGCTCGCACGACGGCGTAGCCGATCAGGTGGGTGAAGCTGACCTTGCCGAGGCCGGCTCGGGTGCGGTACCCGTTGATGACCTTGCGGTTGACCTCGAGCAGCTTGGCCGGCACGTTGCGGAAGCTCGTGGCGGTCGGCACCTCGAGGCTCGCCGCCATGTTGCGCACGATCGCAGCGCCGACGCCCTTGATCAGCTCGCCGGGTTCGGCGGCCGGTTCGGCCGCTGGCGCAGGTGCAGGCTTCGAGGCGGACGGAGCAGGTGCTGGTGCCGGCGTGGCATCAGCCGGCGGCGGAGGCGGCGTCGCCGCACCGTTGCTGTCGGCCGGGGCGGGCGCCGGGGCAGGTGCCGGATCGTTCTGGTGCGCCGGTGCGGAGATCGACGTGTAGTCCTCGAAGAACTCACGCCACGACTCGGCTACCGCGGTGGGATCGGCGACGTATCGCTCGTACATCTCTTCGACGAGCCAGGAGTTGGTCCCGAACGCCGATCCGGAGGTCTCTGTGCCAGACACGAAGCCGAGCGTACCGGCGGCAACGGCTCGTGTCCGAAAGGTGGTGCTGTTCCCACCCTGCTCATCGGGCGTCGCGGGCCTCCCGGGCGCAGTCACCCGCGAGGGGTGCCCGATCTGGCACGATGTGCGCATGACGGTGGGTGAACGCGACGCGTCCGAACCGGACGACGTGCCCGAGACGACGGAATCGACCGAGCCGGCAGACGCCGAGACGGTCGATGCCGTCGCGTCTTCGCACGACGCAGCCGAGGGCGATGTCGTGCCCGCTCCCACCGAACCGGCCGACCGTGTCGCCGACGACACCGACACGTCGGCGACCCTCGGCGCATTGTCAGCAGCCTGGCACGGCGGCACGACCGACGACGGCGAGTCGCTCGCCGACGCCGGAACGAGCGACACGGCCGACGCGCCCACCGAACCCGACGTCGATCCGAACGAGCCGCGCCTCGGCGCCGGGGCGGCGGCGCCCTCCGGAGGCGTCGACGAGGCACCGACGCGCGGCGCACCCGCCGGTGCGGCGGCCAGCGTGTACCGCAGCCGCGACGAGCGGAACCGCAGCGTCTACCGACGCGCCAACCCGTGGTACCGCCGCCTCGCCCGGGGCCTGATCGCGACGTGCCTGCTCGGCGCCGCCGCGATCGGCATCTACGTCGGCGCCCGATACGTCCAGGACTGGCTCGACCGCGACCAGATCCCGGCGGCCGGCCCCGACGTGCCCGACGTACAGCAGACGAGCATCCTCATCACCTCGACCGCCGAGCAGATCCCGCTCCAGGGCACGCTGACGTTCGACACGAACACCGGATCGTTCGAGTTCGTCGGTCTTGCCGGCAGCCCGAACGCGACCGACAACCTCACGAGCCCCGACGGTGTCGAGGTGTTCGCCCAGAACGAACAGGGCCTCTGGGTGCCCGTCGACCCGTCCGAACCCGTCGTCCAGTCGATCGACCGGGCCATGACGTATCTGCGCGACGACGACACCGCGGACGCGATCCTCACCAACCGACTGCGGCGTGGCTACATCGACCTCGACGATCAGGTCGACGAAGGCGACGACGACGACAACCAGCGCACCCGCTACGAACTGTCGCTCGACCTCGCCTCGTTCGCCGAGGCGTTCCCACTCCAATGGCAAGACTTCCAGGAGACCGCCATTCCGGGCGTCGACGACGTGAACAACCACCCGGTCACCCTCTGGCTCGACGACGACGAGGTGCTCGTCGGCGTCGACGACCCGTCGACCGGCTGGTCGTGGCAGCGCCTCTCGTACTCGTCAGCGCCGTTCGAGGCCACGACGCCGGCAGCGAACCAGATCGTCGACTCGACGACCACCGGACAGATCCTCGGCGTGTCGTGCACGGTCACCGGCGTCACCTTCGACACGGCACTGGCCACGTGCGACGCCGCGCTCGAAGCCGGCCGGGCGTTCGCCGTCCAGGCCGGACTCGCCGATCAGACGACGAGCCCGGCAGCCGATCTGGCGGTCGCCACCGTGTGCAGCACCCTGCAGGGCGACGAAGCCCGCTCGTACGACGAGGACGGCTACCTCACGCTCGCCGGCCTGCTCGTCGACGCCGGCATCTGCCCCGGCGAGACCAGCCTGGTCCAACAGGACGGCTGAGTCCGCGGCGCTCGTCTGACGCCGAGTGTCAGATCCGCTCGAGCTCGCGGCCGTCGAACAGCGGGGTCACACCGAACTCGTCGGCGTCGGCGGCCATCTCGGCATCGGTCGGCGCCGTCACGTCGCCCGACGCTGCGTCGAGGATCGCCGGAAGCAGGCGGGCATCACTCGTCGTGTTGAGGAACAAGTCGGGTTCGGCGAGCACGTAGCGCACGGCGCGGGCGATGGCGTCGGGTTCGGTCAGCGGCTCGTACCAACTGAAGTGCGGCTGACCGGGATCGGCCCACCGACCCCGAGCGATCGACTTGATGGTCTGTGCCGCCACGCCGCGTTCACCGCACCGAGAGCGGAGCGCACCGACGTCGGCCCGGTAGTCGTCGAGCCCGAGCAGGGAGTGGTTGTACGGGAACAGCACGCTGTCGAACGCGAACGCATCGAGACTCCGCAGGTGCATCGACGCGATCCGCAGCCCGTGTCCGGTCACCCCGATGAACCTGGTGAGTCCTTCGGCACGAGCCTGTTCGAGCGCAGCCACCGCACCGTCGGGGGCGAACGCCGTCTCCCACTCGTCTGGTTCGACCAGGTTGTGGAGCTGGATCAGGTCGACCTGGTCGACCCCCATCCGTTCGAGTGACCGCTCGAGTTCGGCCCGCGCCGCCGACCCCGATCGTTCACCGGTCTTGGTGGCGAGGAAGAAGCGGCTGCGGTGGTCGGACAGGAACGGCTGCAGTCGGTCTTCGCTCGCGCCGTAGCTCGCCGCCGTGTCGATGTGGTTGACCCCCGCTCGATCGATGAGCTCGAGGGTGGCGTCGGCCCGCTGCTGGCTCATCCCGCCGAGCGCAGCGGCGCCGAAGATGATGCGGGTGGAACGGTGTCCGGTCGACCCGAACGGTGCAGTCGGCAGCATGCGGCGACACTACCCCAGGCCGAAAATCAGGGCCGCCGAGCAGTGTTCACCAGGTACGCGCCCGCCACGGCGACGACGCTGCCGAGGAGCGCAATGGCGTACGTCGTCTCACCACGCAGCGCGACCCCGAGCGCGATCGACATCGCCGGGATCAGGTACGTGGTGCTCGACGCCCGGGTGCTGCCGTAGCGCCCGGTGTTCGACGCCATCAGGACGAAGGCGACCCCGGTGCCGAACGCGCCCAGCACGGCGACGGCGAGGAAGCTGCGCCACTGGAACGTCGAGTCGCCGATGCCGGCGATCCCCATCGGCGCCGTCCACACGAACGCCAGCGGCAACGCCCGGCCGATGACGGCGATGGAGCCGATCCGTCGTTGCACCGGTCCGGCGACGTTGAGGGCGACGCCGTAGCACGCCAGTGCGGCCAGGATCATCAGGATGCCGCTCGCGCTCGACGATCCTTCCGACCAGGTGGGAGCGGCGATCATCACGATGCCGAGCAGCCCGACGGCGAGGCCGACCATCTGACGAGACGGTGGGAGCGCCGCCACGATCACGGCGGCCACGGCTGCGGTGAAGATCGGGTTGGCGCCGTTGAGCATGCCGGTGACGCTCGACGAGACCCGTTCCTCGGCGAGCGAGAACAGCGTCAACGGCAACGCCATCCACACGACCGACAACAGGCCGATCCGCGCCCACGCCGCACGATCGACCGATCCGCGCCACCCGCCGAACGCAGCGATGACGACCATCCCGAATCCGATCCGGAGCCACGACACGAGGTACGGCGAGAAGGCATCGAGCCCCTCGGCGATCAGGTAGAAGCTCGACCCCCAGATCAGGCCGGGCGCGGCCCACCGAGCCCAGTCGATCGGGCCCATCGATACGTCTTCGGGAGCCACGGTCGGGAGCACGGTCTGGCTGGCCATCGCCAGCGACGATACGGCGGTGCGGTCGCCTCCCGCTGGCCGGTTTCGGACGGCGCGTCGATGTTCCGAACGGGCGGGTGCCAAACGGCTTGCCCCGCACCGGGTGCACCACCCAAGATGACGTCGTGCAGCCACCCATCTGCCCCGCACCGTCACGATGCCGCTGATCGACGAGAACGACGGACTCCGTGCACTCCTGCGGCGGACGCAATCCGTCGCCGTCGTCGGCGTGTCCGACAATCCCCGTCGACCGAGCCACACCGTCACCCGCTACCTCATCGACCACACCGAGTGGACCCTGTGGTTCGTCAACCCGACCGTCGACGAACTGTTCGGCCGACCGGTCTATCCGAGCCTCGACGCGCTTCCCGAGGTGCCCGACATGGTCGACGTGTTCCGCCGCACCGAGCACCTGGCCGGGGTCGTCGACGAGTCGATCGCGATCGGGGCGACGTCGGTCTGGTTCCAGCTCGGCCTCGTCAACGACGTCGCCGCCACACGCGCCGTGCACGCCGGCCTCGACGTGGTGCAGGACCGGTGCCTCGAGATCGAGTTCGCCCGGCTGATCCGCCGCTGAGCCGAGTTGCTCACCGGGTTCGGCCCGGAGGCCGGAGCGCGTCGAGCGGTGACGTCGGGACGTGGATCCAACCTTCGCGTCGGGCCACGTCGACCTGCGCCGGGTCCGGCCCGGCTGTCGCGCCGGCACGCACCGCCAGCGCGATCAGGGCACACACCCAGGCGTCGAGTACATGGTCGCTCGCGACCGCCGCATCGGCGATCGCCGTGCTGTCGAGCCACGAAGTCGTCGAGCGGGCCAACTCACGCACGATCGAGTCGCGCACCGCTCGGGCTTCCTCGGGCCGATTGCGCGCCTTGTAGCCGCGGCAGGCGATCGTCCACGCTGCGAAGGCGGCCGCCGGATACGTCTCGCTGACGACGCCGCTGCCATCGCGGGCCGCCGGCTCGCCGGCCCACACCTCGTCGGCCCAGCGCTGCTGCAACAGCGCGGCGCGCATCGCGACCACGCCGAGCAGGTCGGCCGACACCGACAGCGGATACCGACCGACGATCTCGCGCGTGACCAGGTCGGTGAGCCGGTGCGTCAACGGCCGACGGTCGGTCGTGCCCGTCCACCGGCCGCCGCGGTGGTGAGCTGCGACTGCCTCGACGAATGCGTCGGGCCAGCCGAGCGGGGCATCGACACCGATCGCGTCGGCGTCGACGGCGAGCGATACCAGCAGGTCGTCGTCGGCTTCGTCGTCGACGGCTCGGGCGACCCACCCGCGCGTGGCCCGTTCGATCACCACGACACCGGTCGACGCCGGACTCGCCGCCAGGTCGATCCCGATCAGCCGCACGCCATCAGGATGCCATCGACCTGCTCGCGAGCGTCAGTCGCCGCGAATCTCGGCGAGCCTCGCTTCGAGGAGGCGCTCGACCAGCGCGGCGGGGAGCGGCTGGTCGGGGGTGAAGTGGAGCGACGACTTCGTGCAGTCGTAGCCGGCGGCGTCGAGCCGGAGGCCCGGGAGCACGGTGCCGCTGTGGGGCAGGTAGCTCAGGTGGTTGCTGAAGGCGCCGAACCCGGCGACCAGCTTGCCCTCGGCACGGAACGCCGGGAGCTTGTACGAGATCCCCTGCTCGGCGTCGGGGATCACCGCCAGGATCGCCCGGCGGAGTTCGTCGAGCGCGCGCCGCTGGTCGTCGGGCAACGTCAGGAGGTAGTCGTCGATCTCGGAGGCGGACACCGCGTCAGTGTCGGTCAGGGCGGCGGCCGATGCAAGCCGCCGACTGTTCAGCCGCCCGGGCGATTCGTCGTTCGTCGGTCAGTCGTTCGACCGGTCACTCGTTCGGCGGCACGGTCGAGGTGGGAACGAGCCAGAGGTCGAAATCGCCGTCGAGGGGCGGTGCGTCGTCGAACGGTGCCGACGGATCGCCGAGCACGGCGACGCCCAGCTCGCTGTCGGCGAGGATGAACCCCTGTGGTGTGGTGAGTTCCCAGTGGGTGTGGCCGTCGTCAGGGCCGAGGTGGTACCAGCCTGCTTCGCCGTCGATCGCCGTGAACTCGGACAGGTACAGCACGACCGGCGCACCGATCGGCATCGCCTCACGGATCACATCGATCTCGTAGCGCTGCGCATACGGCCAGATCACGTGGATCGGTCCGTCGAGTTCGCCGGCCTCCACGATCAGCTCGATCATGCGGGTCGCCGCCGGGTCGTCGGGGCCGTCTCCGAACCGCCACCCTTCCTCGACGTCGACGATGGTGCCCATGGCCGTTCGGTCGGATCGTTCGGCGAGCTCGGAGAGACTCGCCGCCGGTTCGTAGTCGCCGACCTCGAGCGAGTCGAGCGGCCCGGGTGCCACCACCTCGGGTTCGTCGTCGTTGCCGCCGCAGGCCGTGGTGGTCAGCGTCGCCAGCGCGACCAGACCGGCAACGGCACTGCGGCGCCGGGAGCGCGCTCGCCGACGCGGCTCGGGGCCGCATCGGAGCCGGTTCCCACCCTGAAGCCCTCGTGCCACGCACGGCAGCCTAGAGATCGCAGAACGATTCTGCGATCCTGGTTCCGATGACGAGCGCCACCCCCGACGCGATCGATGCCTTCCGACACGACGGCGCTGCCGTGCTCCGCGAAGCGGTCGACCCGGCCACGCTGGCTGGGTTGGCCGACGGCGTCGAGTACAACCGCACCCACCCGAGCCCGTGGTCGCACTGGTACACGAACCCGGACGAGTCGGTCGGATTCTGGAGCGACTACGTGACCTGGCGCTCCGTGCCGCAGTACGAGGCAGCCGTCTTCGGCAGTGGTCTCGCCGAGGTCGCCGCAGCCCTGATGGGTTCGGACACGGTCCGCTTCTTCCACGAGCACGTCCTGGTGAAGGAGCCGGGAGCCACCGAGCGCACGCCGTGGCACCACGACCAGCCGTACTACTCCGTCGACGGCGACCAGAACGTCTCGATGTGGATCGCACTCGACCCGGTGCCCGAGGGAGCGGGCGTGCGGTTCGTCGCCGGGTCGCATCGCTGGAACCGCTGGTTCATCCCGCGCAAGTTCGTCGATCACACGCCGTACGCCGCGGAGTCGGGGCGGTACGAGCTGCTGCCCGACATCGACGCCATGCTGGCCGACGATCCGACCCTGCGAACCGTGACCTTCGGTGTCGAACCGGGCGACGTCGTCGTGTTCCACTACCGGACCCTGCACGACGCGCCGGGCAACCCGTCGGCCGACCGGCGACGACGGGTCGTCAGCTTGCGCTGGGTCGGCGACGACGCCGTGTGGGCCGAACGCCCGTGGCAGGTCTCGCCCCCGTTCGAACCCGACGGCCTCCGCCCGGGCGACCCCCTCGACGACGACCGCTTCCCCGTCGTCCCGACCGCCCCCTGACCCCGCCGCCTCCAGGGCGCTCCCCACCGACCACCGCCGGACCCACAGGCGATTAAATCCACTTCAGGTCCACCGGTGGACGCACAGGCGATTTAATCCACCAGGAGTCCGGCACCGACCCGACCCCGACCAGCCCTCACCCGGACGCACAGGCGATTAAATCCACCAGGCGTCCACCGGCGGACGCACAGGCGATTTAACCCACCAGGCGTCCGGCACCGACCCGACCCCGACCAACCCCTCACCCGGACGCACAGTCGATTTAATCCACCTCGAGTCCACCGGTGGACGCACAGGCGATTTAATCCACCAGGCGTCCGGCACCGACCCGACCCCGACCACCCCCACCCCCGGACGCACAGGCGATTCGACCCACCAGGAGTCCGGCGGCGGGCGGGTGCTGGTTCGCCGGGTGGTTGCACCACGGCGTAGCGTCGGCGGGATGGGGAAGCCGGTGTTGCCTGACGGGTTGGTGGTCGTGGTCAAGCGCGACTGCGAGACGTGCCGCACGGTGGTGCCGGTGCTGCAGCAACTGGCCGCCGGCCCCGGCATCACGGTCTACACCCAGGACGACCCCGACTTCCCCGGCGACCCGGCCGCCGTCCACGACGCCGACCTCGGCGTCAGCTGGCACCACGAGATCGAGACCGTCCCCACCCTCATCTCGGTCGAGAACGGCACCGAGGTCGACCGCACCGTCGGCTGGCTGCGTACCGCATGGGAAGCGCTGACCGGCATCGAGGGCCTCGGACCCGACCTGCCGACGATGCGTCCGGGCTGCGGCAGCAAGAGCGTCGACCCCGACTTGATCGACGAGCTCCGTGTGCGCCACGGCGGCAGCATCCTCCAGGCACGGCGGATCGAGGTCGCCGACGCGGAGGACGACATCGAGATGATGTTCACACGGGGCTGGACCGACGGCCTCCCCGTCGTGCCGCCGACCGAGGCGCGCGTGATGGCGATGCTCGACGGCACCACTCGCTCTCCCGACGAGATCGTCGCCACGGTGCCGCCCGACCTCGTCGATGTGACCGTCGAGAAGGTCGCCATCGCCGCCGTCATGGCCGGCTGCAAGCCGGAGTTCATGCCGTGGGTCCTCACCGCGGTCGAGGCGGTGTGCAACGACGAGTTCAACATGCACGGTCTCCTCGCGACCACGATGCCGGTCAGCCCGGTGATCGTGTGCAGCGGCCCCGGCACCCGTCGGATCGGCATGAACTCGGGGATCAACGCGATGGGCCAGGGCAACCGTGCCAACTCGACGATCGGGCGGGCGCTCCAGCTCGTCGTCCGCAACGTCGGCGGTGGACGCCCCGGCGAGGTCGACCGGGCGACCCACGGAAACCCCGGCAAGGTGGGCTTCTGCTTCGCGGAGGACGACGTCACCTCGCCGTACGGCACGCTCGCCGGACAGTTCGGGATCGACGACGGTGTCGACGCCATCACCGTGTTCGCCGGCGAAGGACCGCACTGCATCGTCGATCAGCTGAGCCGAACGCCCGAATCGTTGGCCAACTCGCTCGCCCACCAGCTCCAGGCGATGCACCACCACAAGCTGGTCATCGCGTTCGACGCCATCCTCGTCATGGGCCCTGAGCACGCCCGGGTGTTCGCCGAGGCCGGTTGGGACCGCGACCGGATCCTGTTCGAGCTCCACTCCCGACTCACGACACCGGCAGCCGAACTCGCTCGCGGCGCCGATGGCATCACCGAAGGTGTACCGGCCGGACTCGAAGGCGACCTGCCGAAGTTCACGCCGACCGGCCTGATGCTGGCCTACGCCGGTGGCGGTGCCGGGCTGTTCTCGATGCTGATCGCCGGTTGGGCGAACGGCGCGAAGGGTTCGACACCGGTCACCCGAGCGGTGCGATACTGAACGCAGGAGGGGCCATGACGCGAACGATCCTCGATCCGACCGGAGAACGCACCGTCGCCGAACGGGCACGCCTGGCGCGCCCGGCATCGCTCGACGGGCTGACCGTCGGCTTGCTCGACATCTCCAAGCCGCGAGGCGACGTGTTCCTCGACCGGCTCGAGGAGCGACTCACCGGCGTCGGCGCGAACGTCAAGCGCTACATGAAGCCGACGTTCACCAAGCCCGCTCCGGTCGACCTGCGGCACGAGATCGCCACCGAGTGCCAGGTGGTGATCGAGGCGCTCGCCGATTGAGGCAGCTGCACGTCGTGCAGTGTGCACGACATCAGTGATCTCGAACTCCGTGGCATCCCCGGTGTCTTCGTCGCGTCGCAGGAGTTCGTGACGGCGGCCGAAGCCCAGTCGAAGTCGCTCGGCTACTCGGCGATGGCGCGGGTCTTCACCCCGCATCCCATCCAAGACCGCACCGACGACGAGATGCGGGCCTACGCCGACGCCGCCTTCGACGACATCGTCGCCCAAGTCACCGCCGGCTGACCCACCCCAACCCACCCCGACCGCCGAAGGCGTGAACAAACTGCGGAACTATTCCGCAGTTTGTTCACGCCTTGCTCGTGATCGTCGAGGGGTGTCGGGGTCAGCTGCCGATCGACAGCGGGGCGGCGAGCGGGTAGCTCGGGAGCCCGACCGACGCCGGTGTCGCGGTCTGCAGGAGGTATCCGTGCGCGGTGCCCGACGACGCGTAGCAGTTCGGGTTGTCGATCGACGCCGAGGTGAGCGACACGTTCGGCGACATGCCGTTCGCGTCCGCCGTGGCCTTGGTCATCAGCGAGTCGAACGCATTCGAGTACACGATCGTTCGGCTCCACGTCGCCGGCGATCCGGCGCCGCCCGAGTTCAGGTAGGCCGTGCCGGTGCAGCCGGCGCCGGTGTAGTAGATCTGGCCCGGGTACATCGTGCCGTCCCATGCGAAGCCGGCGAGATGACCGGTCGAGGTGAGCACCTCGACGCCGTAGTCACCGATGCTGGTGACGGTGCCGATCGTGTTGTTCGATGCGTCCTTGAGCACCATGGCGCCCGACGGACCGGCGGGACCCTGCGGACCGGCGGGACCCTGCGGGCCCGTGGCGCCGGTCGCGCCCGGGTTGCCCTGCGGGCCTGGTGCGCCGGGATCACCCTGGTCACCCTTCGGTCCCTGCACACCAGGATCGCCCTGGTCACCCTTCTCACCTTGCGGGCCCTGCACGCCGGGGTCGCCCTGATCGCCCTTCGGCCCCTGCACACCAGGGTCGCCCTGTTCGCCTTGCGGGCCCTGCACACCGGGATCGCCTTGCGGACCGGGGACACCCTGCAGACCCGGGATCCCCATCAGGCCCTGGATGCCCTGCGCGCCCTGGTCGCCCTGGTCGCCTTGCAGGCCCTGCGGACCCTGGTCGCCTTGCAGGCCCTGCGGACCCTGTTCGCCCTGTTCGCCCTGTTCGCCCTGTGGGCCTTGTTCGCCCTGCGGGCCCTGCGCGCCGCGAGCGCCCGTGTCACCCTTCGGGCCGGGAGCACCGGCACCGGGCGCATACCAACCGAGCACGTCGATGATCACGTCGACCGAGCCGGCATGGTTGTAGACCGAGAACTTGCCGTTCCCGAGTCGGACGTCGGTCGTGTTCGCGACGACGCCGACCTGCGGCGTCGGGTTCAAGGTGGATGCGTCGGGTCGGGACGAGCCGTTCGGGAACAGCGTGATGTGGGTCGGCTTCGTCGGCAGGACGGCCGTGACGTTCACCGACAGGGCGGTGGCGTCGGCGGGGATCGAGCACGTCCCGACGGCAGTGATCGACCGGGTCTTGCCGGCACCGAGCCAGCCGGAGCCGGTCCCGACATCTCGCGAGTCGATCAGTCGACAGGAGTCGGACGGGTAGAAGACCGACGGTCCGGCATGGGACGACGAACCGGCCGAAACGGCAAAGCCTGCCGTCGCGGTCAGTCCGACGATCGCGAGTCCGGTCAGGACGCGTCGGGTCGAGCGGGTTTTCACGGGAACCTCCGTAGCTGGTGCTTTCAGCACCGTTGACAACAACGCCGAGTCGGCCGCAGCCCGCCACGGCGCCGAAGCACCCGGACCGGTCGGAGATCTCGACGCACGGGTTCTGCATCGGGCCTGGTCAGGCGACCCTTGACCGGTTACCGGGTGCGCGACAGCCGTGCTGTTGTCGCCGTCGACCGCCCGACGCTCAACCGGGAAGCCGGACCGACATGTCGTCCAGTACACACAAGCCGTCGGCGATCAGCGACCGAAGCAACCGGTCGGTAGTGGCCTCGTCGCGCTGCATCACCGTGGCTACATCGATGACGGCGACCGGACCGTCGCCGAGGGCTTTCATCAAGCGACCGCGGGCCTGGCGGTCGCTGCCCTCGAACGGGGCCTGCTTGGTGCTGACCCCGCTCGACCCGACCGCCGGATCGGGCCGGTCGACGTCGCCGGCCCATGAGCAACGGGCACGGATCGGGCAGGCGTCGCACGCCGGGTCCCGCGGGCGACACAGGACGGCGCCGAGGTCCATCAGGCACTGGTTCCAGACCCAGGCGTCACCGCTGGGGCAGTACTCGTCGGCGATCGCCTGCACCCGCTTCGGCGTCAACCGCTCCCCCGCCACTCGGGCATAGACACGTGCGATGTTGGTGTCGACGACGGCCGCATCGAGCTCGAACGCGAACGCCATCACCGCTCGCGCCGTGTACTGGCCGATGCCGGGCAGCGCGAGCAGACCGGCCAGGTCTCGCGGAAAGCCACCGAGCTCCACCACCTGCTGTGCCGTGGCGTGCAGGTTGCGGGCGCGACGCGGGTAGCCGAGCCCTTGCCACTCGCGGAGCACGTCACCGAGCGGGGCGGCGGCACAGGCCTCGGGCGTCGGGAACCGTTCGAGAAACGCCTCCCAACGCGGGATCACCCGGCCGACCTGGGTCTGCTGCAGCATGACCTCGCTCACGAGGACCGCCCACGGGTCGCGGGTGTGCCGCCACGGCAGGTCGCGCAGGCGCGGCACGCCCCAGGCGAGCACGTCGCCGGTCAGGCCACTCACTCCTTACGATTCCGTCGCCAGCGCCGGAACTTCTCCTGCTGCTCCTCGATCTTCTCCCGAGCCGACGGAGGTCGTCGGATGAGCTGGCCGGTGTCGTCACGGGTCGGGAACCGCATCTGGAAGTCGATCTTCGACTCGCCGCGACGTGTCTCCTCCTCGGCCAGATCTCGCAACCGGATCAGGCGGTCGCGTCGCTCGATCGACCAGGGCCCGACACGGAGCGACAGGTACATCAGACCGCCGAGCAGGATCGGGAAGAAGAACTGGGCGAAGCGGTACGCGGCGACACCGAGGGTGGCGCGGCTGCGGGTGGCGCCGAAGCCGACCAGCAGTGCGACGTAGCTCGCGTCGACGTACCCGAGCCCTCCCGGTGTGATCGGGATGGCGGCGAGCACGTTTGCGATGCCGAACGAGACGATGATGGCGTCCAGCGGCATCGTGGTGTTGAACGCACGGAGGAAGACCCACAGGGCGGCCATGTCGAACATCCAGTTCAGCGCCGCCCAGAGCACGACACGACCGAGGAGTTGCCGGTCGGAGATGAGCTGGTCGAGCCGCTCGGCCACGCGGTGGAGGACGAGCGCTGCCTTGTTCTCGTCGATGTGGATCTTGCGAGCGATCCATCGCACCGCCCGCTCCGATCTCCCCTGGCCTTCCATCAGGCCGAACACCAAGGTGGCAGCGAGACCCATCACGATCACGCCGGCCAACGCTGCCGATGCGTAGATCGGGTTGACGCCGCGGATGAGGATCGACACGACGAGCCCGCACCACAGGATCAGGTTGAGCACGACCGCTGAGCCGAGCCCGACCGTCGCCAAGGCGAACCCGGCGTCGGGGCCGGAGATGCCCGACAGTGTGAGCAGCCGATACCCCAGTGCCGACGACGCCGCGTTGCCGCCGGGAACGATCGACGAGAGTGCGCGAGTACTCATCTGGATGCGGAACAGCCGGCCGCGGGAGATGTCGTGCCCGGCGTCGCCGAGCGCGGCCTTCATCAGCGGGGCGTAGCAGTAGAGCGCGATCAGTTCGAGTACCAGACCGAGCACGAGCAGCGCGGGTTCGACCTGACGGAGATCTTCGAGGGCGTTCCGGAAATCGGGGACGAGCGGGACGACGAAGTAGTAGATGACCGCCAGGAACAGCAGCAGCTTGAGCGTGAACCGGAAGGGGCGGCGGGTCGGGGCGTCGCCCTGGCGTGCCTCGTACTCGTCAGGTTCGACCCGCAACACCGAGTCCGAGTCGAACCCGCCGGCCTGTTCGACGGCGTGGTCGCCCGCGCGACCGTCCGGCTCGGCGGACGGCTCGGACGCAGCAGCGTCGGAAGCGGGGGTCGTCGGATCGGTCATCGGTGACTCACCGCCGCTGAGCAGGGCGGTCGCGCCAGGTTATGTCGACGGCGGGACGCTGCGGATGAGGTCGGCGATCGGCCCGACGACGTGACGGCGGTGCTCGGCCGGGGTCTTGCCCAGGTGGACGATCGTGAGTTCTCGGTCGGGGACCACGATGATGTACTGCCCCTCGTAGCCGTGAGCCGCGATCGAACCGGGGAACTCGGGCCACATCCACCAGTGACGGCCGTAGTCGAAGCCGGTCGGCAGGTCGTCGGTCGGGTCGTGGGCGACGAACGTGCGGCCGTGGTCGGCCCACCCCTCGGGCAGGATCCGCTCACCGTCCTCGGTGACACCGTCGTGCCGGTACAACTCGCCGAATCGGGCGAAGTCCCGAGCGGTGGCGTACACGTACGACGAGCCGACCCAGGTGCCGACGCCGTCGAACTTGGGGATCGCACTGGTCATGCCGGTCGGGCCGAACAGGCGCTCCATCAGGAAGCGTTCCATGTGCTCCTGGTCGTGACCGACGATGTCGCCGATGATGCGGGTGACGATGTTCGTCGTGCCGGACGAGTAGTTCCAGACGGTGCCCGGTTCGTGGTCGAGGGGGAGGCCGGCGGCGTAAGCGGCGTGGTCGTGGGCGCCGTCGCCCCACAACATCGCGATGCAGTTCGACTCCTCACCGTCGACGTAATCCTCGAGGAAGCGCAATCCGGGCCGCATCTCGAGCAGGTCGAGGGTGGTGATCTCGGCCTTCGGCGTGCCGGCCCACCCGGGGACCGGTGCGGGAGCGTCGAGATCGAGCAGACCGTCGCGGACGAGGATGCCGCATGCGGCGTGGGTCATCGACTTGGCGGTGCTCCAGGAGATGAGGGTCGACTCCGGGCCGATCTCGACCGCCGGCTGGAAGTCGTTCGCCGGCTGCACGCCGTACCGCTCCCCCACGATCTCGCCCCGGCGGAGCACCACCATCGCGAGCGACACCCCCTGCTCCGGATCGCGCCCGAAGATCGCATCCACCTGCTCCTGCACCCTCATAGGGCCGAACCTTACGAGGACGGTCGGTTGATGTCAGACATCAACCGACCGCTCAGGAGCGTCACCGACAATCGCCGGCTCGGCTGATGTCTGACATCAACCGACATCCTTCGACCCAACTGGGTGGCATGCTGGCGGGTGTCGGGGGTGACATGACGGATGTGAGTGGGCTCTTCGACGCCGAATACGGGCGTCTCGTGCGATCGCTCGGCGTCGCGTTCGACCCGGTCGACGCCGCCGACGCGGTCCAGGAGGCGTTCATCCGGGCCGACCGGAAGTGGGCCGAGGTGTCGCGCTATGACGACCCGGCCGGCTGGGTCCGACGGGTGGCGGTCAACCGCCTCCTCAACGGCCAACGCAACCGGCGCCGCCGAAGCGAGATCCTCACCACCGTGCGGCCGGTTCCCGACGCCGACCTCACCGCCGATCTGCTCGACCTGCGACGTGCCGTCGCCGCACTCCCCGACCGGATGCGGGCGGCGGTGTGTCTGCACTACCTGGCCGACCTCCCGGTCGACGAGGTCGCAGCGGCGCTCGAGGTCAGCCCCGGCACGGTGAAGTCGAACCTGCACGACGCACGCACCCGTCTCCGTTCCCTGATGGAGGTGTCCGATGCCTGAAACCGACTTCGCCGCGCAACTCGCCCGACTCGCACCCGAAGTCGACGAAGCCGGCGCCAAGAGCGTGTTCGAGCGTCACCGGCAGCCGTCGGGCACGCCGCGCTGGCTCCTCCCCGCTGCCGTCGTCGTCCTGATCGTGGTCGGCGTAACCGGCCTCGTCCTGATGCGAGGCGACGATGCCACCGCCCCGGTGAGCCCGGTCGACGACGCGCTGCGCCCGAACGACGGCGAGACACTGATCGCCGACGAGGCGTACTTCGAGGTCGTCATCGTCGCCGAGACCACGGTCGGGTTCGGCAACGCCGCGCTCGTCGGCTCGACGGAGGAGCTCGACTCGCTGTGGGCCGGCTGGAACCCCGGCGTCGAGCAGCCCGACGTCGAATTCGCTGAGGCTGTCGCCCTCGTCATGACCCGACCCGACAACGCGTGCGCCGACGTCGTCACCCGGTTCGAGGTGACCAACCGGAACGGCGTCAGCACCTGGATACCGGTGTTCGAGGAGCGAGCCGACGCCTGCGAGGACCCGCTCCTGTCGTGGCTGTACGTCGTCGCCATCGACCGTGCGGCACTGGGCGACCGCGCCGACATCGTCGTGCCCGCCGCGGAGCTGTACGACGTGTCCGAGCAGACGATCGAGTACACGGCGCCGGACGGAACGCCGGACGAGTCGGACGATGCCGCCACCGTCACGTTGACGCCGACCGACGTGGTCGTGCCGCTGCCGCCGGAGGGCGAGCCCGAACTGCACAACACCGCCGCCGGCATGTTCTACGTCGTCAACCACGGCGACGGCGACGTGTCGGTGATTCAGGCGACGATCGATCTGATCTCACCGGTCGACCCGGACACCACCAACCTGATGAGCTTCGTGGTCGCATCCGAATCGGGCCGGTCGTTCTTCTCCGAGGGCGAGGTGTGGGACGCGTGGGGCCGGTCGGCCACACGTGACCGTGTCGACGATCTCACCGGCTACGCCGGCAGGGTCGTCGGCGACGAGGTCGAGATCCTGGCGTCCGACGCGACCCGGGTCGAGGGCGACCCCGAGGTGCCCGACGGTGAGCAGTACCCGCTGCCGGCCCGACCGTTCGGCGACGGCATCACGGTCGAGCAGTTCTTCACCCTGTCGTCGTCCGGTCCGATCTGGCGGATGTTCGACGCACAACTCGTCGTCGAGGAGGGAGTCGGACGGATCTGTCCCGTCGACGAGGTCGTCGATCCGACGGGGTGCCCCGATGCCGGGATGGTCATCGACACCCAGGTCCGCTCGGGCAACGCCGACCTGACGTCGTGGTACGGCTCCCCGATCCTCGCCTTCCAGGACCCGGTCCGCGGCTTCACGCACGTCATCCCGCTCGCCGGATACAGCAGCCGAAACGAGCGGCTCGGCATCGACACCGGCGACGCCTTCGTGACGAGTATCCGGATCGGCTGCGGCGGTCCCGACGGATCACTCGTCATGGCGAACGTCGGTCTCGAGATGCCCGAGCGTGCGACACGAACCCTCACGGTCGTCGAAGACGGCCAGGAGCTCGGGAACGGCACCACGAGCGGCAGTGGTCAAGTGGTGATCGGATTCGGTCTCACCGAGGTACCCGGCGAGAACGCCGAGCTGGTGGTGACCGACGGCGACATCGAGTACGCCCGCATCCCGATCCCGGCCGAGACAGTGACGAGTTGTGCGACCAGCGAGGCTGCACCCTGGGAACCCCCGTCGGAATCCGGCCGCGACGACGACGTCCCGTTCCGAGTCGTGTCACGGCCGATCGGCGGCAGTGGCGGTGGATGGATCGGCTGGGCGGCCGACCAGGCGCAGCTCGACAGCCTGTTGACACTGTTCGACCGCGTCGGCACCGGCGATCCGATCGACTACGAGTCGGAAATCGCCCTGCTCGTGTCGATCGACGGTGGCACCTGTGGACCCTTCTTCGATGGTCTCGACCTGGTCGACGGCCACGTCCAGGTTCGAACATTCAGCGATCCGGAAGACGGCTGCCGACTCCCACTCGATCACGAGGCGACGGTGCTGGCGCTGCCCCGATCCGAGTTGAGCGGAACGACCTCCATCGCAGCGGACGCCACCTCGAGTCCGACGATCGTCGAGTTCGCCACCGACTCCGGACGCTTCCTCGCCATCGGCGACGCCGGCTTCCAGGTCACCAACGCTCAGATCGACTGCCGGAACACCGGGCAGCTGCAGCTGACGATCCTCGGACACGGCGACGGGGTGGAGTCGATGGCGGTCGAGGCCCGGATCGGCGAGCGCCCGCTCCCCGACGCCACGTCCCCGAGCGTGAATCCGGCCGACGGCGCGCTCCTCGCCAGCGTTGCCATCCCCGACGGCGTGGTACTCGACGAACCCATCACGTTCACCGTCGACCCGGCTGGATCGACCGGAGGGTTGCTGGAGAGTCCCCCGATCTCCCCCGATGCGCTCGGGCCCCTTCCCTCGAGCTGCCGGTGAGGTGCCAGTCGGTTGAGGTCAGACCCCAACCGACGGAGTCTCTGCGGTGACCGACCGACTGGATCGTCGGTTGGGGTCTGACCTCAACCGACGGAGAGTTGGGCGTCGAGCAACTGGTCGTCGTCGAAGGTTGCCTTCAGCTCGAAGGGGACCCGGTTCAGGAGGGACGGGAACCAGAGTTCGTCGTCTTGCCACATCCGCTCGAAGGGGACGTCGTCGAGGGTGAACCAGAGCGGCACGGCTTCGTCGGTCTCGGTCGGCTCACCGTCGAAGTCGTCGGCTCGGAAGACGATGCAGTGGATCTTGGTGCCGTCGACGAAGTCGAACCACAGCCGACCCGCCTCGGCGACGCCGGTCGCCGTGACGTGCAACTCCTCCTGCGTCTCGCGGACGGCACACTCCATCGCCGTCTCGCCCGGGTCGATCTTGCCGCCGGGCCCGTTGATCTTGCCGGCACCGATCCCGCGCTTCTTGTGGATCAGCAGCACCTGTTCGTCGCGGATCACGAACAGCAGCGTCGCCCGGATGTTCGGGTCCCAGGTCGCCCAGTCGACGTCATCGACGGACCGCGGGCTCCGACCCGTCATCGAACGCTCGGGTCGGTCCACTTGCTCGGGCTGCTCGGCGCCGGGCCGGTGGCGATCGCCAACGCGTCGGCCACCGTCGACGCCCGCTGCGCCATCGCCCGGTGGGCCGGCATGATCAGCCCGGCGTCGACGCACTCGTCGAAGAAGCGGAACAGGCTGTCGAAGTAGCCGTTGACGTCGAGGAACACGACCGGCTTGGCGATCGTGCCGATCTGGTTCCAGGTCAGGATCTCGATCACCTCGTCGAGCGTGCCGTACCCGCCCGGCAGGGCGATCATCCCGTCGGACTCGTCGCACATCGCCTGCTTCCGAGTGTGCATCGAGTCGGTGACGATCAGGTCGGTCAGCCCGGTGTGGGCGACCTCGCGGTCGTACAGCGCCTGCGGGATGAACCCGGCGACCTCGCCACCGGCCGACAGAGCGGCGTCGGCAACGGTGCCCATCAGGCCGACGCGGCCGCCGCCGTAGACCAGACGGTGCCCGTGCTCGGCGATCGAGCGACCCAGCTCGGTCGCCCGTTCGATGATCGCCGCGTCGTTGCCCGGATTCGCACCGCAGAACACACACAGACTTGCCACCCGGCCAGGATGCCACGGCGCGCTCGGCTTGGGGCGCACGGGTTACCGGGCAGTAAGTTGGAGCCATGACGACGCCCGATCTCGCCGCCGCCGAAGCCGCCATCGAGACCGCCGAGGCCGTGATCGCCAAAGCCATCGCTCGCCTGACCGAGCTCGGTGGGCCCGACCAGAACCAGGTCTTCGCGTACGACCTCGCCCACGGCGGCGCCGCCGTCGCCACGGCGCGAGCGATGCTCGAGTACGGCACCAAGGGCGACACCGAGGCCGCCCTCACCTGCGGCTTCGCTGCCGACGCCGTGCACGATCTCGCCACCAAGCTGATCGGCCGTCACGAGCTGTGGGGCGTCGACGCCGACGCCTTGGCATCGACCGACGGTTTCGTCGGCGAGTACCGCGACCCGTCGTTCGTCGCCTCGCTCGCCAAGACGCCCGGTGCGCTGCACCTGCCCGACGACATGGACATGGTGCGCGACGCGTTCGGTTCGTTCGCCGACGACGTCATCGCGCCCCACGCCGAGCACGTCCACCGCACCAACGGCGACGTGCCCGAGGAGATCATCTCCGGCATGGCCGAGCTCGGCGCCTTCGGCCTGAGCGTGCCCGCCGAGTACGGCGGCTACAGCGAAGGCGGCCCCGACGAGTACCTCGGCATGGTCGTCGCCACCGAAGAACTCAGCAAGGCCAGCCTCGGCATCGGCGGTTCGCTCATCACCCGACCCGAGATCCTCACCCGGGCGCTCGTGAAGGGCGGCACCGAAGAGCAGAAGTCGCAGTGGCTCCCCAAGCTGGCGACGGCCGAGGTCATGCCCGCCGTTGCGGTCACCGAGCCCGACTACGGATCCGACGTCGCCGGCCTCAAGGTCACCGCCACCCCGGCCAAGGGCCCCGAAGGCCAGCCCGGCTACGTGATCAACGGTGTGAAGACCTGGTGCACCTTCGGCGCCCGTGCCGACGTGCTGTCGCTCCTGGCCCGCACCGACCCCGACAAGACGGCCGGCCACCGTGGCCTGAGCCTGTTCATCGTGCCCAAGCCCCGCGGCGACGGTCACGGCTTCGTGCTCGAGCAAGACCCCGTCACCATCGACGGCGTCGACCGCAAGGGCAAGATGGAGGGCCGCCCCATCGACACGATCGGCTACCGCGGCATGCACTCCTACGAGATCGCCCTCGACGAGTGGTGGGTGCCCGCCGACAACCTCGTCGGTGGCGAGGACGGCATGGGCAAGGGCTTCTATCTCCAGATGGCCGGCTTCGAGAACGGACGCCTCCAGACGGCTGCGCGTGCGCTCGGCGTGATGCAGGCCGCCTACGACTCGGCCGTGGAGTACGCCGAGAACCGCAAGGTGTTCGGCGAGAACATCATGGAGTACGAGCTGACCCAGGCCAAGCTCGGCCGCATGGCCATGCTGATCCAGGCCAGCCGCCAGTTCTCGTACGCGGTCGCCCGCCTCATGGGCGAGGGCAAGGGCCAGATGGAGGCCTCGATGGTGAAGGCGTACGTCTGCAAGGCCGCCGAGTGGGTCACCCGCGAGGCGATGCAGATCCACGGCGGCTTCGGCTACGCCGAGGAGTACGAGGTCAGCCGCCTGTTCGTCGACGCCCGGGTGCTGTCGATCTTCGAAGGCGCCGACGAGACCCTCTGCCTCAAGGTCATCGCCCGCCGCATGGTCGCCTGAACAGATGGGGTCAGGCACCTTCTGGACTTCGACGCCCTGGTGACCTCGACCTGGCTTGCCAGAAGGTGCCTGACCCCATCTGTTACAGGAGGTCGGTGACGGCTCGGATGCGTGCGAAGTCGGCGCCCTCGTGGTCGTCATAGGGGTCGATCAGGACCGGGGTCAGACCGGCCGCCGTGGCGCCGCCGACGTCCATCACGACCGAGTCGCCGACGTAGACGATGCGGTCACGCTCGAACTCGGCGAAGTACGGGAGTGCGAAGTCGAAGATGCGTGGGTCGGGCTTCGCCACCCCCACGACATGGCTGTCGATCACGACGCGCATCGACGTGCACGGCCCGTCGCCGGCCTGGCAGATCTCGGCGACCGCGAGCGCGGCCTCCACCTGACCGCTCGCGTTCGACACCACGCCCATCGGCACGCCTCGTTCGGCCAGAGCGGCCAGGGCCGTGAGCGTCTCGGGGATCGCCCAGCGCCAGAGGTGCGCAGTCCGGGTGTGGTCGAGCACCACGGCTGCGTGGTCCACCAGATCGTCACGCACACCGACCGTTCGCACGTAGGTGACGTTGTACGAGTCCCACTCGGTCTCACCCTCGAGTTCTCGTGACTTGGCCGCCATGGCGGCGTAGTGCGCTCGCCGGTGCACCTCGACCGACGGCTCGCCGCCGTACGGCTCGAGCAGCGGGCCGAGCACCGTCGGGTCGGGCAGCACCAGCACCCCGCCTGCGTCGAACAGGATCGCGTCGTAGTCGATGCCCATGACGGTCAGTCCAGCGTGAGCGGATCGATGCCGCACAGATCCAGTGCGCCGAGCACGTCTTCGGCGGTGAATCCCTCGATGTTGCCGACGAGCAGCTCGTCGTACAGACATTGGGCGCCCTCCTCGTCGACACCCATCGCCATGAACTGCTCGACGTAGAGGTCTTCGAGTTCGCCCGCCGACGACAGGTCGGGCGAGGTGATCTGCTCCATCGAGACGCCACAACCGAGCATGGTGGCGAGCACGAGGTCTTCGTCGACGTCGCTCGGCGGCAACGCCTCGATCTCGGCGGTCACGCACTCGATCTGGTCGTCGTCGAGACCGATCGAGGCGAGGCTGGTGGCCAGCAGGTCGTCACCGACGGCGAGGTCGGGTGCGACGGCGGTGCCGATCTCCTCCAGACGGTCCAGATCGATGCCGCAGAACTCGAAGATCGGGATGAGGGCGTCGGGGTCTTCGAGCGACGACGGGTCCGAGAAGTCCATCTCCTGGAAGATGCACGCCGCTTCGGGCATCGTGAACCCCGAGGCGACGAGCTGGCCGATGAACTGGTCGCGGAGTGAACCGTCGCTGAAGCTGAAGTCGTCGTCGGGTTCGTCGGGGTCGACGTCGTCGTCGAACTCGAAGCCGCAGTGCTCGGCGTTGAACGCCCGGATCTCGTCCCGGGCGGCGTCGCGCTCGGCGTCGAGTTCGTCGACCAGGGAGAGGTCGGCCACGAGCATGTCGTAGCCGGCGTCGGCGAGCGCGTCTCGGAACTGGCCGCTGATGTCGGCCGACGTGGCGACGGCGTCGGCGATCTCGGCCGGGGCCGAGTCGACCGACGCTTCGAGCGCCGGGATCAACTGGTCGAGGTATTCCTCCACCGCTGCCGGGTCGGTGTAGTCGACCAGGTCGCTCTCACTGCTCAGGGTCTCGACCTCGATCGCGACGGCGCACCAGTCGGCGAACTCGCCGGCCGGCGCCGTCGTGTCGTCGGGTGCCGTCGTCGACGGTGCATCGGTGGCGGGCGCCGGAGCGCTGGTGCTCGGCGTCGCCGTCGTCTCGGGGGCGGCGTCGGTGGTCGAGGCCGACTCGTCGTCGCCTCCACTGCACCCGGCGATCACCAGTGCGCCGACGAACAGGAGCGCCGGGATTCGGGGAGTCATGTGGCCACGGTACCCGGGGAGCGCCGGCGGCCGGTGGCAGCTCAGACGATGCCGGTACGCAGGAGTTCCGGCGCGAACGGGCACTCGGAACGCAGTGCGACGCCGACCTGGGTCGACCGGCCGTCCGCGTTGATCACCACGTCGACCAGGTCGATCGGCAGATCGTCGACCGACGCTCCCCACCCGTCGTCGTCGGGGATCGCTCGTCGGGCGACCTCGGCGACGTACTGGTGCGGGATGCGGGTCCCGGTCGGGGTGACGAGCCACACGGGTGTGCCGGCCGACGACGCCGTCGCGGCCAACACCTGACTGCCCAGCGTCGTGAGCACGCGACGGTCGCACGCAGCGGCGGCTTCGATCAGCACGAGGTCGGCGTCGGCGACCGCGGCCGGGAGCTGGTCGTGGGTGATCGGTTCGGCGGCGACCTCGGCGCGGTCGAGGCGACGGACCAGGTCGCCTGCCCGGAACTCGCTGTCGGCGCACCAGACACGCAGGTCGTCGCGGCCGACCAGGGCGTCGGCAATGGTGGGCGGGTATCCGACCGTCACCACGGCGCCGTCGGCGGGCAGTGCGGAGGTGAGGCGTGCGGTGACCGGGTCGTCCATCAGCACGTCGGCCAACTCCCACGCCAGCGTCGACGGGTCGTCGGACACCAGCAACTGGGCGCACAGCCACCACATCGGTCCGGCGTCGGGGTGACGTTCGATCATGCGCCGGCTGGCGACGACGAGGTTCGCCGGGTCGGCGCGGAGCGAGCCGAGGGCGAACGCCGCCTCGCGAGCGAGGTCGCCCGGGTCGCCTCCACCGGAGCGTGCCACGTAGCGCAGATGCTCGATCGGATGCACCCCACCAACCTACGCCCTCCCCCACCCCCGATTCACTCGCGCCGACCCGACCAAGGCGTGAACAAACTGCGGAACTATTCCGCAGTTTGTTCACGCATTCGGCGGGTTGTGGTGGGGGTCGGTAGGATCGCACGCCGTGGCGACGAAACTGCCTGACGATCTGATGTTGCGCCCCCTCGGAGGCGAAGCCCGCGAGCTGGCCGAGTGGCTCACGACGTTCCATCTGGCGAGCGTCGTCCTCGACCCGTACACCAACGAGAGCGCCTGGGTCCTCAAGACCGCCGTCCGCATCCTCGAGGAGTTCCGCGGTTCGCACGCTCGCGTCAACTTCGTCGTGACGGCCGACGACGCCGACGCCAAGAAATTCCTGGGCCCGCTCACCGAGCAGTTCCTGGTGTTCACCGACCCCGACCGCAGCTTCGTGAAGGCGCTCGAACTCGAGTCGCTCCCGGCGTTCGTGTTCGTCCGCGTCGACGGTGAGGCCGTCGCCACGGCCGAGGGCTGGAGCCCCGAGTCGTGGGAGGCCGTCGCCGACGCCATCTCCGACACCACGCGCTGGAGCCCGCCGACGATCCCGGCGCCCGGCGACCCGGTGGCGTTCGCCGGCTCGCCCGCCGCCGGCTGACCTGTGGCCGGCCGGCCGCTCCCCGACCTGCCGGTCGTCGAGACCTTCCCCGCACTCCGCACCGCACTCGCCGACCACGGCACCGCCGTACTCGTCGCTCCCCCGGGAGCCGGCAAGACGACCCTCGTACCGCTCGCGCTGCTCGACGAGCCGTGGCTCGAGGGACGCAAGATCGTCGTCCTCGAACCCCGCCGCCTGGCCACCCGGGCCGCTGCCCGACGAATGGCCGACCTGCTCGGCACCGAGGTCGGCGGCGTCGTCGGCTACCAAACCCGCGACGAGCGCCACCTCGGCCCCGACACCCGGATCGAGGTCGTCACCGAGGGCATCCTCACCCGTCGGCTCCAGACCGATCCCGAGCTGCCCGGTGTCGGCCTGGTCGTGTTCGACGAGGTGCACGAGCGCAACCTGCCGACCGACGTGGGGCTCGCCTTCTCCCTCGACGCCCGGTCGACGCTCCGCCCCGACCTGCGCATCCTCGCCATGTCGGCGACGCCCGACACCGACGCCCTCGTCACCGCGCTCGGCGACGCGCCGCTGATCGAGAGCGAAGGACGGATGTTCCCGGTCGACATGCGGTGGGCGCCGCGCGACCGCAAGGAGCGCATCGAACAGGCGACCACCCGCACCGTCGTGCAGGCGCTGCGTGACGAACCGGGCGACGTCTTGGTGTTCCTCCCCGGCATCGGCGAGATCCGACGTACCCAGGAGCAGCTCACGGGCCAGGTCGGTGCCGACGTCGACGTGTACCCGCTGGCCGGCGCTCTCTCGCTCGCCGAGCAGGATCAGGCGCTCGCTCCCTCGCCACCGGGGCGACGACGGGTCGTACTCTCGACCGACATCGCCGAGACGTCGCTGACCGTCGACGGCGTTCGAGTGGTCGTCGACTCCGGACTCGCCCGGGCACCGCGCTTCGACGTCCGGACCGGCATGACCCGACTGACGACGATCTCGACCAGTCGCGCCTCGGCCGAGCAGCGGGCGGGCCGCGCCGGCCGCGTGGAGCCCGGCGCCTGCTACCGGCTGTGGAGCAAGATCGAGCACGGGAGCCGCCCGGCACACCGCGCTCCGGAGATCACCGAGGTCGACCTCGCCGGACTGGCGCTCGAGCTCGCGTCGTGGGGCACCGCGGCCGACGATCTCGCGTTCCTCACGCCGCCGCCCCGGAAGGCGATGCGGAGCGCCACCGAACTCCTCGAGCGACTCGAGGCGATCGATGCCGACGGCCGGCTCACCGACGTCGGTCGACAGATGCTCGGCCTCCCGGTACACCCGAGGCTCGCCCGGATGCTGGTCGACGAGCGCTCACCGCTCGGCTGCGCACTCGCCGTACTGCTCGACGAGCGTGACGTGCTGCGAGGCCGCCCGGACGAACTCCCGGCCGACCTCGGGCTCCGGCTGCGGTTGATCGCCGGTCGTGGCGGCCACGATCAGGCCGATCGGCGGGCGGTCGACCAGGTCCGGCGGCGCGCACGCGACCTCGCACGACGCCTCCGGATCAGCTTCGACACCGACCTGATCGACCCCGACCGGGCCGGCCTGGCCCTCCTCCATGCGTTCCCCGACCGGCTCGGTGTGCGACGCCGGCCCGGGCAGTTCCAGCTCCGTGGCGGCACGGGAGCCTGGCTGGCCGACGACGACCCACTTGCCCACGAACCGTTCGTCGTCGCCGCCGACCTCGACGGCAAACGGAACCGAGCCCGGATCCGACTCGGCGCCGGACTCGACGGCGACGAGGTGGCGCTGGTCTTCGGTGACGAGGTCGTCGAACGGACCGAGCTCGCATGGGACACCGATCGCGACGAACTCGTCGAACGGGTCGAACGACGGCTCGACTCCATGCAACTGGGAGCGACGACCCGGCGACCCGAACCCGGCGAGGCGACCACGGCGGCGCTGATGGACCGGGTGCGCGCGACCGGGCTCGCCGTGCTCGGCTGGTCGGGTGCCTCGATCGCGCTCCGACAGCGAGTCGACTTCCTGCACCGTGCCCTCGGCGACCCGTGGCCCGACTGGAGTGTCGAGGCACTCGCCGACACCGTCGACGATTGGCTCGCCCCGTACCTGCCCGGGGCGACCGGGCGTCGCGACCTGGAGCGGCTCGACCTCGTCATGGTGCTGCGCTCGCAACTGCCGTGGCCGCAGGGCGCCGATCTCGACGAGTTGGCGCCGGCGACGCTCGAACTGCCGACCGGCCGTTCGGTGCCGATCGACTACCGCAGCGACGAACCCGAGGCGAGCGTGCGGGTGCAAGACCTGTTCGGCACGACCGTCCATCCCACCGCCGGCGGCCGACCGATCGTGCTCAGCCTGCTGTCGCCCGCCGACCGGCCGATCCAGGTGACCGCCGACCTCCCCGGGTTCTGGACCGGGACGTGGGCCGACGTGAAGAAGGAGCTCGCGGGCCGCTACCCCAAGCATCACTGGCCCGACGACCCGGGCGGTGCCGAGCCGAAGCGTCTCAAGGGACGCTGATGCTCGCCGCTCAGATCGTCGGCGTCGACGCCGGCCTCATGGTGCTCGCCATGGTGATCGTGCTGATCGGTGCCGCCACCCAGGCGTCGATCGGCGTCGGACTCGGCCTGATGGCGGCGCCCACGCTGAGCTTGATCGACCCGGCGTTCATCCCGGGGGCGTTGACCTTGTCGATCCCGCCGCTCGTGGTGGGGATGGCGTGGCGCGAACGCGCGCACATCGACTCGACCATCTATCGAGCCGTCCCGGCCCGTTTCGTCGGATCGGTCGCCGGCGCTGCCCTGGTGGCGTCGCAGGGCGACGAGGCCGTGACGATCGTGGTCGGGCTCGCCGTGCTGCTCGCCGTGGTCGCCTCGGTCACCGGCCTGCATGTCCGGCCGACACTGCGAAACCAGTTGATCGCCGGCACCGGGTCGGGGTTCGCCGGCACGGTGGCGGGCGTCGGCGGCCCGCCGATGGCGATCACCTACCAGCACTCCGATCCACGGGTACTCCGGGCGACGCTGGCGGTTTTCAACACGATCGGTCTGATCTGTTTCACGCTGCCGTCGCTCGTGATCGCCGGGGTGACCGGCTGGCGCGAGGTGCAGCTGGCGTGCTTCCTGATCCCGAGCGTCATCGCCGGCTTCTCCGTCGGCAAGTACACGATCGCCAAGCTCCCACCCGAACGGGTGCGTCCGTTCGTCCTCGTCGTCTGCGCCGCCAGCGCCGTCCTCGTCCTCGCCAAGAGCCTGGCCTGACGGCCCATGGGGTCGGATACGTTTCGTCGACGACCGTCCTCGCCCGACGACACCCGGCCGACGAAACGTCTCCGACCCCATTCGTCGGGGATGCGGTGGGCGGACTGAGCCGGGCGTAGGGTTTCGGGCATGGCTGATGACGATTTCGGGTTCACGGAACTGTTGCCGCTCGGGCCCGACCAGACCCAGTACCGGCTGATCACGACCGAAGGCGTGTCGACCGTCGACACCGAGCTCGGCACCTTCCTCAAGGTCGAGCCGGAGGCGATCCAGCGCCTTACGGCCGAAGCGATGCACGACATCGCCCACTTCCTCCGACCCGGGCACCTCCAGCAGCTGCGCAACATCCTCGACGACCCCGAGGCCAGCGACAACGATCGCTTCGTCGCCACCGACCTGCTGAAGAACGCGGCCGTCGCAGCCGGCGGCGTGCTGCCGATGTGCCAGGACACCGGTACCGCCATCGTCAAGGGCAAGAAGGGCCAGAACGTCCACACCGGCGGCGGCGACGAGCGCTCGATCGCCCGCGGTATCCAGGACACGTATCAGACGAGCAACCTGCGGTACAGCCAGATGGCGCCGCTCACCATGTACGACGAGAAGAACACCGGCACGAACCTGCCGGGCGAGATCAAGATCTCGGCGATCGACGGCGACGAGTACAAGTTCCTGTTCATGGCCAAGGGTGGCGGCTCGGCCAACAAGAGCTACCTGTTCCAGGAGACGAAAGCCCTGCTCAACGAGGCCACGCTGCTGCCGTGGATCTTCGAGAAGATCCAGACGCTCGGCACCGCCGCCTGCCCGCCGTACCACCTGGCGATCGTCATCGGCGGCACCTCGGCCGAGTTCGCCGTCGAAACGGCCAAGCTCGCCTCCGCCCGCTACCTCGACGCGCTCCCGACCGAGGGTTCCGAGCTCGGCCACGGCTTCCGCGACCTCGACCTCGAGAAGAAGGTGCTCGAACTCGCCCAGACGACCGGCATCGGCGCCCAGTTCGGCGGCAAGTACTTCTGCCACGACGTTCGCATCATCCGACTCCCCCGCCACGGCGCCAGCTGCCCCGTCGGCATCGCCGTGTCGTGCTCGGCCGACCGGCAGGCGCTCGGCAAGATCACCCGCGAAGGCGTCTTCCTCGAACAGCTCGAGACCGACCCGGCCCGTTTCCTGCCCGACGTCACCCATGACGACCTCGACGGCAGCGACGTGGTGCACATCGATCTCAACCGCCCGATGAGCGACATCCGCGCCGAGCTGTCGAAGTACCCGGTGAAGACGCGCGTGATGCTGACCGGCCCGATGGTCGTCGCTCGTGACATCGCGCACGCCAAGATCAAGGAGCGCCTCGACGCCGGCGAGCCGATGCCGCAGTACCTGCAGGACCACTGCGTCTACTACGCCGGCCCGGCCAAGACCCCCGAGGGCTACGCCTCGGGCTCGTTCGGCCCCACCACGGCGGGCCGGATGGACGCCTACGTCGAGCAGTTCCAGGCCGCCGGCGGCTCGATGATCATGCTCGCCAAGGGCAACCGCAGCCAGCAGGTCACCGACGCATGCAACGCCCACGGTGGCTTCTACCTCGGCTCGATCGGCGGACCGGCCGCACGCCTCGCGCTCGACAACATCAAACAGGTCGAGGTGCTCGAGTATCCCGAACTCGGCATGGAGGCCGTCTGGAAGATCGAGGTCGAGGACTTCCCGGCGTTCATCGTGGTCGACGACAAGGGCAACGACTTCTTCCAGCAGGTCAAGGTCGAAGCGGCCCAGCGAGCCACCAACGTCCGACTGGGCTGACCCACCCGGCCCGAACCGGGCGCTCGGTATACTCGCCCCGGTTCGGCGGGTGATCCCGCCTGCTTCGTTCCCATCGTGCTGATCTTCGTCCTCACCCTCCACGCAGTCGTCGGCATCGCGCTGATCGTCGCCGGTGACCGTCTGGGCCGGTGGGCGTTCGCGATCGCCGGTGTCGTCCCGGCGATCACGCTCGCGGTGCTCGGAACCGAGTTCGCCGCAGCGATCGACGGTGAGCCGGTCACCGAGGAATACGGCTGGATCCCCCAGCTCGGTCTGAACATCGTCCTGCGCATGGACGCCATGAGCGTCGTCATGGTGTCGCTGGTGTCGGGCATCGGGCTCCTCGTCTGCACCTACGCGGTCGGCTACTTCAGCCATCCGAAACCAGGGACCGCCCGGCTCGCCGGCCTGCTGACCCTGTTCGCCGGGGCGATGCTCGGCGTCGTCCTGTCCGATCATCTGATGGCGTTGTTCGTCTTCTGGGAGCTGACGTCGATCACGTCGTACCTGCTCATCGGCAACGACGACGAGAACCCGAAGGCCCGCGACTCGGCGCTGATGGCCGTCATCATCACCGGCGCAGGCGGGCTCGCCCTGCTCGCCGGCATCATCCTGCTCGGCCAGTCGACCGGCACGTATCTGATCAGCGAGCTCGTCGACATCTCCGTCGGCGACAGCGGCGTCATCACCGCCGCCGTCATCTTGATCCTGCTCGGAGCGATGACGAAGTCGGCGCAGATTCCGTTCGCCGGCTGGTTGCCCGGTGCCATGGTCGCGCCCACACCGATCAGCACGTACCTCCACGCCGCCACCATGGTGAAGGCCGGCGTCTACCTCGTGGCCCGGTTGTCGCCGGTGCTCGCCGAAACGGGCACCTGGCGCAACCTGATCCTCGTCGTGTCGTCGATCACGATGATCGTCGGTGGTTGGCGAGCGCTGCGTCAGCACGACCTCAAACTGCTCCTCGCGTACGGCACCGTCAGCCAGCTCGGATTCATGATGCTGCTGTTCGGCATGGGCGAGTACGAACTCGCACAGGCCGGCATCACCGTGCTGCTCGCACACGGCGCCTTCAAGGCGGCCCTCTTCATGGTCGTCGGCATCGTCGATCACCAGGCGGGCACCCGCGACATCCGGGCGCTCCACGGCTTCGGGCGCACCTGGTGGCCCGTGCTCGCCGTGGCGACGATCTCGGCGGCGTCGATGGCGGGCCTGCCGCCGCTCCTCGGATTCATCGCCAAGGAGAAGGGGCTCGACGGCGCCCTCCACGGCGACTTCACCGGTGCGACCGCCTTGGTCGTCGTGTTCGTCGTCGGCTCGATCCTGACGTTCGCCTACTCGGCACGCTTCGTGCTCGGTGTGTTCGGCCGGTTCGGTGATGCCGAGCACGAACACGTCACCGAGACGGCGAAGGCGCCGGCGTGGACGTTCTCCGGCCCATCGATCCTGCTCGCCACGTTCACGGTCGCGGCAGGGCTCGCGCCGGTCATCATCGACGACCTCGTCGGTGCCGCGACGACCACGCTCGACGAGGCGGCCAAGCCGAAGCACCTCGCGCTCTGGCACGGGATCAACACCGCACTGATGCTCTCGGCACTGATCATCGGCGTCGGCGTCGTCCTGACGGTCGCCCGCCGACCGGTGGCGATCGCCCAGCGCCGTTTCCACCGGGCCATCACCTGGTTCCCGACCGCCGACCGGAGCTTCTGGTTCCTGCTCAACGGTCTGATCCGGTTCGCCAAGCGGACGACGCGGGTCGTGCAGAACGGCTCGCTGCCGACGTACCTGATGGTCATCCTGACCGTGTCGATGCTCGCCATCGTGATCCCGGCCGCCGCCGCACTCGACGAGTGGCCCGACCTGATCGACACCCCGATCCACGTGCCGCTCGCCGGCATCGTCCTGGCCGCCGCCATCGGCGCCACGATCGTCCATCGCCGCATCGCCGCTGCGCTCATGCTCGGCGCCGTCGGCTTCGGCATGTCGGGCTTCTACGTCGCCCAGGGCGCCCCCGACCTCGCCCTCACCCAGTTCGCCATCGAGGTGCTCACCACGGTCATGTTCGTCCTGGTGCTCCGGTTCCTCCCGGCCCGCTTCGACGATCGGCACCTGGCGATCGCCCTGCCGATCCGTATCGCCGTCGCAGCCCTCGTCGGCGTGACTGCGTTCATCGCGGCACTCGTCACGGCCGCCGCACGGAGCGACGTCGCCGAACCCGACATCGCCGACGACATGGTGCGTCAGTCGGTGTCGTCCGGCGACGGCTCGAACGTCGTCAACGTCATCCTCGTCGACTTCCGCGGCGCGGACACGTTGGGCGAGATCACCGTGCTCGTGATCGCCGCGCTCGGCGTCGTCGCGCTCGCTCGCGTGGCCCGACGCGGCCCGGTCGAGCCGGCGCCGACCCTGCTCGAGGTGCCGGCGTTCGCCCGGCTGCCGGTGGTCGACGTGTCGGCGCGGATCCTGTTCTCCAGCATCATGGTGCTGTCGATCTACTTCCTGTTCGCCGGCCACAACCAGCCGGGCGGCGGCTTCGTCGGCGGTCTCACGGCCGGTGTCGCGATCAGCCTCCGCTACGTCAACGGTGGCGTGTCGTCGGTGAGACGTTCGGTCCGACCGAAGCCGTGGTTCGTGCTCGGCACCGGCCTGTTCGTCTCGGTGACGACCGCACTCGTGCCACTCGCACTGGGCGAGTCGTTCCTCGAGCACGCCAAGTGGCAGGGCGAACTCCCGCTGCTCGGCAAGATCAAGGTCACCTCGGCCCTGCCGTTCGACATCGGGGTGTACCTCGTCGTCGTCGGCCTCGTGCTGATGGCCTACGAGGCCTTCGGTGAAGACGCCGTACCGATGCAGGACCCCGAGCAGATGGAGGCGTCGGCGCCATGACCGTCCTCGTCGCCTTCGTCGCCGCCGTCCTGTTCGCCTGCGGCTCGTTCCTGCTGATGCAGCGCCGCCTGTCGCGCATCATCATCGGCATCGGGCTGCTCGGTCACGGCGCCAACCTGCTGCTCCTCGTGTCGGGCGGCGGTGTCGGCCCGGCGCCGATCGTTCCCGAAGGCGCCAACCCCGACGACTACACCGATCCCCTCCCCCAGGCACTGGCGCTCACGGCCATCGTCATCACGTTCGGTATCACGATCTTCCTGCTGTCGCTCGGCTTCCGCAGCTGGCAGCTCACGCGAGACGACCGCGTCGAGGACGACATCGAGGACCGGATCGTCGCCCGCCTCGACGCCGACCAGCGCGAGTCCGACGCCGACGAGGACGACGAAGACCTCGACGAGGAGCACACCGTATGAGCACCCTCGTCCCCCTCACGATCGCGATCCCGCTGCTCGCTGCGGCGATCACGATCGTCGTCGGTCGCTGGCGCTGGCTCCAGCGCATCATCGCCGTCGCCGCGCTCACCGCCGTGTTCGGCATCAGCATCGCGCTCCTGATCGGCGCCGACGACCAGGGCTACGTGATCCACCGCGACGGCGGCTGGCCCGCTCCGTTCGGCATCACGCTCGTCGTCGACCGTCTCGCCGGACTGATGATCGCCGTGTCGTCGCTCGTGCTGCTGGCCGTCCACATCTACGCGATCGGCCAAGCCGGTGAGGAACGTCGACGCATCGCGTTCCATCCCGTGTATCTCGTGCTCGCCGCCGGTGTGATGGGCAGCTTCGTCACCGCCGACCTGTTCAACCTGTTCGTGGCGTTCGAGATGATGCTCGCCGCCAGCTATGTGCTCCTCACGTTCGGCGGCCGGCCCGACCAGGTCCGGTCGGGCATGAGCTACGTCGTGATCAGCCTGGTGGCGTCGGCGCTCTTCATCACCACGCTCGCCTGGGTGTACACCGCGACGGGCACCGTCAACATGGCCGACCTGTCGATCCGCATCGCCGAACTCGACCCGGCGGTCCGGGCGATGCTGGCGCTCGCGATGCTCGCCGTGTTCGGCATCAAGGCCGGCCTGTTCCCGCTGTTCTTCTGGCTCCCCGACAGCTACCCCACAGCGCCGGGACCGGTCGTGGCGGTGTTCGCCGGCCTGCTCACCAAGGTCGGCGTGTACGCCATCATCCGCACCCAGACGCTGCTCTTCGACCGCCCCGACTACATGGGCACCGTCCTCTTGGTCGTCGCCGTGCTGACGATGGTGATCGGCGTGTTCGGCGCGATCGCCCAGGACGACATGAAGCGCATCCTGGCGTTCCACATCATCAGCCAGATCGGCTACATGATCTTCGGCCTCGGGCTGTTCACCGTCGCCGGTGTCGCCGGCGCCGTCTTCTACATCGTCCACCACATCATCGTGAAGACGGCACTGTTCCTGGTCGCCGGGCTGGTCGCCCGCCGCGCCGGCTCGTCCCGACTGTCCGAGGTCGGCGGACTGATCCGGACCGCGCCCGTGATCGCCGCCCTGTTCGCCGTCCCGGCCCTGAGTCTGGCCGGCCTGCCGCCCTTCTCGGGCTTCCTCGCCAAGTTCGCGCTGGCCGATGCCGGCCTCGCCGTCGACGAGTGGCTCGTCGTCGGTGCGAGCCTGTTCGTCGGCATGCTCACCCTGTTCTCGATGACCAAGATCTGGTCGAACGTCTTCTGGAGCGCCCCGGACGAGGAGCCCGTCGGCCTGGCGCCCGAGTCGGAGCGGAACCCGAACCTCCTCGGCGCCCCGGTCGGCATGATCGCCCCGACGGCCGTCCTCGCCCTGTCGTCGATCGGTGTCAGCATCTTCGCCGGCGCCCTCTACGACGTGTCCGAACGTGCCAGCATCGAACTCCTCGAGCCGACCGGCTACGTCTCGGCGGTGCTCGGCACCGACGAGGTCGACGACGAGGTCAAGTTTCAGGTCGACCTCGAGCCCGAGCAGGCGGAGGACGCACCGTGAACCGCTTTTCGGGGATGCGCGCCTCGGCGGCGATCCTGTGGCTGACGGTGCTCTGGATCCTGCTGTGGGGCGACCTGTCGTTCGCCAACGTCGCCAGCGGCATCGTGGTGGCGCTGTTCGTGCTGACATTCGCCCGACTGCCCCGGCTGCTCCGACGAGGAGACCTGCAGACACCCCGGGTGCGCCCGCTCGCGCTGCTGTACTTCATGGGCTTCGTGCTCGTCGAGCTGGTCAAGTCGAACCTCATCCTCGCCTGGGAGATCATCACCCCCGGCAGCCGCATCAGCAACGGCGTCGTCGCGGTGCCGCTCCGCACCACGCAGCCGATCACGATGATGGTGGTCGCGAACGTGATCACGCTGACCCCGGGCACGATGACGATCGAGGCGAAGGGCGACCCCGCCGTGCTGTACGTCAACGTTCTCTTCCTGCACGACGTCGAAGCCGTCCGGCGCGACCTCCTCCACCTCGAGGAACTCGCGGTCAAGGCGTTCGGATCGCGGGAGGCCCGACAACAGTTCGCCGACAGTGTCGAGCGAGCCCAGCTCTCGACCGCCGACGAGGGAGGTCCGCGATGACCACCGCCGCCCTGATCATCCTGTCGCTCGCAGCGTTCTGCTTCCTCTATCGCCTGTTCCGGGGCCCGACCGTCCCCGACCGCATGATCGCCCTCGACGCCCTCCTGATCACGATCATGAGCGGCATCCTCGTCGGCACCGCCCACATCGGCTCGCCGATCGGTCTCGACACCTTGCTGGTCGTCGCCCTGCTCAGCTTCGTCGCCACGGGCGCGATCGCCCGCTTCGTCGAACAGCGAGGTGATCGCTGATGGATCAGGTCTGGGACGTCGTCGGCGGCGTCAGCATGATCATCGGAGCACTCCTCGTGCTGCTCGCCGGCATCGGCGCCGTCCGCTTCGACGACACGTACGCCCGCATGCACGCCGCCGCCAAGGCGCCGGCGCTCGGTATCTTGCTGATGGCCGTCGGGGTCGCGATGACGCTGCGCACCACGCCGGCGGTCATCGAGGCCCTGCTCATCGTCGCGCTCCAGCTGATCGCCGGTACTGTCGGCACCCACATCATGGGACGATCGGTGTACTACGTGATCCGACCGCCGCTCGACGCCACCGACGAGCTCGGCCGCGATCTCGAAGCCGAACGAGCCGCCGAGGCCGACAGCGACTGACCCTGTTCCCTCAACGGCCTACGATGCCGCGATGGAACATTTCGACGACGTCGACGCCTATCTCGCGGCGAGCGAGCAGTGGCCCGACGAGGTGGCCGCCCTGCGTGCCGTGCTGCTCGAGTGCGGTCTCGACGAGACGATCAAGTGGGGCAAGCCCTGTTACTCGCACGAGGGCAGCCACATCGTGCTCATGCAGGAGATGAAGCACTTCCTGGCCCTGATGTTCTTCAAGGGCGCCCTCCTCGACGATGTCGAGGGCGTCCTCCACGACCAGGGGCCGAACACCCGCTCGGCACGGCGCATGCAGTTCACGTCGGTCGCCGACGTGGAGCGGCTCGCCGAGATCGTCCCGGCCTACGTCGAGCAGGCGATCGACGTCGAGGCCCGCGGTCTCGAGGTCGGGCCGGCACCCGAGCCCGAGATGGTCGACGAACTCCGAGAGCGTCTCGACGCCGACCCCGACCTCGCCGCCGCGTTCGACGAACTGACCCCCGGTCGCCGCCGCGAGTACCACCTCTATTTCTCGAGCGCGAAGCAGTCGAGCACGCGTGCATCCCGGGTCGACAAGTACGTGCCGAAGATCCTCGCGGGCAAGGGATTCCGAGATCGCTGACGAGCGACTCGTCGAACCGATCGGACGGTTCGGCCGTCGGGCAGGTAACGTGCCTCGCGTCGAGCGATCACGTCGGTCGTTCGGGCAGTAGAAAGCAGTAAGTACATGGCCACTGGCACCGTGAAGTTCTTCAATGATCAGAAGGGCTTCGGATTCATCAGCCGCGAAGGCGACCAGGACATCTTCGTCCACTTCTCGAACATCGAAGGATCGGGCCGCAAGACCCTCCTCGAAGGCCAGCAGGTCGAGTTCGAGGTCGGCGAGGGCCGCAAGGGCCCCGAAGCCGTCGGCGTCAAGGTCATCTGACGCCCGCCCGCCGGCTCACTGCCGAGCGGGTTTCCAGTATCCCCGTACCGTTCCTCGAGCGCGCTCGACCCCGAGCGTCTTGAAGAGGTGGTTGCGGATTCGCTGAACCGCCGATGCCTCCCCGGCCGCCCACACGTGGGCACCGTCGGGGAGGCCGGTCAGCGTCTCGACACGATCGGCCAGCGCCCCTCCGGGTTGCGCCCCGGCCGGCGTGTCGTACCAGGTGACGTCGTCGACGTCGCGCGGCCCGAGATCGAGCTGTGCCTCCGGCGTCACCGTCTCGACGTGCACGTCGAGTGCGAGGTGGTCGGGCGCCATCTCGATCAGTTGCCCGATGGCCGGCATGGCCGTCTCGTCGCCGAACACCAGGAGCCGATCGGCATCCTCGGGGAAGTCGTAGCCGGCGCCCGGTCCGGAGAACGCGGCGACACTCCCCTGCTCGGCCGTCTCGGCCCACCCCGACACCGCACCGCCGTCGTGACGCACGATCTCGAGATCGAGCCGCCTGCGCTCGGCGTCGTGGCGGAGCGGTGTGAACGTGCGCAGCGCCGGTCGCCGACCGTCGGCCAGCAGGAACTCGTTCCCGTTCCACTCCGGCAGTTCGAGCTCGTCGCCCGGCCACGCCACGACGAACCGGACGCTCATCGCCGGCTGGTCGATCTCGATCCGGCGGAGCACGTCGCCCTCGAGCGACACCCGCAGCATCCGCGGCGACCGCTCGACCCGATCGACCACCGTCACCTCCTCGAACGCAGGCGGCGCCTTGCGAACAGCGAGCAGTCGAGCCTTCAGATCATCGTCGCCCATCGACCCAGTGTGCTGTCGGATGAGGTCAGACCCCAACCGACCGACCGGAACGTGACGGCATCAACGAACTCGTCGGTTGGGGTCTGACCTCATCCGACTGACCTCATCCGACCGTTCGCGAGCGTCAGGCGAGGGAGACGAGTTCGAGCCACTCGTCGTTGAAGTAGTCGACGTCGCCGTCGGGCATGAGCAGCACCTTGGTCGGGGCCAGCTCGGTCACGAACTCGGTGTCGTGGCTCACGAAGATGATCGCTCCCGGCCAGCCCTTGAGGGCATCGGCGACGGCCTCGCGCGACGGCGGATCGAGGTTGTTCGTCGGCTCGTCGAGCAGCAACAGGTTGTTGCGACCGACCATCAGCATCGCCAGCGCGAGCTTGGTCTTCTCACCACCCGACAGGGTGCCGGCGTCCTGGAAGACCTTCTCGCCCGACAACCCGAACATGCCGAGCAGTCCGCGCAGTTCGGTCTCGGTCAGGCTCACGCCGGGCGGGACCTCGTTGCGGATGTTGTCGAGCAGCGATCGGTGCACGTCGAGGTTGTCGTGCTCCTGGGCGTAGTAGCCCGGCTGCACCTGGTAGCCGAACTCGAAGTGGCCGAGATCGGCTTCGGTCTCGCCGGCCAGGATGCGGAGCAGGCTCGTCTTGCCGGCGCCGTTCAGGCCGAGCACGAGCAGGCGTTCACCACGGCCGAGGTCGAAGGCGACGTCCTCGAACACCGGCGGCCCGCCGTACCCCTTGCACAGCTCGCTCGCCTCGATGACCGTCTCACCACAGGGCGGCGGATCGGGGAACCGGACGGTGATCTGCTTGGTGTTCTTCGGTGCGTCGACCTTCTCGGCTTCGAGCCGGGCGATGCGCTTCTCGATCGAGTGTGCCTGGGCGGCCTTGGTGGCCTTGGCGCCGAACCGGTCGACGAACTTCTGCATGCGGGCGATCTCGCGCTCCTGCTCGGCCGCCTGTTTGGTGAGGCGACGTTCGTCCTCGGCACGGGCCGTCACGTACTGGCTGTACGTGCCCTTGTACTCGACGATGTGGCCGGTCGCCGTCTCGGTCGGACGGTCGAGGTGCAGCACACGGGTGATCGCCTCGTCGAGCAGGTCGAGGTCGTGGCTGATCACGAGCAGGGCGCCGCGGTACTGCCGCAGGAATCCCATCAGCCACGTCTTGGCGTCGACGTCGAGGTGGTTGGTCGGCTCGTCGAGACAGAGCACGTCGGATCCGGCGAACAGGATGCGGGCGAGCTCGACCCGGCGACGCTCGCCGCCCGACAGCACCCCGATCGGGAGCTCGATGCGATCCTGGCCGATCCCGAGACCGGCTGCGAGCGAGCGGGCCTCACTGTCGGCGGAGTAACCGCCCTCGAGCCGGAACCGCTCCTCGGCGCGGCTGTAGCGGGCGACGTTGGCGTCGGTCGGCGACTCTTCCATCGCGGCACGCAGCTTCTCGATCCGTTCGACCTCGGCGTCGATCCCGCGGCCCGACAGCACGTGCTGGACAGCGGTTCGGTGCTCCTGTGATCCGTCGATCTTCGGGTCTTGTGGCAGGTAGCCGAAGCCGCCCTTGCGCAGCACCTTGCCGCCCGACGGCTCGGCGGCACCACCGAGCACCTTGAACATCGAGGTCTTGCCGGCGCCGTTGCGACCGACGATGCCCACCTTGTCGCGCGGCATCACGGTGAACGAGGCCTGATCGACGACGAGTCGACCTCCGACCTCCACCGAGAGTGCTTGTGCTTGGAGCATCAGGACAGGCTACGAGCGTGCGGGCCGAGCCGAACGGTGGGTTCGGCGGCCCGGTGTCACAGCACGATGGCCGAGTCGTCGGTGAAGGTCGGCTCGAAACACAACCCGCCGCCGCCCGACGGCGACTCGCCCAGCGCTGCCGCGGTGAGCAGCGTGATCCGCTCCATGCCCGCCACCGTCGGGAGCCCGTCGGCGCCGACGAGTTCGAGTTCCTGCTCGTCGGCGACGGCGGTGCCCCAGTCGACCAGCACCACCGTCGGGCGGTCGGTGGCCCGCTGCCGGATGACGTCGTTCAGTTCGGCGCTGGCCTCGTCGATCTCGCTCCGGGTGTAGAGCAGCACCGGCACCGCGCCGATGTCGTCGAGCACCTCGTCGAGCGCAACACCGAACTCGTCGGGGGTGGTGTCGAGGTGATGCCCGAACATGAGCCCGATCACCTGCCAGTCGTCGGCCACGTCGATGACGAGTTCGTCGACCACCTCGTCGGCGAACCCGATGTATCGGCCGAGTTCGGCTTCGATGCCGACCTGCCACCCGAGCCCGGTCAGGATGTCGCAGGCGATCCCCTCGGCGCGTGGGGTGAGCGTCAGCATCGCCGAGTCACCGATCAGCAGGAGCCGGTCGCCGGCGGCGGCGTCACCGACCGGCGCCGTGATCGGCTCGACTTCCGGGAGGGTGGTCGGTGGGGGCAGCGTCGCCGGGACGATCGTGGACGAGATCGGCGTCGGCGCCTCGGGGACCCCGCCGAGGGCAACCGTGTCGGGCACGTCGGGCAGCGTCGACACGGCGTCGTCACCCTCGCCACAGGCGGACGCGACGAGCGCGATCACACCGACGAGTCCGAGTAGCGCCCGCTCCATGACCAGCCATTCAAGCCGACGGGCGGGCCCGCGCCACGCGCGAGCCCGCCCGTGCGGCAGGTTCTGGGTGTTGTCGGACTCGACTCAGCGGTTGCGGAGCGAGTCGCGGATCTCGGTGAGCAGCTCGACCTCGGTCGGGCCGGCCTCTTCCTCCGGAGCCTCGGCCTTCCACTTGTTGTAGGCCTTGATGAGGAGGAACAGGATGAACGAGACGGCGATGAAGTCGATGACTGCTCCGAGCACCAGACCGATGCTGATGAACGAGTCGCCGATGTCGAAGCCGATGCTCGCGTAGTTGGGCTCGCCGAAGATGGCGGCGAGGAGCGGCGTGATGACGCCCTCGATGATCTTGTCGACGATCTGCTTGAAGTACAGCGCCATCACCAAGCCGACGGCGATCGTGACGACGTCGCCCTTGTTGATGAAGTCTCTGAACTCTTTGATCATGTTCTGCATTGCTGGTTCTCTTTCTGTGGTCGGTTGGCCCCCGGTCGTCCAGTCTGGCAGAACGCGCGTACTCGGCCGAGCGATCCTCGGGCCGACGGTCTACGGTGTGCAGCGCATGCGACGCCCCGACGCCACGGCCACGACCGCCACCACGACGACCTGATGGGCCCGACCTACGACCTCGTCATCGTCGGCATGGGCTCGGGCGGGACCCTCGCCGCCGAGTTCGCCGCCGGCGAAGTGGGCCTCAAGGTCGCCGCGGTCGAGCGGGGCCCGATCGGCGGCGACTGCCTCTGGACGGGCTGTGTGCCATCGAAGACGTTGCTGGCGAGCGCCCGGGTGGCGCACACCGTCCGGACGGCCGACCGCTTCGGTATCACCGGCGGCGAACCCGAGGTCGATCTCGACGCCGTGTGGGCCCGGACCAAGGATGTCCAGGGCCAGATCGCCGCGACCGACGACCACCCCGACCGGTTCCGACAGATGGGTGTCGACGTCATCGAGGGCACGGCTCGCATCACCGGCTACCGCCAGGTCACCGTCACCACCGACGAGGGCGAGGTGCAACTCGACACGCGCTACACGCTCGTCTGTACTGGGAGTCGTCCGGCCGTGCCGGCGATCGACGGGATCGAATCGGTCGACGTATTGACCAGCGAGAACCTGTTCACACTCGAACGGCCGCCGTCGTCGCTCGTGATGATCGGCGGCGGTCCGATCGCCACCGAGCTCGCGCAGGCCATGGTGCGCCTCGGCGTCCCGACGACCGTGATCGAACAGGCACACCGCCTCGTCCCGCGCGACGAACCCGAACTCGCCGATCGGCTGGGTCAGATCCTGCGAGAGGAAGGGGTCGATCTGCGCCTCGCCACGACGGCGACCGCCGTTCGGCGCGGCGGCGACGGCGTCGTCGTCGAGACGACCGAAGGTGAGTTCACGGCCGAAGGGCTGCTGGTCGCCACCGGGAGGATCGCGAACGTCGACGACCTCGGTCTCGACGCGTTCGGTGTTCCGGTCTCGGCCGCCGGAGCCGACGTCGACGAACGCAACCGAACGCTGGTCCCCAACATCTACGTGGTGGGCGACGCGGCAGCCGACCGTCCTCGCTTCACCCACGCGGCGGCGCACGATGCCGTCCTGGCGGTGCGCGACATGTTCTTCCCCGGGCGCGGGCAGCCCGCTCATCTCGTGCCGTGGTGCACCTTCACCGATCCCGAGCTCGCCCATGCCGGTCTCACTGCCGCCGAGGCCCGTGAACGGCACGGAGAACGGAACGTCACCGTCTTCCGGCACGAACTCGCCGAGAACGACCGGGCACGGGCCGACGGCACCACCGAGGGGTCGATCATCGTGGTTGCGGCAAACGACCGCATCGTCGGCGCCCACGCGCTGGCACCGGGTGCAGGCGAACTGATCCACGAACTGGCGCTGGCGATCCGCTTCGGGATCGGCGTCGACGAGCTCTCCGACCTCGTGCACATCTACCCGACGATCGCCTCGGGGATCGGCCGCATCGGCGCCGACCGATCGTTCGACACCGGCCGCAAGTTCCGCGCCGTCGCCCGCCTCAGCCGCATCTTCGGCTGAGGCAGTGCTCAGACCGCCGTCGGCTGGGGCGGTTTGACGTCGCTGAAGCGGTCGACCTTGCGCAGGGTCGGGAAGAAGATCGCGAACGAGCCGGCGATCAGCATGGTGATCGCACCGCCGCCTGCAATCGCCCATGGCAGCCCGAACGCACGCGCAGCGACACCGCTCTCGAAGGCGCCGAGCTCGTTCGACGCACCGATGAACACGCCCTCGACCGCGCTGACCCGGCCGAGCTGGTCGTTCGGTGTGGCGAGCGGGACGATCGAGCCCCGGATGAACATCGACACCATGTCGGCACCCGACAGCACGACGAGCGCGACGAACGCCACGGCGTAGCTGGTGGTGACGCCGAAGACGACGGTGCCGGCACCGAAGATCGCCACGACCCACAACAGGGTCGGGCCGACGCGCCGTTGCACCGGTCGCACAGCGAGCACCACGGCCATCACCGCAGCGCCGATACCCGGCGCCGCACGCAACCAGCCGTAGGCGATGTCGCCGACGCCCAGCCGCTCCTCAGCAACCGCCGGGATCAGTGCGACCGCACCGCCGAACAGCACGGCGAACAGATCGAGGCTGATCGCCGCGAGCACGATCGGTGTGCGGCGGACGAAGCGCAGGCCCTCCATCGCGTTCCCGAGCGTTGGCCTCCCGGTCGAGCGCTCCTGCGGGCGTTCGAACCGGATCAGCAGCAGGAACGGTGCCGCCGCCAACTGCAGCGCCCCGGCGACCAGGTAGGCGACGTCGGGTCCCTGGACGTAGATGAACCCGCCGAGCACCGGCCCGATGATCGACGACGCCGTGAACGTGGCCGTCCAGAGCGCGATCACCTGCGGGAACTCGTCGACCGGGGCGATCAGCGGTGCCATCGATCGCCGAGCCGGGTTGAGCATCGCATCGGCGGTGCCGAAGGCAAGCGCGACGAAGAGGAAGGGCCAGATGCTCGTCGGTTCGGAACGGGCGACGGCGACGAGGGCGAGACAGCACACGACGCGGACGATCATGAACGCGAAGCTGATGCGGCGACGGTCGAACCGGTCGGCGACCCAACCGGACACCAGCACCAGGAACGCGGCGGGCAGGAACTGGGCGAGGCCGAGCCAGCCGATGTCGAGCTCGTTGCCCGTGATGTCGAACACGTGCTTGAACAACACGGTGACGAAGATGTTGAGACCGACGGCGGCGAGCGCGGTCGACGTCAGGTAGAGGCGCACCGAACGGTGCCGGAGCACCCGTCGGGCATCGGCCATGGCGGCACGCTACCGGTCGGTCCTCACGTGCAGACCGGCCGCGCGATCAGGTGACGCGTATGACCGTTGTGTTGCAGAACGCGCGTCGTTTCCGCGCGACTCCGTAATTCCGGCGTAGCAGAAGGGACCGATGGGTTACACATGGTCCATGACCAACGCCACACTCTTCGCCACGCTTCGGCTGGGCGCCGTGCTGAGCGTGGTCGCGGCGGGCTTGGCGGCCGGATTGAGCCTCATCGGTGAGGTGTCGCAGTGGTCGCTGGTCATCGCCGTGGCCGCCGCCAGTTTCGTCCTCAGCTGGATCCAGGTCGGCCGCGTCGAGCGCGGCGACGACCCCCGCCTCGCCATGGTCCTCGCCGACACCCGCGTCGGTCGAGCCCTCGGCTAGCACCCAACACCGCCACGTGTGACACCATCCGGACATGAAGGTCCGGATCGGCTACGGCCTCGGCACGCGCACCACCCTCCACGACGAACGCTTCGGTCTCGTCGTCGACGAACTCGAACGTCACGGCTTCGACAGCCTGTGGGTGTCGGAGAAGATCGGCGGTGACGCCCCCGACCCGATGGTCGCGATGTCGTACGCGGCCGGCCGCACCACGAACCTGAAGTTCGGGATGTCGGTGATGGTGCTGCCTGGTCGGAACCCGATCGTGCTCGCCAAGGCATTGGCCACGCTCGGCACGATGTCGGGCGGTCGCCTGCTCCCGGCGTTCGGGCTCGGCCAGGTCCACCCGATGGAGCAGCAGGCGTTCGGGGTCGACCGCAAGGAACGGGCGGCGTGGTTCGACGAGGCGATGTCGGTCATGCGCCAGTGCTGGACCGGCGAGCCGGTCGTGCACGACGGCGAACGTTTCCACTACGACGGCGTGCGCGTGCGCCCGGTGCCGAAGCGAATGGACGTCTGGCTCGGCGGCATCGCGCCGTCCGAACTCAAGCGGGTCGGGCGCCTCGCCGACGGCTGGTTGCCCTCGTTCGTCACGCCGGCCGACGCGGCCGCCGGTCGCGAGGTGATCGAGCAGGTCTGCACCGAGCACAACCGCGAGATCGAAGACGATCACTACGGTGTCCTGATCCCCTACTCGCTGGGCGATGCGCCGACGCCGCTGCTCGAGCAGTTGGCGAAGAGACGGCCCGATCTCGACCCGAGCGAGCTCGTCCCGACGAGCTGGGAGGCTCTCCGGTCGCTCATCGGTCGCTTCGTCGACATCGGCACCAGCAAGTTCGTCGTCCTTCCGATCGACGAACCCACCACCGTCGACGCCTGGCAGACCCACCTCACCGAAGCCGCCGACGCCCTCCTCCCCCTCGAGACCTAGCGAACAGATGGGGTCGGATACGTTTCGTCGGTCCCGACGAAACGTATCCGACCCCTAGGACAGGGTGACGGGGGTGGTGACCGATTCGGCGGCTTGCTTGGCGTGGTAGCTCGAGCGGGTCAGCGGGCTGGCCTCGACGTGGCCGATGCCGAGGTCTTCGCCGATCTGCTTCCAGCGGGCGAACTCGTCGGGTTCCGCCCAGCGCGACACGGGCAGGTGATGCGTCGTCGGACGGAGATACTGGCCGATCGTGACGATGTCGCACCCGATCCCTGCGAGGTCGGCCAGCGTGGCGACGACCTCGTCGTCGGTCTCGCCGACACCGACCATCAGGCTCGACTTGGTGACGAGCCCGGCCTCCTTCGCCCACGAGAGCACCGCCAGGCTGCGTGCGTAGCCCGCCGAGGGGCGCACGGCCCGCTGGAGGCGGGGCACCGTCTCGACGTTGTGGTTGAGCACGTCGGGTCGGACGGCGAACAGCAGCTCGAGCGAGTCGAGCGAGCCCTTGGCGTCGGAGATCAGCGTCTCGACGCGCGTGGCGGGTCGGCGCAGCCGGATCGCCTCGACACAGGCGGCGATGTGGGCCATGCCGCCGTCGGCGAGATCGTCGCGGGCAACCATGGTGAGCACGGCGTGGTCGAGCCCGAGCCGGTCGACCGCCTCGGCGACCCGCTGCGGCTCGTCGGCCTCGGGCCCGAGCGGCTTGCGTGTGTCGACGAGGCAGAACCCGCACGCACGTGTGCAGCGTTCGCCGAGCACCATGAAGGTCGCCGTGCCGTCGCTCCAGCACTCGGAGAGGTTGGGACAGCCGGCGTCCTCGCACACGGTCACGAGCGACAGTTCGCGCATCGTCTTCTTGAGCGAGACGACCTCTGCGTTCAGGTCGACTTTCGGGCGGAGCCAGTCGGGCTTGCGGCTCTCGATCTGGAGTCCCTCGGTGACCCCGGCGGCCTCCAGGCGGGCGTGCGACCGCGGCCGGAACGTGACCTTCTCACCGGGCCCCTCGCCACGGGAGAACGGGGTGAGGTCGGCGGTCCGGTGCTGCCACTGCACGTCGTGGCGATCGACCGCTCCCCCGCCCCACCGGTCGGCGGCGAGCCGGACGAGGATGTCGACGACCTGTTCCGTCGAGGCGTCGACGCCCTCCTCGGACAACGAGGTGACGGGCCGATCGGCGATCCCGCACGCGACGATGTGCTCGCGCATGTAGCGCATGTCGGTCGTGAGGTTGAGCGCGAAGCCGTGCATGGTGCGCCCGCCCTTCAGACGGACACCGATCGCCGCGATCTTGCGCGGCTCGTGACCGTTCACGTCGACCCAGACGCCCGGATAGTCGGGCAGGCGGCCGGCATCGGGCACCCCGAGCTCGGTCAGGGTGTCGATCAGCAGGTCTTCGACCGCGTTGACGTGCTGGAGCGAACCCTTCACGTTGGGCAGGTTCACGATCGGGTACCCGACCAGCTGACCGGGCCCGTGGTAGGTGATGTCGCCGCCACGCTTGACCTTCACGAAGTCGGCGCCCACCGCCGCGGGCTCGCACCGGAGGTTGGTGTCGAGGTCGGCGTGGGGGCCGTACGTGAAGACGTGGTCGTGCTCGAGCAGCAGCAGGTGCTGCTCGTGCCCGTGATCGAAGAGGGCCTGCTGGAGGGCCAGCGCCTCGCGGTAGGGCACCCGCCCCAGCCAGCGGGCTCGGAGCGGGGCCGTACTCATGTCAGAGTTCAGCGCTC